>JAKCEV010000008.1 GCA_023539495.1 Candidatus Wolframiiraptor allenii
TAGCCCTTGGCCGGGTCTCCGGCCATTACCCCTACCCTTTTCAGGGCTTGGGGTTACTGGCATTATTTAAACGATGTGCTACGGTGCGTGGATGCCTTGTTCAGCCACATGCATTTGAATAACCTCTCTTCCCTTCTTCCTTTTTATTCCTCCATTTTCAGAAAGACCCCAAAAACAGGGGCGGGGTCTTTACTCCTAGGCTTGTAGGGCCATGACGGGGTATAGGGTCTTGGAGGAGGCTTTTCCCAATATTGAGGAGGATGGGAGGGAGGTGGCGAGGTTACTCAACCAAAAGCGCGAAGACCGGGCGATTATTATGAGAGGGTCGAGGGATACGGCTCACGGACGAGCAGGGGAAGCTCAAGAGGGTTATGAGCGAATTATACGCCTCCGAGATTATAAGGAGGAACATGGAGAGGGCCGGGGCCACGATAGGAGGGGGTAGGAGCGAGGGGGAGATGGAAGTAGATGGATGAGAGACTCGTTAAGGAGTTCTGGAGGCTAGTAGAGGATAATGGCTAAATTATTCCATTTTCAGGGACATCTTGACATGCCGATAAGGGACATCATGCTTCTTCAGCTGGCTCAAAGACGCAGGCTCTACTATAAGATCTGCATGAAATGCGGGGCTAGGAACGCGCCCACCGCGGAGAAATGTAGAAGATGCAGGAGCTATGACCTGAGATGGAAGCGAAGGGAGATAAAGAGGTAGCCCGTCGAAACAAATTTATCTAAAGCCTTGAATCACGTTAGGATGCCGGCTGGGCCGGTAGTCTAGAGGCTATGACGCCGCCCTGACACGGTTTCCGGGGGAGGCGGCGGAGGTCGTGGGTTCGAATCCCACCCGGCCCACACTTCCCCAAACCCAATGTGCTTGAGGATCTCTCCTACTTGAAGACTACCGGACTCCAGGAATTCAGAGACTTGGCTCCATGGAAGCGGCTTGATGATTACGCCGCGGGGAAGCTTTTGCCGCAACCTATTCACAAGTTTATCAAGCCTTGCTCCAAGCCGCAGGTATAACATATGTGATGAAAGAGTTAGATGGTCATGATGCGCTATCTGATCTCTGAAAATATCTACGGATTTGTCAACCTCGCCTATAGCGGCATTTAGGATCATTACCCGATCAAGCCCCCTCATCACCTGCTCGGCGAGGAGCTCGAGCTGTACGAGTGATGGCATTCTGGCTGACAGGCTCACGGGCGCCCCTTCAAGGACGCCAACGTTCTCCAGAAACTCTAGGGGCTTATCGCCGCTATATCCCAAACTCGCCGCGAACGCGCTGGCTGATAGAACTCTGCTCACCGTGATGCCATTAGGGCTTGGATACTCCACAACAATCCTTGATCCTGAGATATCCTTGACACGGGCTGTATAGGGTGGCTTCCCCGACGAGATGGGATTGATCCTGGCCTGAAGCCGGATTATGGTCTCAACAAGCTCCTCATCCGGCGCTATGATGATCCATCCATCAACCCCCTCCCTCGCCTCGACCCTGAGCCCCGAGGCTTCTTCAAGAAGCCCATTGAGCCACTCCTCAATAGCCCTTACCAGCTCCTCCCTCCCCCCACACTTCTCAGCGAGGATCATGTTCGCGGAGGAAGTTTTTTAGGCGACACTATAAGCTCTATTCCATAGGATGCTTCTGATAATCGAGAAGGAGACATTAGTCGAGCTGGCGAGGCTCGTCGGAGGGGAGGAGGCCGCTAAGGTCATGCGGCTCCTTATAAGCAGGCCGGGGATAGTTGATGAGCAGATTGCGAAGAAGCTTAACATGGATGTACGTGAGGTGAGGAAGATACTTCACAGGCTTAACAGTATTGGAATACTTTACTATGAGCTTGCGAGGGATAAAAAGACTGATCACAGAATATTCAAGTGGTATGTCCAAGAGGAGCAAGCGACGGGATTTATAATATCAAACATGCAGAAGATCCGGGAGAGGCTGATCGAGAAGCTCCAAGCCGAGGAGAGCAACCAGTTCTACTGGTGTGGCATCCTAGGCCATCCCAGGCTCTTATTTGACCAAGCTATGGAGCAGCTCTTCAGATGTCCAGTATGTAAAAAGCCGATGGAACCCCATGAGAACAGGGACCTGATAGAGGCTCTCAAGCGGAAGATCGAGGAGATTGAGAAGGCATTAAGTGAGATGACCGAGGCGAGGAAGTCCGAGGTAGCTGAAAAGGCAGAATAGTGTGGGGAGATGTCCAAGATAACGGTCCTGAGGCTCGGCCATAGAATAGCAAGAGATAAGAGGGTTACGACGCACGTTGCCTTGGTCGCGAGAGCATATGGTGCCCACGAGATAATAATCACGGGAGACCGCGATGATTCCCTCATACACCGCATAGAGAGCATAGTCGAGAAATGGGGCGGGCCATTCTCAGCAAGATTCGAAGATAACTGGAGAGGGGTGATTAGGAGGTTCAAGGAAGCCGGGGCAACAATAATACACCTGACAATGTATGGGGTGAACCTCCCTGATATAATAGATGAAGTCAGGAGACTCTGGAGAGATGGTAAAGATCTATTGGTGATTGTTGGGGGAGAGAAGGTCCCGGGAGAGGTCTATGGTTTGGCAGACTATAATATTGCTATCGGAAACCAGCCCCATAGCGAGATCGCAGCCCTAGCAACATTCCTAGATTGGCTTCAAGAGGGAGAGGAGCTGAGGAAGGAGTTCTTGAACGCGAGGTTGAAGATAATCCCGAGCCTGAGAGGGAAGATTGTTATACACCTAGAAAGTAGCGGTTCGCTAAAACAATAGGAGTCAGGCAGATCATTAGATGCCATTATCAGTTAAGGGTATGACATAGGGGCCCTCCGGGATCACCATTATCTCAGCATCACTCCTCCCAATGATACTTAATGCTATCTCCAGCGCCTCCTCCACGGTCTTGGCACGCTCGAGCATGAAGCTACTCGCAAGCCTCTCAGAGATATAATCGCTCACCAGGATCACCTTGGCTCTCTTCAGGACCCTTGCCAGTATCTGTGCCTCCCACTGATCATTTATCGGCTCATTCTTCCTGATATTTTCGAGGATTTCATCGGGGCTGCCAGCACCTTGGAAGATTCTCAGGAACTCCTCGTGGCCGCCGAGCCCATCCCTGCACTCCGAGGCGATTATTATGACTCCTCCATCCTTAACCACATAAGCGGCGGTATCCATCCCTTTGACAGCCTGATAAAGATCCCTATCCAGCGGAAAGCCACCATTAGTCGTTATTATGATGTCAGCGGGTCTCTCAACGCGAAGCTTGACAAATCTATCTAGGAACTCGATCCCAGCTAGATGAGCCCTTACTGGATCACCCGCGAATATTCCAGTAATCTCCCTTCTTTCATTTATTGTCACATTGATTATGAAGTCGAGCCGAGTCATCTTCATGAACTCAATCATATCCATGTGGATCGGGTTCCCCTCAAGTATTCCGGCCCTAGATCTCTGATTGTCAATCATCCTAAAGCCGTGATTCTTGAATATCGCCTCCTTCCCCGCAACCCCCGGCAAGATTATCTTCCTGCCGCCGCTGTACCCAGCGAAGAAATGAGGTTCAATGAGCCCAGCCCCTATAACGACATCGCTCTCGAGAACAAGTCTATTAACATGGATCGGCGTCCCATAGCTCGTCCTTGCATCAAGCTTCACAACCTGCTCATCATCGGATGCCCTATGATTGACTATATCATATTTCTCTAGGACATCCTTACCAAACATCCTCTCTAGCTCATCCCTCTCAACTTCTCTATGGAGGCCGGTCGCAACTAGAACTTGGACTTCCGCCATGGGGTTAGCCCTCTTCACATGATCCAGCACACGGGGGATTAGACGCCTAGATGGGAGGGCCCTAGTATTATCCGGTACCACCAACAGGACCCGACTAGCCCCCTTTAAGAGATCACCAAGACTTGTGCTCGAGATAGGCTTCCTCAGAGCCCTCTCAAGCTCACTTTCAACAGACGCCAAAGCGGGCATCTCCATAGATCTTAAGATCCTACATCTCTCAAGTTTGATCTCAAGCCCGCGCTCACCATAAGGCAGCTTGACCCTCATAGCTACCTCTATGTAAGTAGGTCCCGGTTAATTCGAGTAACGCTTGTTTATGCTTTAAAATTTTTAAAGCAGAGCGTGAATAGGGACGGCTTGGGCCGGTAGTCTAGGGGCCATGACGCCGCCCTCACACGATCATCAGGAGGATACGGCGGAGGTCGTGGGTTCGAATCCCACCCGGCCCATATTATAGGATTTAGGATCTAGGATATATTCTAGCAGACATAATCTTTTTCAGGTCTCTCATCACCTATTTTGATGTAGTAAGTTGGCTCGGAAAAAGATTCTGAAATGCCCTAGCTGCGGTTTCCAATTCGAGGTTAGTTATGCTAGAGCCTTTGCTTGCGGTGGATGCCCATCATCCATCTCATGCGACTATGTCAAATGTCCAAGATGTGGTGAGGAATTTCCGGAGGCTCCTGCAATAACATATTAATTCGATCATTAGGACAAGATTTATGCTTGAATGAGTTAGTTATTGTATCGAGTTATGAGGTATGAGGAAAGGACCCGGGCTTCTAGAAGAATGTTTGAGAAAGCCTGTAGATATCTTCCCGGAGGAGTATCTTACTCTATAAGATACTTCGAGCCGTATCCAGTCTATGTCTCGGCTGCACGCGGCCAGAGGATCCGGGACCTTGATGGAAATGAGTATACTGATTACTGGATGGGGCATGGCGCGTTGATCATGGGACATGGTTATCATCCGATTATCGAGGCGGCGGTAAGCCAGCTACGGGAGTATGCCCATATCGGTTTTCCACATGAGTGGGAGGTTAAGCTGGCGATGCAGATATCAAGGATGGTTGAGAGCGTCGAGATGATGAGGTTCACGAATAGTGGGACGGAGGCGGCAATGTATGCTTGTAGGCTTGCTAGAGCATACACGGGCAGAAAGGTGATCGCGAAGTTCGAGGGCGGATGGCATGGCGGATACGACTGCCTCCATATAGGGGTTCAGCCGCCATATGAGGTCCCCGGAAGCTTAGGGATACTCGAGGAATCGCTCAGGTACACAATACTCCTGCCATTCAATGATCTCGAGGGTGTTGAGAAACGCGTGAGAAACCTCGATCTCGCGGCGATAATCGTCGAGCCTGTTCTCGGGGCTGGCGGAGCGATACCGGCTGAACCTGAATTCCTCAAAGGGTTACGGGAGATTTGCGATATGCTCGGCGCGCTCTTAATATTTGACGAGGTTATCACGGGTTTTAGACTGTCCCCCGGCGGGGCGCAGAAACTCTATGGCGTCAAGCCTGATCTAACGATCTTCGGGAAGATATTGGGCGGCGGGATCTTCCCGGCCGGGGGCTTTGGAGGGAGGGCTGAGATAATGGAACTTCTTGACCAGATAAGGCGTCCTCGACCGCATGAAAGGGCATTTCAGGGCGGGACTTATGCTGCGAACCCGCTGACCACAAGAGCGGGATACACGCTTCTCAAGGAGCTAGGGGAGAGACCTGAAATATATCAAAGACTTAATCAGCTTGGAGAATATGCTAGAAACGGTCTCGAAGATGCTTTCTCTAAGCATGGGTTGGCGGCTCACATCACCGGGATCGGCTCGATGATAGGGATACACTTCGCAAAGAAGAAGCCCCGAGATGCCAAGATGGCCCAGCAGATGAAGGATATGGAGATGGCTAAGAGATTCTTCAGACATGCACTGGAGAATGGAGTGATTTATCTGACACCCGAGATCCCGCATTTATTCATCTCCGCGGCGCACACCCGGGAGGACTTGGACAATCTAATATCGGTCGCGGAAGATTTTGTGAGGAGGAACGCTACTCCCTGAAGTAAGGTTGGAGGAATGCTTTGGGCGGCCTCGCCCTCTTGCCAAGGACTGCCGAGATCGCGACGGTCAATAGGTATGGTATGGATTGAAAGAACTGGTATGGTAGCTGGACTATCGTGACAAGCCATGCTTGAAGGGCGTTTAGGAATCCGAAGAAGATGCATGCAAGCCATATCCATGCGGGGTTCCAGTTTCCGAGTACGACGAGGGCCATGGCTATCCAGCTCCACTCGCCGCCAACGTTTAGGTTGAATGATCTTAGGTCTATGAGCGAGTAGAATGCGCCTCCTATGGCCATCAGCGCGGAGCCTGCCAATATTGTATAATATCTCACCGCGTGAACCCTGATCAGGGATGAGTCCGCGGCTCTTGGGTTCTCGCCGACGGCCCTCAACATGAGGCCCCACCTAGTCTTAGACAGTATGAAGATTAGGATCAGTGGCAGGATGTATACCCCAGCATAGATATATAGACTCTGGCTGAAGGCTGAACCTATTATAGGCAGGTCTCCAAGGGGCCCAAGCTTTAAGGGAGGCGTGGCCGGGACTGTCGGCTCGACTAGTGGCGACCCAATTAGTACACGGTGCACGAAGTATGTCAGGTTCATGGCGTAGAATGTTATCGTTATTCCCGAGATGTGCTGCTGGCATCCGAGGCTAACTACTAGGAGGGCGTGGAGTAGGCCGAGGAGCGCGCCGATGAGGGCCGCGGCCATTATCCCGATTAATATGCTGCCGGAGAGGTAGGCGGCCATGAAACCCCATCCAGCGCCGGCTATCATTATTCCGAGTATTCCAAGATTTAGAACACCGGTCTTCTCTATGAGCATCTCGCCTAAGGATGCGAAGATTATTGGCGTCGCCGAGACTAGCGTTAAGCCCACAATGCTGGAAATGATCCTCTCCAAGTAGCTTCCCCGGGTGATCACGCCGACAATCGCGAGGATTACAAGCACCATAATTATGTAGAGCATTATCATTAGAGTCCTCCTGCTGGGGATGATCCGGAATGATTGGCGGCCACCATCTAGATTACTTGAGGCAACGGGAGGCTTTTCGAGCCTAACAATTCTCCTGAGCCCGATGCGTATCCTGTATGTCGTGATGGCTCCTAGTATCAGGAAGATTATGAGGGTCTGTGCTTGTATGAGGTCTGATAGGAATGATGGGACGCCAGTGTTCCAGCTCATGGCATTTGCGCCGTTTATCAATATGCTGAAGAATATTCCAGCTAATGCCGCCCCTATCGGGTCGAGACCGCCGAGCATAGCTATCGCCAAGGCTATGAGGCCGTAGTTGGGGCCGACGAATGGCGTCATGTAAAATAGTATTCCGGTTACCTCACATGCCCCGGCAAGCCCAGCAAGGCCGCCGCTGATAAAAGCTACCCAGAAGTAGATCTTCGGGAGGCTGAATCCCTCGAGCTCCGCAACCCTTGGCGAGGTCGCGGCTATAATCCAGTTTCTGAGAATGGTCCTATTCATTAGGATCCAGAGAACTCCTAGGATGATGAAGGGTACTATCACGCCTAGATGGAGTCGAGTTCCCGGGATGAGTATCGGGAGCTTCGCATTAGCTCCTATCTCGGCTGACTGTGGATAGGTGGTGTAAGGGGCTCTCATCGGCCCCGTGAGAAGGCCAGCGCATATCTGGAGAACCGCGCTCCAGATTAGAAGTGTTGTCAAGACCTCATCTTGGTTGCGCTGGACCTTCAGCCACCAGCTCACGAGACATACGGCCGCGCCCCCAAGCCAGCTCAACATGAAGATTAGCGGTATCAGGAGCTGGGGCGGAAGATGCTTTAACTGGACTCCGACATATGCCGCGATTAGGCCGCCGATTATGAACTGGCCATGTACTCCGAGGTTCCAGAACCTGGCCTTAAATGCGACTAGGATCGCGAATGCTAGGAGTACTAGCGGCGATGCAGTGACTAGGATTTCCGCGGGGTTCTCGAAGGGCCACGTGAGAAGATAATAGTATACTGCTCCAAGGTCTCCCCCGGCCATCAGGACATATATCGCGGAGGCTAGGATTGAAAGGATGACTGCTAGAACGGTAATGCTCAGCCTCTTGATGGGTGTGAGGGCTCCTCTTCTCTCGAGGCTAAGCTCGAGCAATCTCCATCAGCCCGCTTATCATCATCCCAAGCTTCTCAACAGTTATCTCGGAGGGCTTGAATGTCCCGAGAATCCTCCTATTCGCGAATGCTGAGACCCTATCACATATTGCTAATAGCTCCTTCAGGTTCGGGGAAAATATTATCGTTGTTAATCCTCTCCGCCGCCTTTCCAAAACCCTGTCAAAGAACAACTTTACACCGCGTGGATCTAGACCTACGGTTGGGTGAAGGGCTATCAGGAGCTTATCCCACCTTCCTAGCACTCTCCCGATATATGTTCTCTGCATGTTTCCGCCCGAGAGTGTTTCAATGGGATCCTTCAAGTCCCTGAAAACCATCTGGAACTCGCCCGCAAGTCTCTTAGCAAGCCTCCTCCGCTTCTCCGGCTCAAGGAATATCCCATGTGAGAAGAGGCTCTCGCTCCCGATAGTGAGATTATCCTCTATGCTCGCCCCGAGGATCAGGCCATCCCGTATCCTATCATCCGAAAGGAATCCGACGCCGCGCCTCCTGAGCTCTGCCGTGCCTAGGCCGGTAACATCCTCGCCAAACAATATTATCCTCCCAGATGCGGACTTCCTAACACCATAGATGCATTCTGCCAGCTCTTTCTCCCCGGTCCCGGGCACAGCCGCTATCCCATGAATCTCCCCCTCAAAAATCTCGAGATCAAGATCCTGTACGACGACCTCGCCCCTATCATCCACGACAACCAGATTCTCAAGCCTCAGAGCCGTCCTCTCACCAGTTTTCTCCAAGATCTCAACCTCCTCCGATGGCTTGAAGTACTCCACCTCCTCAAACATGCTCTTGATGAGATCCTCGAGCCTGGCCTCTCTCGCATCGAATCTCGAGACTATCTTGCCGCCAGTCATCACGAGAATCTCGTCAACGACTTCGATCAGGTCCGAGAGATCATGGGAGATGAGTATCATGGTATACCCGCGGCTGGTCAGCTCTCTCAGGTACTCGCTTATCCTCCGCTTCTGCTGCGCCGGGAGATAAGCCATGCTCTCATCCAGTATCAGGACAGGCCTCCTCCCCATCTCATGGAGCATCTCACAGAGTATTAGGGCCCGGATGATCTCGAATGTCCTTAGCTGCCCTATCGGAAGCCTCTCTGCCGGCTGATCAAGATTGAGCTTAACGCCGATTTCACCAGCTATCCTCTCAGCCCTCCTCCTAACCCCATCTAGATCGGGCATTATGCCTGGATGAAGAAGCGCGAGTTGTTCGAGAAGCGTTAGAGCTGGAGCAAGGTTAGGATGCTGCTCAACTTTAACAACGCCTGCCTCGATCACCGCCTGATGATATTCCTTAATCCTAACATTATTGACAAAAACATCCCCGCGATCAGGTCTCAAGTATCCAGAGATTATGTTTGTCAGTGTTGATTTCCCAGCTCCATTGGGCCCAACGAGCCCGTAAACCCTGCCCCCATCAAGTTCCAAGGTGACATCATCTAATGCTGTTGCACCCCCAATGAAGGTCTTCCTCACATTTATCAGCCTGATCGCGGGGATCAAAGCGATCTCACCAGCCCTACTTCTTCGGCCTCATGGTTCTCCGCGCCAGCAAGGCTATCACTATAGCCTCGATTACGACCACCGCCGCCAGCACATACGTCGTTATCTCGAAAATCTGTGCTGGTTGCTGGGACGTCATGCCTCCAGCCTGCCTAAGCTCCGGCCAAACTTGCTCCGGCGGCAGCTCGATTATTGGAACCCAGGTCATCCCTGTTCTAATCTTATCCTCCCACTCCCTAACCAGCGCTAGGATATCTTCATTTAGCGGCGGGCTCGGCTTACCGAAGTGATGGAATGAGGCGAGATAAGATCCATTAAAGCTCATCCACGAGTATGTTCCGAGGTTATCGGCAGTATATGATCCCGATAGGACCCTATCGAAGACCACTCGGACCGTCGGCCTCATATCCCATATGAGACTTGTTATTGTGACTTCGGGCGCCCTCTCATATTGATCCGCCATGTTGCCTATGACCCATACCTCCCTGCCCGCGGCATAAGCCTCCCTGGCAGCCTCTTCAGCCCCAACTCTCTCAGCGAAGATCACATCAACCCCACTATCTATCAAGGTCTTCGCCAGCCTCTTTGCGGTCGCTGGATGATACCATGGAGACTCGCCTGGCGGAATATTGCCAAGTAGATAAACCACCTTTACCTCAACATTCGGGTTAACCATCTTGGCGCCATAGATGAATGCGTTGACGATCCTATTCACCTCGTTTATCGGCATCGCGGCGACAACACCTATCTTATTGGTCTTCGTGATCTTTCCAGCAATGATCCCTGCGAGGAATGCTGGCTGATGAAGCCAGTTATCAAAGACCGCGAAGTTCGGTGGGGTTGGGGAGTACTCGCTGCCGGCGGCGAAGGCTACATTCGGATAATCTTTCGCAACCCTCCTCGCGATATCCTCCTTAAGAAATGCATCGAGGAAGACTATATCAGCAACCTTCGCCGCGTCCCTAAGCGCGAGCTCGAACTCCTTGGGATCTTGCTTCCTATCCACAAACTGGTAATCAACCTCTATACCCTTCGCCCTATACTCCTCAGCGACGGCGAGAATTGCTTGGTGTATAGCTCCATCCCATGGCTCGCTAACAGGCGTCTGGAAAACCGCCCGGACAACGAGCTTCCTACGCGCCTCTTGGCCTTCAGCGGATATCAGCGAAAACCCGGCGAGAATAATGCAAAGCGAAAGCAACACGGCGAGAAACGCTACCCGCCTCGCCGCAAAACTCCCACTCACTCGGGGCATATTGAACGAGTGTCAAAGCTTCATTTATACCCTTTCTGGGCGGGGGAATCGAGAAGGTATACTTGGAGATTACGCGTTTGCATAAGATTACTGGAGAAAATTTTTAAGAAGCCGGTAAAATATTCTGAAAGCAGCCCGCTGCCCCGGTAGCTCAGCGGGAGAGCGCCCGGCTGAAGACCGGGTTGTCGTGGGTTCAAATCCCACCCGGGGCAAGGTACACCTCTTCCACGTTTACCTTCCTGTCCCACATTCTCCGTGGGAAAGGTTAAGGAAAAGTCTCGATATTCCCATTTTTGGACGATGAACTGCCCATATACCGAGCTCTTGGAGATTTTCCCCGGCGATGAGGATCCCCCTTGATGCTGATATATAGACTGAGCCAATCTTGGTCTTAGGAAAGGAAATGATGAGTTCTACTTCGACTGAAGCCGGCTTTATGATGAACCTGGCTTTGTTGATTGGATCAAAGTTAACATAATATAGAGCCGGCGTATGCGTGAAGGCGGAAGAGGGGTCTAAGGGATAATTTACGCGTTTCATGGTGGTTCCACTATGAGCAATCAGGGCTTTAACATAATAGTCCTGATAAAGCAGGTTCCTGACATTGAGAAGGTTAGGTTCGATGTTGAGACGGGGAGGATTGATAGGAGCTCAGCGCCCGGCGAGACAAATCCATTTGATCTACACGCTCTGGAGGCCGGACTACAGATTAAGGAAAGGTTTGGGGGGTTAGTCACCGTTATTAGCATGGGGCCGAGGCAGGCTGAGTCCTCGCTTAAGGATGCCTTGGCCAGGGGAGCCGATAGAGCAATACTATTGACGGATGCTAGGCTGGCCGGAGCCGACACGATAGCGACCGCGAAGGCACTTGCCGCCGCCATTAAAAAGCTGGGAAAATTCGACCTAGTGCTCTGCGGTGAGAAGACTGTTGATGGCGATACTGGGCAGGTTGGCCCGGAGGTTGCCGAGCTCCTAGGAGTACCCCATGCGGCCTACGTCTGCGAGATCAGAGAGGTAACACGAGATAGCGTTAAAGTTGTCTCTGATATGGGCGACAAATATCTTTACGAGCTGAAACTGCCAGCCCTGTTAACTGTAACTAGGGAACTCAACTCGCCAAGGCTCCCGACATTAAAGGATCTCCTAAGGGCCAAGAGATTGAATGTTGAGATCTGGACCGCCGACCATCTCTCAGAGATAATCCCAGTTAATCAGCTTGGTTTCCAGGGATCTAAGACTAAGGTTGTTAAGGTTGTGATACCAAGCACGGAGCATAGGAAGGGGTTGATACTAAAGGGCGATGACGCGGTTGAGAAAATCGGCGAGATAATCTTGAGGGAGGTGGCTGGTGGATGACTGGGATACTCATATACGCCGAGGCCAATGGCCCCGAGATACATCCAATATCATTCGAGCTCCTTGGAAAGGCTAGGGAGCTGGCCGAAAAGCTCGGGCTGGAGGTCTGGAGCGTGGCCCTCGGATGCAGAATCTCGGATAAGGCCTCCGAGCTAATATATCATGGCGCTGACAGGGTCTACATCTATGATGATGAAAGGCTCCGGGATCTAAACGTTGTAGCATACAAGAATGTGCTCGTGGAACTTGTGAGGGAGACTAAGCCGGAGATCTTCCTCCTCGGCGCGACTCCTTGGGGCCGGAGCCTAGCTCCAAGGGTGGCCGCAGCCCTTGATACAGGCCTAACAGCGGACTGTATAGATCTCCAAGTCAGCGAGAATGGAAAGCTCATTCAAATAAGGCCCGCATTCACTGGGAACATCCTCGCGCATATAGAGACTGTTAGCAAACCAGTTATGGCCACCATAAGATATAGGGTAATGAAGAAGCTTCCCCGAGACGTAAATAGGAGAGGGGAGATAATAGTCCGCAGGCTCGAGGAGATAGACTGTGATGGGATAAAATGCTTGGGAAAAGTGTCGGAGAGAGGGATAAGTCTTGCTGATGCAGAGATAGTGGTTGCTGGCGGAAGGGGCTTGAAGAAGAAAGAGGATCTAAAGATGCTGGAAGAACTAGCAAACCTGATTGGTGGTGTTGTCGGGGCGAGCAGGCCATTAGTCGAGGAGGGTTGGATATCAAAGGATCACCAGGTCGGCTTTAGCGGAAACGTTGTCAAGCCAAAGCTATATATCGCGTGTGGGATATCTGGCTCGCCACAGCATCTAGCTGGAATGAGGGACTCAAATATAATAATAGCGATAAACACTGACCCATCAGCGCCAATTTTCAGGCATGCGGATTATGGCGTGGTTGCCGACCTCTACGACTTCATGCCAAAACTCATTAACTATCTAAAAGAGAGGACTGGAAAAACTGCATAAATAAAAATGGCTTAAATAACGGTTGCAGTCAATCAAGCGGTTACTTTATTCTCTCCAAGAGCCTCTTATATGCCTCGAATTTGCTTTCCTCCAAGCATTTCATGAGCCCGAGTCTCTCAAGAGTCTCCCTTTTCGGGTAACCATCCGGATTCCATCCCCGATACTCATAGTATTCTTTCAACATTCTATCCAGCTCAACGACTTGGCCTGCAGCTCCACCATCAGATAGGGGTTCTTTGAGCAATCTCTCAGGGAGCTTATCGTCCTCGCCACTCATACCGCATGCCAAGTTGAATAGCCTCTTCAGGTTGAAGATCGCCGTTCCTCTTTGATGCAGGTCTTTTGCAGTGGCCTTTCTCCCCGTGGCTAGCGAGTAGACTGAGGCGACGTGTCCAGGGGTTATCATGAGAAACTTACATATCCCTAGAGACTCAATGACATCATGCCAGTCCTGCATTATCGCCACAATCCTACCCTTCCCATCCACGTCAAACCTCCAGACCCTCTCATGTATCCCTAAATCCGTTACCCTCTCACCCTGCTCTATCCTGAAGACAAGACCATATAGGTGGTCCGCGCCCCTATTGGATGTCGCATACTGAAGCCCCATTCCTTTAAACGCCCTAGGATCATGCATGGGTATCTCGAGACCCTTAGAGTGCATTGCAAATGATTCCGATCCCTTAACCTCCTTAGATGCTTCTCTCACACCCCTCGCTAATAACTCCCCAATACCTTCTCTTTTCGCGATCTTCATAATCAATTCTTCAACGAGCTTATGATCTCCCCATTTGGGCCTGATTCCACCTAATCTTTCATTACTTATCAGTCCTTTTTCATATGCCTCTATAAACCATGCTACGACAACGCCGGTTGAGATCGCATCTACGCCGAGCTTATTACAGAGCTGATGCAGCTTCGCCACCTTCGCGGGGTCGCTTATCAGGAGAAGGGATCCTAAAGCCCCTATGCTCTCATATTCAATGGCCCTCCCAACAACTTTCTCTCCATCAACCTCACAGTCAACATATCTCCAGCACCCTATTGGGCAATTGAAGCAGGCTCTATGTCCTTTAACTATCCTCTTTGCTACTTCCTCGCCCTCTAGATTGCGTACCTCATCCCATGTTCCCATACTGAAGTTTTTTATCGGAAGATCTCCATAGGTATACATTGGCCCAACTTCGGCGGTCGTGCCATATGTCGAATAGAGCTGCGTGGTTGGGAAAGACATTATTGATGGAAGTATCCTCTTAAGGTATTCTCTTAGGCTGGGTAGATTCTCCACCTCGACTTTGCCCGAACCTTTCACCGCTATTGCCTTCAGGTTTTTAGAACCCATGACGGCGCCCATACCACATCTTCCAGCAACCCTCGGACCATCCGGCCTAACATCGAAGAATACCCCCGCGATGCTGACGAGGTTCTCGCCAGCTGGGCCTATGATTGCGCATCTAACATTCTCGCCAATAAGCTTCTTCAACTCGATATCAGCTTCATAAGTATCTAGGCCCCAAAGCTTACTGGCATCCCTAATCTCTACCTCCCCGTCATGGATATAGATGTATACCGGTTTCTCCGACCTCCCGGTCACAACTATCCCATCATATCCAGCTCTCTTCAGCTCGGTGCCCCAGAAGCCTCCAGCATGAGCCTCGCCCCAGCCCCGTGTTAACGGAGACTTCGCCGCCACAGTCATGCGAGCTCCAGTCGGCATTATTGTCCCGGTTAGAGGCCCAGTCATGAAGACAAGGGCATTCTCCGGTGAGAGCGGATCCACTGTAGGATCCACCAAATCGAATATCAGCCTAGCGGCCAGCCCGCTTCCACCAAGGAAGTTCACAAGATATTCTTCCGGAATCTCTTTAGCCTCCACCTTGCCATCGCTAAGGTTAATATACGCTATTTTCCCACAATAGCACTTCATCCTTAAATCCCCCAATACTTCTTGGCAACCTCTATCTCTTCTGGCGGAACCTCCGGAGGCTCCCTCCCTAAGGTATAGCAAACGAACTCTATGGTGGCTATCGCCTCGAGGAGCTCCACTATCGCCTCCGCTTCTAGTAAATTTGTTCCGAGAGCGAGGACTCCATGATTCTTCAGGATTATTGCGCGCGCGCCTCTTGATGCGGCCTGAGCAACGGCCTCGGCCAACTGAGTGGTTCCCGGGAACTTAAACTCGATTTCCTCAATTCTCCTAAGCAATAGAACCGCCTCATCCGTTATGGTCGTTTTAATTCTCTTGCCAGCGAGGGTTAATCCTAGGACCATAGGGTTATGGGCATGCACCACCGCGTTGACATCGGGTCTAACTTTGTAGACTGCCGCATGCATGGGCCACTCGATAGACGGCTTGAGAAACCCCTCAACAAGATCGCCATCAAGATTAAGCTTGACAAGGTCATCGGGCTTGAGAGCACCCTTGAAGACCTGGCTTGGAGTTATCCAGAATTCTCTCGCCCCGGGAATCCTTGCGCTAATATTGCCGCCTAGGGCCGTGATCAGAGATCTCTCATAAAGCGTCTTCGAGATCCTGATAATCTCCTCCTTAAGCTCATCTTCTGAGAAGAGTTCAAACTCGCTCATAGATCCGATCACCTAAAAATCTATTCAGCAGATTAAAAAACTTATACTCTCATGAGGCTCTCCAGCAACAGGCTTTCTCAGATGTTCTAATGAGATATTTTAAATATCATCGAGCATGAGGATGCTTTGACGGATATGATGAGCCAGAAGCAGGATCTTGTTTTAGTTTATGATTGTGGTTCTACGAATCTTCGAGTGCTGGCTATGAATTCCCATGGGGAGGTTATTGCTCATAGGAGGGAGTCGAATTCCACTAAGCCCCAGCCAGGCGGCCACCCAGAATGGCGTATTTGGGACCTTGACGAGATATGGAAGAAGCTGTGCATGCTTACGCGCGGGGTGCTATTCGATCTCGGAGACAAGTATAGGGTTGCTGGCGTGATAGTCACTACTTGGGGGGCTGATGGCGTGTTCGTTGATGAACGGGGCAACCCAACCTACCCCGCGATATCATGGCAGTGCCCCAGAACTAGGGAGGTTATGGATTATGTCCGGGAGCTGATTGAACCGTGGGATGTCTTCAGGATAACGGGATACCAGTTCATATCATTTAATACGATTTTTAAGTGGATCTGGATCAGGAAGAATGCTCCGGATGCGATAAAGAGGGCTAAAGCATTCCTCATGATCCCCCATTACATATCATACAAGCTCACGGGGGAGTTTCATATCGAGCCAACAGATGCCTCGACAACCATGGCGATGGATCTGGCTAAGAGGGACTGGTCGGATGAGATGCTATCAATAGCTGGGGTTGATCGGGCAATATTTCCGGAGTGGAGAGAGCCAGGAGACTATGCTGGCTATGTAACCGAGCAGGCGAGTAGGGAGACGGGCCTGAAGAAGGGCCTCCCTGTAATAGTCGGCGGCCATGACACGCAATTCGCGATCTTCGCGGCTGGCGCCCAGAGGGATGAGGCCATACTCTCGAGCGGAACATGGGAAATACTCTCATTCAGATCGGAAGAGTACTTCGCGAGTAGAGATGCTTATGAGCATGGCGTAGTTGTTGAACTTGACGTTGAAAAGAACAAATGGAACCCGCAGTTCCTGATGATAGCATCAGGCGTCTTAGAATGGCTTAGCAGGGTAGCATACCCTGAATCCGAGAAAAAGTATGAGTTGATGGTTGAGGAGGCGTTACAAATTCCTCCAGGATCGGAGGGTGTATTCTTCCTTCCAAGCTTTTTCCCCGGCTCCGGCCCCACCGGTAAATACGGTGTCCTAGGCACAATCGTAGGGTTAACATTATCGGTTACCAGAGCGCATCTGTATAGGGCCGCTCTAGAGGGACTCTCATATCAACTGAGGCTCGCATTAGAGCTTCTGGAGAGGTCGTTCAACATAAGATTCTCGGCTATACGTGTGGTTGGGGGTGGGTCGAGAAACGAGCTATGGAACAGGATTCGGGCGAGCGTCACCGGGAGAAAGATAATCACGAGCAGCTTTGCTGAGACAACGGCCTTAGGTGCGGTAGTCGTGGCCTTCAAGGGTATAGGGCTATTCAGAACCTTCGAAGAGGCGAGGGAAAACCTAGATTACGGCTTAAAAGTAGTCGAGCCTGAAAAGGAACGGGCAATATATGAGGAAGGCTATGAGCGGTATCTCCGGCTATATCAGAGTCTTTCCAAGTTTTTCAAACGAGAGTAATCGGAGGCAACACCCTAACTTGGGTTAGTCAAAATCATGCTTGAAAGTAGATGACGAAACGGTTAAACGCCAGATTTATATCATCTTGCCTACCTTTGCCTAAACTGATAGGGTGAGTGGGAGAGGTGAGGCGGGAGGCAATAGAAGAGCTTAAATCAATCGTTGGGGATGAGTGGGTTGTATCTGCTAGGGAGGCTATCGAGGGATACTTGTATGATGAGACCCCCATGCCTATTAGGCCCGAGGCATGCGATGACGTTGTCGTGGTTAAGCCTGGGAGCGCTGAAGAGATATCAAAGATACTCCGGCTCGCGAACAAGTATCTGGTTCCAGTTTTTCCTAGGGGTGGGGGGACGGGCCTCGCTGGGGCATGTATCCCAACCATTAGCGGGATAATCCTGTCGCTTGAGCGGATGAATAAGATCATCGTTGATGTTGATAATTTGATGGCTGAGGCCGAGGCTGGGGCAACGCTCAAGGATCTTATTGAGGCCGCTGATAGGGCGGGCTTATCCTTTCCGCTTCATCCAGGAGATGAGGGTGCTCAGATTGGCGGATTAATAGCGTGTAACGCTGGTGGCGCTAGGGCGATTAAAACCGGCATAATGAGGAACTGTGTTAAGGGGATTGAAGTTGTCCTGCCAACAGGCGAGATTGTTAGGCTAGGTGGAAAGGTTCTGAAGAATAATGTCGGCTATGACCTGATGCATCTGATTATCGGCAGTGAGGGGACGCTTGGAGTGATAACCAAGGCTTGGATAAGGCTCCAGCCTAAGGATGTTGCCTCCGCCACGATAATCATCCCATTTGAGGAGAGGGAGCAAGCTCTGGGAATGGTTCCAAGGATATTCAGGGAGGGGATAGTGCCCTTAGCCATAGAATATGTTGAGAGGAACCTCGTCGAGATGGTTGCGAAAAGCCTTGGGCTTAAATGGCCATGCACCTCGGCGGAATACCAATTGATAGTCATTCTGTCCGAAACCTCTGAGGACGCGCTCCTCGGCACCCTAGAGAGACTTCTCAACCTCTGCGAGAAGTCAGGTGCCCTCGAGCCTGTGGTAGCGGAGACAAGGAAGGAGCAGGATGAGATCCTGAAGATCAGGAGCGAGATCTACTCTACCCTCAAGCCGAATATGGTTGATATACTAGATGCAACCGTCCCTCCAGCTAGATTAATAGATCTGATAGAAACCGTGAACGAGCTTGAGAGAAAGCACGGCGTTTACATGCCCGTTTATGGACATGCGGGGGATGGGAACCTACATGTGCACCTGATGAAGTGGAATGGATGGACTAAGGAGAGATACGATGAGCTTAGAAGCATAATTTATGCTAGGGCCCTCGAGCTCGGAGGGACGATAACCGGGGAGCATGGTATAGGATACGTTAGGAGAAAGTATGTTGAGATGGTGCTCGATAGAAAATCGATCGAGCTCATGAGGGCGATTAAGAGAATCTTCGACCCAAATAACATATTAAACCCTGATAAGGTTCTGCCATAAGTGATGGTTACTTCACGTGATTATGCTTTTTGACGATGTTATCGAATTCTTTAAGCGCTTCCTCAAAATATTCTTTTGAGATCTTTCCAAGCGGTGTCGGCGTTTCAGTTATCCTTTTTGGTATTCTTAGATTACTTGCTCTGAAACCCTCCTCCCACTTTAGCCTCTGCTTCTCGAAGTATATCTCCCTCCCAAGCTTCCTAAGATCCGCTGAGGAGTAGCTGTAGCCGAGGCTTCCCAGTGCCTCTGAAGTGAGGTTCTCGTCATAGACCCCCCTAGCGAAGAGGCATAATACGAGTGATGTGAGGACCTGCCTCCAGGCCTCCTCTTCGATGATCTTCTGAACTGCTTCTCGTGGACTTGGTAGCTCCTCACCCGAGGAGAATATTCTCTGGTCTAGGGAATATGCGCCGGAGTCTAGGTGTGAGTGTCTGAAACCTATCGCGAGGGAGATGAAGAATAGTGGGCCGGTCAGGTATCCGGCCGGCTCAACCTTGTTGAAGGACATGGCGAAGTCCTCTCCACCATATCTTTTAGCTGCCTCCTCGACACCCATTGCGAGGACTTTATAGAATTCGTTGGGTTGCCTCACGATATTCTCTATAGCTGCTACGTAGCTCCTCCAATTACCCCACCTGAGATCCACAAGTGTCTCGGATTTCGTGATTAGGCCGCGTTCAAGGGCCTCCGTCGCCCATGCCAAGATAACTCCTGTGGAGATTGCATCAAGACCCCAGTCCTCCACAGCTTTAAAGAGCTTGAGGAGGCCGAATCTATCCTTGACTCCGAGGTTTGTGCCGAGGGCATAAATGGGCTCATAATCATATGATATGAACTCGGTCTTATACATGAACTTCTCATCCTCATATTCCTCTCTTATGGCTGCGAGGTGTATGCAGGCAACGGGACATGCTGAGCAGGCGACTCTGCGCGCGAGCACGTTCTCGACCAAGGCCTCACCGCTAATCTCCCCAGCCCCATCAAACCTACCCGAGCTGAAGTTCTTCGTGGGTAGAGCTCCTATCGCGTCGAGGACGAGCACGTTCTCCGCGGTCCCGAGGTCGTGATACTTCTTGGTCTTTGGGCCCTTAGCGAGATCATAGATCTTCTGGTAGATGTCTCGGTAGCGCTTCATGTCCGGGAACCTGTAGACCTTTCCCGGGGCTATGACTATGGCCTTAAGCTTCTTGGAGCCGAAGACCGCGCCGAGGCCCATCCTCCCGAAGTGGCGGAAAGTTTCAACCATGACCATCGCGTATCTCACTAGCTTCTCTCCAGCCCCACCTATCCTAAGAATGCTCCTCACCCCAGCTCCCGGTGTAATTTCCCTGAGTATTCTCCCGACGGTCTCGGCGCTTCTAACGCCCCAGAGAGCGCTCGCATCTCTAAACCTCACTCGATCAGGCTCTATCACGAGGCATATCGGCCTCTCGCTCACACCTCTTATCACGATCGCGCCATATCCCGCGAACCTTATCGCCGATGCTGACCTTCCACCCGCATGGGACTCCGCGAAATAGCCATTTAAGGGAGACTTGAAGACCGCTATAGTCTTCGATGCCATCGGAAATACGCCAGTCAATGGGCCGACAGCGAATATTATCGTGTTCTCCGGGCCAAGTGGGTCGGCAGCCCTCGGGACCTCCTCCTTATAGAGCTGGGACGCTACACCTATTCCGCCAAGCCACTTACCGAAGAGGTCCTCGCGATCCTCAACCCAATACCTTTTCCTAGCCAAGTCCACGTAAAGCACTCTTGAGAGCGTCTTCACCCAGTCGCTCATACAGCCTCCACCTCCTGAAGCGTTATTACTTTATGGGGGCAGAACTGGGCACAATACCCGCAGTAGACGCAGACTATGGGCTTCCCGGTCTCCTCATCCATCCATATTGCGCCTATATCGCACGCCTCGACACAGTGGCCGCAGCCATTACATCGCTCGGGTCTCAGGATGATTCCTCCACCAGGTCTCGGGATCAGCGCATCCTCAGGGCATACTCTGGCACATGGAGGATCCAAGCACGCCCTACAGACAACTACGGTGAAGCCCCTCTCAACGCCGCCGGCACTACGAACCCTGATCGCCGACTTCTCATACCCGGCGAAGCCCAGCCTCCTAGAGCAGGCGAGCATGCAAAGCTGGCACCCAACACACCTATTTGCATCAAGAATCGCCAGCCTCTTAACCAAAGAGTAACCCTCAAATGATTAGAAAAGCCGCCAGCTTTAAACATTTTCTAAAGTCGTCACACAATACATAACACATATTACATGATGGACTCCTCGTCGGGACGAACCCAAAAACTATTAAACTGGGTATTCCCTAGAGAAATAACAATGCTATATGTCGAGCTTGGCAGGACGGGACTTAAGGTCTCTCAGATCGGAGTTGGCTGCTGGCAGATAGGCAGTAGGTCATGGGGGTGGGGAGCTGAATACGGTGAGGAGGAGGTGATACAGGCGATCAGGACAGCCATAGATCATGGAGTGAACTTCATAGACACTGCAGAGATTTACGGCGGCGGAGAGTCGGAGAAAATAGTTGGGAGGGCGATTAAGGAAATTAAGGAGAAGGTGATTATAGCCACAAAGGTCTGGCCCACTCATTTAACTTATGACAACGTCCTAAAAGCATGTGAAAGAAGCCTAAGCAGACTTGGTGTGGATGTGATCGATCTCTATCAGATCCACTGGCCTAACCCATTCATACCCATAAACCAGACGATGAGGGCTATGGAGAGGCTTGTGAAGGAGGGGAAGATAAGGCACATAGGGCTTTGCAACTTCTCGTTAAAACAATTCATTAGAGCGCAAGAAGTGCTCAAACGTGAAGAGATAGTTTCTAATCAGGTGAAGTATAACATGATTGAGAGGGAGGCGGAGAAGGAGCTTATCCCCTACGCTGAGAAGAACAAGATCACGATAATTGCTTACAGCCCGCTCGCACAGGGGCTGCTGACTGGAAAATATGACCCAGCAAACAGGCCGAGAGACTATGTTAGGAGGATAAACATACTCTTCGACGAGGAGAACCTTAAAAGGCTGCTACCCCTAATTCAACTCCTCAAAGAAATTGCTGGCAGGCGGGGGAAGACTCCTGCTCAAGTAGCACTCAACTGGCTGATAAGAAGGCTGGAGGTGATAGCGATCCCCGGGGCTAAACGGCCAGCTCAGGCCGAGGAAAACGCGGGGGCGGCAGATTTCAAATTAACTGATGATGAGCTGAGAATCATCGAGGAAACATTAAGAAACATCAGGATCCGTAAGACCGTTAGCCTGCTTAAGATTCCACTACGACTCCTAAGAGGATAAGCCTCTACTATTTCGACGATAACAAGATTCGCGATAACAGACCTGCAATTTCCCCCGTTATTGCGGGGTTTAGTTTAGATTAAAATGTGCCGAGGATTTTCCTATCGTGGTCATGAAGGAAATAGAGCTGCTCGCGGAGATTGCACGAAGGCTCGAGGGGGCTGCCAGGTCAAATCATCGAGTCTTAGTATACTTGGCGAATGAGTGCGTCCAGCGTGGCATCTTCAAGTCAATCCTGAACCAGTTCATTGGCCTCAAGGATAATCCCCGGATCCTTTTCGCATATAGGGAGAGGGAAGATTTGACGACGAGAATGATCATCAACGAGATGCAAGGGATAAGGTTCAGCGAGGTAAATTATGATGACGTTGAGAAGATCCTTGGAACGACGTGGGATGCCGTCATGATGGATGTTAATCGACAGATGAGGCCGAATGACCTCGGGATACTCATTGAGGTTGTAAGGGGCGGCGGGATTGTGATGATGGTCGGGCCATCAGCCCAAGAGATCGATTCATGGGTGACGGACTTCCACCTGAAGTGCGTAACGCCGCCATTTGGGATAAATGATCTAGTGAGGAGATTTGAGAGGAGGATGTTCTCTAAGACGATCGGGAGACCGGGCGTCATCTACATAGATCCTGACGGCGAAGTGGCCTTCGGCGACATGCCACCATCCCAGCCTAGGGTGATCACGGAGCCATTTGGCACAATCTTCCCGAGAGAGATCTATGAACTCTGTATAACGAATGATCAGATTCTGGTGTTGAAAGCTGTTGAGAAGCTCCTGCCTAAGAGGAGGTGGGCTCTCATCTTAAAGGCTAATCGTGGGAGGGGCAAGTCGGCGGCACTGGGTCTCATAGCCGCATGCCTTATACTAAGCAGGAGGAAGAGGAAGTTCAAGGATATACTTGTGACTTCGCCGGAGCCCGAGAACGTCCAGATGGTATTCGAGTTTGCTTGCAAAGGACTGGATAGGGTTGGTGTGGAGTATGATCTTAGGGAGCGACAAGGTCTGCCGATAGAGCTGAAGTGCAAGTTTACGAGGATGTTCTATAGAAGGCCTTTATCGGCATTGAATGCAAAGGCTGGGATAGCACTAATAGATGAAGCGGCTGGGATACCTGTCCCGATACTCCTTGGCTTCAAGAAGAGGTTCTGGAGGGCGATCTACTCCTCGACAATACATGGCTATGAGGGCGCTGGCAGGGGGTTCATGGTAAGGCTCCTCACAAGGCTCAGGAAGGAGTTCCGCCAAGACTTCATGGAGCTGGAGATGAAGGAGCCGATAAGATATAGCAATGGGGATCCGGTTGAGTCATGGCTCTATGACATACTTCTCCTCGACTCTGAGCCGGCGACCCTAGACCCGGATGAACTAGAACTAAGACCCGAGGAATGTGAATACATGGAGCTTGACAAGGATAAGCTGTTCACGGAGGATGAGCATATCCTGAGGCAGCTTATAGGCCTCTATGTCCTAACGCATTATAGGAATAGGCCGAATGATGTCGCCATGCTAGCGAATTCGCCGCATCATATGATCCGGGCGCTGCTCTCGCCGAGCGGCAAGGTGCTCGCAGCCCTCCATCTCTGTCTCGAGGGCGATCTATCAGATGAGCTGCTACGAGAAATTGAGACCCTGCCAAAGGGCCACATGATACCATCGGTGATAAGCAGATATTATCCATACATGAAGAGCTTTGGAAGGCTTAGGGGCTTAAGGGTCGTGAGGATAGCAGTCCACCCATCACTATGGGGAAGGGGCTTTGGCTCCCATGTTCTCCAGAAGCTCTGCGAGGAGTTCAGGCGGAAGGACTTTGACTGGGTTGGAGCAGGATTCGGCGCGAGCCCGCAGCTACTACGTTTTTGGTTCAAGAACGACTTCTATCCTGTGGCGATAGGGCCGCTCAGGAACAAGGTTTCTGGAGAGTTCAGTGTGATAGTTGTGAAGCCATTAACCCCGAAAGCTGAGAGATTCGTCGAGGAACTTGGGAGAGAGTTCAGGCTCAGGCTGATAAACGGTCTCTCGGACCCATACTTCGACATGGATCTCGAGACCGCTTGGATACTATTATCAAAAACTGCCGGCAGCTATAGGCCCAGACCATATTTCAGGGGCTCTCAGAAGATGAGGCTCGAATCCTACTTGAAGGAGTATGTGAATTATGAGGGCGCATCCGACGCGATCAAGTGTCTCGTCGAGGCCCACTTCCTATCAACGGAGAACAAAAGGGTTAATCTCTCGGAGAAGGCCGAGAAGCTCCTGATAGCAAAGACCCTTCAAGGAAGAAGATGGGATCAGATAGGCAAGATACTCAGGGAGAAGCCGGAGGACCTGATAAGCCTGATGAGGGAGACGGTCATCAAGCTCTCAGAGCATTACCTCTGACCCCTCCTCACTCAGGGTAGGGGAGGTTTGGGCTACATCCCCTCTTTTTTGAGGGTTTAGCCCTTGGCCGGGTCTCCGGCCCATTACCCCTACCTTTCGGGGCTCGGGGGGTTATCGGCATCAAGAGGATCCTAGGCCGCAGCATGCCCGTCATACCAATCTAGCGCCAATAATATCTTCTTGAGATTAAGCCTGCCCTTATTCGTTTGGGGGCAGCCTGAAAATGTATGAGGCCTTGAAGCAGGCTTTCATAATACTATTACTATTCAGGAATGGGGACCATGTCAAGTATTTTGTCGAGATTTTCCTGGCCAAAGCAATTTTGATATATTAAGATTAAGACAAATAAAGACAAATAGTCCATGCAAGGCGCGCTGGGCTTGACGTATCTCAATAGTCTATGTATAAGATCATAAATTATGGAGGGATGATATTTATGGCGATAACACGAACCTGTAATGGGCTCTGGATACCACCACAATCGCGCTAGGGATAGGCTACTTTCTTTCCTTCTTGATGGCGGTAGCTCTGGGTGGAAATGATGCCGCAACACCATGTGATACCTCTGTCGGCGCTAGGGTTATCTCGATCAGGAATGCACTCATCCTCTTCGCGATCTTCACGAGCGTCGGCGCGCTGACGCAAGGATACATGGTAATGAAGACTATCGGTAGGGGCATAGTGCCGGCCATAGACCTGCTCGGCGTCCTGATAACAG
Source organism: Candidatus Wolframiiraptor allenii (assembly GCA_023539495.1). Classification (GTDB taxonomy): domain Archaea; phylum Thermoproteota; class Nitrososphaeria_A; order Caldarchaeales; family Wolframiiraptoraceae; genus Wolframiiraptor; species Wolframiiraptor allenii. The sequence goes on from JAKCEV010000008.1 coordinate 25,254, forward strand.
TCTCAGTAGCATTCGCATGGATAATGTTCTGCAACTTCTATGGCCTCGAGATCTCCGTCACCCACTCGATAATAGGCTCCGTTCTAGGCTATGGGATCGCGGCCTATGGCATCGGCCGCGTCAACTGGAGCATCATGACAAACATAATCGTGAGCTGGATAACATCACCCATATTCGCAATGTTCATGGCATATTCCGTCTACAAGCTCCTAGCGCGCATGATAAGAGGGAAAAACTCGCTGTCCTCAAGGATAATGCCCATTCTCCTCATAGCAGCCCTCTGTTACTCGGCTTATGCATTTGGTACAAATGATATAGCGAATGCCACGGGTGTCTACGTGACAATAAGCCAGATAATCTTCGGGGGGTTGCCGGAGCAGAACATAATGTTCATCCTCGCGGCGTTTGGGAGCATTGGCGTGGCTATCGGAGGCTTCCTTCTAGGGGCCAGGGTCATAGGGACCGTGGCCTTTAGAATAACTAGACTTGACCCGGTCTCAGGATTCGCCGCAGAGCTCGCGAACGCCTTTGTGGTACATATGTTCACAACTATACCATACATGCTCATCGGTTATGGTATACCGATCTCAACATCGATCGCCGGGGTGGGCTCTGTGATAGGGGTTGGCCTCGCCATGTATAGGTCAGCTGGCGTGAATAAAAGGACTGTTCTAAAGCTTTTCATGGCCTGGATTGGAACGGTCACCATCACAGCCGCTGCGAGCTATATACTCTACACGCTCATAGCACCGATAACAGGTCCTATACTTGAACCAAAAACTTAATTATGATCAGGATGAGTAGCTCATGTAAGGGTCTTCGGAGGTAATGATTTTTGGCGTTTAAGGGTCATCCAATGATCTGGCTCGGGAGAAAGCGAGAGCGGGAGATGCTGAGGCTCTCTAAGCTCCACTTCGATAAGATCATGGAACTTACAAAAGTCTTCAAAGAGTATATCGTGCTGTACTCTGGCTGTAGGCCGGAGGAATATTCCAGCAAGTATCAAATGATATTCAGGCTCGAGAGAGAGGCGGATGAGGAGAAGGAGAGGATAATCTCGGAGGTTTCGAAGGGGCCATTCCATCCGATCGACCGTGAGGATATAATCAGCCTAGTATTGACCGTTGATGATATCGCAGCGAACCTGAAGTCAGCTTCTCGAAGGCTTCTATATACTGATTCGAGGAACGTCCCCGAGGCTGTTAGGGGTAAGCTGGTGGGGCTGGCGGATCTCATAGTCGAGATAGTCGAGAAGTTGGGAGAAGCTTTCAACGCGCTGATAGATGGGTCGAGGGATACGCTAAAGCTCGCCGACCTGGTTGAGCGGAAGGAGGAGGAGATAGACGAGTTCAGGCATGACCTGATTCATGATGTGCTGAAGTGGGGGGACTCCTCTGGAAGGCTCAGCGATGTCTTGATGGTAAAGGAGGCTGTGGAGAATATTGAGACCGCATCAGATAAGGCCGAGGATGTCGCTGACCTCATAAGAAGAATAACTGTCACGAGGATTCCATAGCATTGTTACTGGGTGTCTCTCCCACGGCCTCTTGTGCCTCCCGGAGCTTGAGAGCATCCTCGATCGCCTTCTTAACAACGCTTTCCCCAATCTCCCTGAAAGCCCTAACCCTTAGATTCGGGTAGTCCCAGATTATCCTCCCCCCAGACATAGTGTATGGGGCCTCTATCCTGACTAGATCGCCCTTCGATAGGGCGAGATACTTGACAAGTGCTTCATAGAGCACGGAGTTGAGCTCGCCTGCTGCCCTCGCGACCTCCTCCTTATCTATCTCCCCAGACTTTACTTTCTGGGAGAGTTGAGCGAAAAGAACTCTCCTTACCCTATTTGCATAGGCTCCTGCGAGGACGACCCCCGTCCTCACAATCTGTTTCTCCTCGGGCTTTCCAGCCCCCTCCATAACCAATATGTAGTTATGCTAGCAGACTTATAAGTAATCGAGGCTTGCGAGGCGGAAAACTTACATTATACATGTATGCCACATATTCCATGGCCATTCTCGGCGATAGGGAGAGGAAGTATCTCAGGTCTAAGTTCGAGAAGGAGCTCTCGGGCAGGGTTAGACTCATCGTCTTCACTCAGGAGTTCGAGTGCGAGTATTGTGCCGAGGTTAGGAGCCTTGCGGAGGAAATCGCGGAGCTCGATAACAGGATAAGCGCCGAGGTCTATGACTTCCAGTCCGATAAAGAGCTTGCGGAGAGGCTAAAAGTAGATAAGATTCCAGCCTTACTCGTCTTCGGCGAGAAGGAGTATGGGGTTAGGTTCTTCGGCATACCAAGTGGATATGAGTTCATGACGCTCGTTGATGACATCATCTATGTCTCTAGGGGATCCTCAAACCTCCCAGCACCCCTCAAGGAGAAGGTTAAGCAGATCGATCGCCCAGTCCATATCCAAGTCTTCGTTACGCCAACATGTCCATATTGCCCGATAGCCGTTAGAACGGCACACCAGATGGCAATCGAGAACACGAATATAACCTCGGACATGATCGAGGTTCTTGAGTTCCCACACCTTGCCCACAGATACCAAGTTATGGCGGTCCCGAAGATAGTGATTAACGATAGGATTAGCTTCGAGGGAGCATTGCCCGAGGCATTATTCGTGGAACATGTTCTCGCCGCCTTGAGGGGCTAAGCTTAAACAAGGCCCAAGCCAAGATCTTCACGGGATAATGTCCCTTGCAAGAATCCCGGTGAAGATTGAGATAGAAGGTCTTGGTGAGTTAAATGGCGAGCTAATCAGATTTCATGCGCCACTCACGGTCAGCACACTTGTCAAGATGCTCCCGATAGGCGGTGCTATAGCCAAGTGGGATTATGCAATATACTTTCATGTCCAGCTTGAGAGGGGGGCGGAGAAGCCAGTGAGTCGCGTAAGCGCGGGTGATATTCTATACTGGCCGCCCGGGAGTTGCATAGCATTAGCGTTCGCGAACGCAATCCCGCCAGCCCAGATGACCAAGATCGGCAGATATCAGGCTGACTATGAGATGATTAAGTTAGCTCAGGTTGGGGCGAGGATAACAATTAGGAGGGCCTAGGCGGTTTATTGTTTCTTCTTCGGCTTTTTCACCTTAACCTCGGCCAGAGCCTCCTTAACCGGTGCATATATTTTGAGTCTCCTATCCCCGACGACGAGCCTGATGAGTCCTCTTCCAGCGAGGTCGCGGAGAACCTGTCTAGCAATGGAGATCCTTACCCCGAACTTCTCCGCCAGAAGATTCGGTGTAACATACGGCTGCTCCCTAAGAAATTCTACGACGTCATCGATGGGCGGCGGGATAATGCTAGCGACAACCTTCTCCCTTGCCTCGGGGCCGGCTGCCACCCCACCCTCCCGCGCACGCGCAGTCTTCTTCTCAAGCTGGCTTATGCTCGGCTTCTTCGGAGGCACAGCCACACCTCCCGGCTAAAGGGGGACAATACCCCTCATAAATATTTTGAAAGGCGGGACATGGTGATTATTCTTGGCTTGAGGCTGAAGGACTACCTTGCTCAGAATATTCGAGATGTTCCAGCGGAGTATCTCCCATCTCATGCGAAACTGATAGGCCGCGTGGCTCTTGTCAGGCTGAGGGAGGAGGTTGAGGGTCTTAAGCGCGAGATAGGAGCCCTTATTCTCAGGTTCTACAACGTGCAGGCGGTGTATCTTGTACGGGGCGTTGAGGGCGTTGAGAGACGCCCCATTCTCGAGCTCATAGCCGGGGAGCCTATCCGAGAGATAACTCACCGAGAATATGGCTGCGTCTTCAGGCTGGATATCACGAGGCTCATGTTCTGCCTCGGCAACAGCTTCGAGAGGCTTAGGCTCGCAGGCCTCGTTTCGGATGGCGAAATCGTGGTCGACATGTTCGCTGGAGTGGGGCAGTTCACGATCCCGATAACTGTCCTCGCAAATCCGAAGAAGGTCTATGCGATAGAGATAAATCCAGAGGCATACGCCTACCTCACAGAGAACATTAGGCTGAATGGGGTTGAGGATAAAGCTCAACCTATTCTCGGGGATTGTAGGAGGGTTGCTGAGAAGGAGCTGCATGGCGCCGCGGACCGTGTCATCATGGGCTACTTCTGGGGTACGATAGAGGCTCTCGGCCCAGCCCTAAGCGCCCTTAAGCCCGAGGGAGGAATAGTACACTTTCATGATCTCGCGAGGAGGGGTAGCGAGAGGGAGTTCATCGAGGACGTATTGGAGAGGGCAAGGCGGATGGGATACAGGGTCGAGCCCATAGGGTGGAGGCGGGTCAAAAGCTACTCTAGGACAAGAAACCACGTGGTGATAGATTTCTTCGCGATGCGCGTCTAAAGTCCTGGCAAAGCTTATTATCAGTGTATTGCGAGATAGCAGTGTAATGTCCGGCGGGATTTCTAGGAGAAGGTTCGTGAAGCTTCTAGGCGGAGCTGCCGCCGCTATAGGCTTAGCATCACTTGGATACTCGCTGGGATGGTTTAGCGCTGGTGAAAGAGCCGTTCTCGAGAGGAGCATTAGCGGCGAATCCAATCTCGAGAGGCCGTTAGTATCGCTGGTTAAAGGCCGTGATGTCAATGCAATGGTAAGGAGGGCAATCAAGGCCATTGGCGGGATCGAGGCGCTTGTGAGCCCGGGCTCTAGGATTCTGATAAAGCCTAATGTTGGCTTCAATAGACCTGAGGCCGTGACATCGCCGGAGGTGCTAAGAGCAGTGATTGAGGTTATCAAAGACGCCGACCCAAAGGAGATAATAGTGGCTGAGAGTGCTGTCCGCGGCTATAATACATCTAATAACTTCGGGGTAACTGGGATAGCCGATGTGGTTAGAGGACTTGGTATCCGCCTAGTAGACTTAGATAAGAGCAGTGAGATTGTAAAGGTTAAGACCTCAGGAAAACTCCTTGGCGAGGTTAGCGTCTTCAAGCTAGCATGTGATGCCGATGTGATTATAAGTGTCCCAAGGCTTAAGAGGCACTCTCAGGCAATTGTCACGATCTCCATGAAGAATATGATGGGGATTCTACCGAGTGATCAGAAGGGCATGTTCCACGTGTTGGGGCTGCAACAATGTATAGCTGACCTGAACACCGTGTTCAGGCCGGATCTGGCGATAGTTGACGCGACAGAGGTCATGACCGTCAGCGGGCCGGGGATGGGTAGGATGGTCCCGGGGGAAGCAATTCTAGCGAGCAGGGACCCGGTAGCGCTGGACCTCATAGCAGCCGAATACCTCTTTAGGCTCGAGGGAAATGAGAACCCACTCGAGACAGCATTGAATGTGCCTCATATCAAGCTCGCGGCCGAGCTCGGCATAGGCATAAACGACCCATCAAGAATACGCGTGGTCGAGGAGAGAGTGAGTTGACCACGCGAAGGGAGTTATTCAGGATGGTATTAGGACTTCTCTTCATCCCGCTGGCCGGCAGCTTTCTCTCGATGCTACCGAGCAGGAGGGTGGTGCGCCCCCCGGGCGCCGTAGACGAGAAGCTCTTCCTAGAGCTCTGCACACGCTGTGGAATATGCGTGGATGCATGCTCCAGTGAGGGGAGAGGCACACTCGAGCCATGTGGTATCTTGGATGGAGTGTCCATGATGGGCACGCCCAAGGTCAATCCTCTGAGAGCTCCCTGCGAGGCCCGGTATGGGATATGTGAGGGCAGGCTTCCATGCGTCAAGTCCTGCCCCACGGGGGCCTTGAGATGGATTGAGCCCGAGGAGATAAAGCTGGGATCTGTTAGCTGGAGCCCTGGTCGCTGCATTGCGGTTCTTGGGGGCGAGTGCTTGGTCTGCGCTGAAGTATGCCCGGTGCCCGGCGCTATAACCCCGAGAAATGGGATCCCGGTCTTCCATAGTAATAGATGTGTGGGGTGTGGGCGATGCGTTTACGCATGCCCAGCCGACCCAAAGGCATTAATTCTCATGCCTGAGGGGGAGAGGAGGCATCATTGGGGTCGAGCAGGCTTCTCAAGATAAACCTGCTAACGGTCGCGGCAGTCATAGCCACCTACGTGGCCCTGAATTTATCCGGCGTGGCTTTGGGTGGATACTGCCTACTATCCCTCGGCAACATGCCCTTCATCTGCCCGCTGGGTTTTCTCCAGCGCCCAAGTATTGTTGAGGCCACCACACATGCGATCCTCATAGGCCTAGCGATCACCTTGGCTTTAATCGCGCTGCATGGAAGGATTTTCTGCGGCTGGATATGCCCCATAGGGCTAGGCCTCCGCTTCCTGAAACACGATAAAGGTAATGGCCGCGGAATAATCCTCGCATTCTCGATAAGCTTAGCCTCGATGCTTATCGTATCATGGATCCTAGGCTTCCCAATATTCTGCCTCATATGCCCAGTCGGGATCGTGAGCAGGATCATCGCTTCCGCCCTAACTGGATCACTCGACCTATGGAGCATACTTTGGGGTATAACGATATTCGCGGTGATAACGCTAGTGCTCAGAATACATAATTGGTGTGGCGGTGTATGCCCACTAGGCGCTCTCCAAGCACTCCTAAGCCCCCTCAAGATACTGAGGATAAAGGCGAGCAGTAGATGCACGAGATGCAGAATCTGTGCGAGGAACTGTCCATTAGGCTTGGAGATACATAAGGATAGAGAGGTTGATCATATGAGCTGCACGGCCTGTATGAAATGTGTTGCAGAGTGCCCCTTTAAGGCGCTGAAGCCCGCCCTGAGCAGCCCCTTATCCTCCACGAGACTGAGAAATTAGTTATCGGACCTACAGCTGTTTAGATGATTATGCTCGCGGCGTTAGCTATTCTAGGCCAGCGCTCGGCAGCCTCCCTAGCCACGGGCCCCTTGATCTCCGTTGCCTTGAGATCTCCCTCGGGCGTTACTAGGACCGCCGCTGTATCCTCGAACATTATCCATGTCCCATCAGGTCTACGATACGGCTTTCTCTGTCTTATTATCACCGCGTGCATCGGCTTTTTCCTAAGGTCTATCGGCCCCTTCTTCACAGTGACCGAGACTAGGTCCCCGACAGCGGCGCATGGATGCCTTCCCCTCCTAGTCTTAATGCCATGTACTTGTATTATTTTGAGGAGCTGGGCTCCCGAGTTATCGGCGCATGGAATGAGAGAGCCCACATTAATCGTCCTAGGCAGGTCAGGCCTTCTTTCGAGAATTCCTACAGCCGCGACCGCCCTACTCCTCTTAGACATACCGCACACCTCCCCTAGGATTTCTGGGGCTTTTTAAGGATCACTTCTCCTCAAGCTTCTCAATAACCACGAAATGGACGGTCTTGCTTAGAGGCCTGCACTCCGCGATCCTCACCTTATCCCCCTCCTTGACATCGATGCATGGCGGGAGGTGGGCGGGTATATTGCTCCTCCGCCGCTCATACCTCTTATACTTCCTTACATAGTGGAGATACTCCCGCCTAACAATAATCGTCCTAGCCATCCTCCTCTTGTAGACTACCCCCGTGAGAACGGTTCCCCTAACCTTCAAGTGGCCGTGGAATGGGCATTTCGGATCATCGCACTCATTCTCCGGAGGCTTGACTGGTATCCCGATGTTCTTCGCAGACATGCTCATGCTCACCTTCCTCCTCGAGCCGCCAGCGCTGGCACCGACTCGGAGAAGCCTCCTAATAATGTTTCCAGCTCTCCTACCATCTCCTCACCCCCAAAACTTCCCTAACAGCCCTCTTGGCAACGCTAAATATCTCCCCAAAGCGAATATGCCTCCGGTTCATTATCATCGCGTTCATCCTATCCCATAACCGAACATGATGAAGAGCCTGCCCTTATTTCTTGGGGAGCCACTCGAAAATGGGAAATAAAAATGTGGGACATCATGATGCTTATGGCATGCTTGTCTCGGCAAGCTTCAGCTTGAATAGTGTCGCGTCCCATAGCTCCCCCCATACGTCCCCGAGATATTCTATCAATTGATCCCAGTCCATTACCCTCACCATGTCGCATCTCGTCACGCGCCTATCGCCCTCGCTCACGCCTCACACCACGAAATATTTGACATCCTCCCCGTCCTTGAATGGTATTATGAAGATCTACTCCGAGGTTCCTCTATCGCCATGGAATCCTATTTTTAGCCGGCTTCCCCGGCATCTAGGCATCATCATAAGAATCTTCCACTTTCAGGCGGGTCCCCAAGAAATAAGGGCAGGCATGTACTGAGATGATATTGTGGAGACATGATCGGTTACGTGGATGCCTTCGAGGAGGCTGGTCTCCTGATGGAGTTTATCATGGTCTTGGATTACGTGGACTCGGCGCTTGCCGTTGTTGGGAGGCATGGGCCGCCATCAGCCATCGCTAGGACACTTGTATATGATAGGCTCAGGATGCTCGACGACTTCGCCAGAAAATACCGCGGATATGTTGGCAAGGTGATGGATTACGTCTGCGAGGAGCTTCATGGCTTACTCTATGAAGTCCTCGGAGGTGGATGAAAGTGAGGAGAAATTGCGTTGTGGAGCTGGTGGTTGATGAGGAGACCGAGAAGAGGCTGAGACAGCTATGTGATCTTTCATCGAAGCTATGGAACGAGGTCAATTACGCCAGGCTGAGGATGTGGCTAGAGAAGAAACACATTGACTTTAAGGCGATATATAGGGAGTTCTACGAGAAATACAAACCATTGATAGGCGCCGTCACGACGCAGACGATCATAAGAAAGAATAATGGCGCGTGGAGGAGCTTCTTCAAGCTATTGGAGCTGAAGAGGGAGAGGAGGCTGCCGCCATTCATAACTTGGGTTAGTCCGCCGGGAT
>JAKCEV010000064.1 GCA_023539495.1 Candidatus Wolframiiraptor allenii
CGGTCGGCGAGCCGGGCTCATAAGCGCTCATAGGGCCGCCCGAGAGTATCACGCCACCAACATCACCCCTCTCAAGCTCGATAACAATATATTCGGGCTCAACAATCTCCGAGTAGACACCGAGCTCCCTACATCTCCTTGCAATAAGATGAGTATATTGGCCTCCGAAATCCACGACAATAACCTTCAACTTCTTGCCCATCAGGCTCTAATGAAAGCAGCATACCGGATGTGATAAATCTTAAAGGGGGTGGGCCAAGCCACGATTATTGAACTAGAGGGTCAAAGAGGAAAAGTCAAGAATATATGAGATAGGGACTCCGGTTAGGCATTACCTTCATAATAAGGGAGAGAAAGATCCTATCAGAAATTAGAAAAAAGAAAACTAAATTATAGGGATTAGAGCAGATTTTTCTCGGTGAGTTTTAACTTAAGCTTTTCTAGTTCTTCATTCGATAATGGTTTATGGGGTGGCTTCGGATATCCTACATCGATTCCTCTAAGCTTCAAGACTGCGTAGGTTGCTGGTATATTTGGCACCGAATACATTATATCCCTCAGCTCGATTATGAAGAACTGCCTCTCCACAGCCTCTTTATAGCGCCCCTCCTTAAGCATCTTATAGAACTCGACAATTATTTCTGGAAACGCATTTGATAAGCCTGCGACACATCCATGTCCACCCGCGATCATGCTTGGCAGCATTAGCCTCTCGGTGCCGACTAAGAACTTGAAATCCCGGTTTCTTATAGTCATTATGAACTGATAGAAGAGTATGATATCTCCACTGGTATCCTTTATACCACAAGCTCCCTCATCGGCAATCCTCTTCAGGAGGCTTGGCGTGATACCATAACCAACTCTAGGAGGAATGTTGTATACGAAGACTGGTATATTCACCTTCTTAATCAGGCTCCTAAAGAAGCTATAGACAGCATCATCGTCATACCTGTAGTAGAATGGTGGCGTGCTGGCAACAGCATCAGCACCTATATCCTCAGCATGCTTAGCAAGTTCGATACTTATATCGATATTTGATGAGCCAACATGAATTATTACATCCATCTTACCTGAAGCATGCTCCACTGAGAGCTCGGCAATCTTCTTTCTTTCATCAATGCTCATGGCCGGCCCAAGCCCGTAAGTCCCACATACGAAGATTCCGTTAACACTGTTTTTACGGAGAAATTCTATAAGATTCCTCACACCGTCGGCATATATTCTTCCATCAACAGTGAATGGGCTAATCATGGGGCATATTATACCCTCAAACTTCATGGTTCAGTAACCTCGTTCTGATAGGTTATCTTTGGTTGTTTATTAATATATGCGTGGATCATAACTCGTCTCAAAAAGAAGGTGGAATGGGGGCTTAAGGGACTCCTACCTCCAAAGACCGTGTTTTCCTGAATCTACTCTCAAGCTTCTTTAAGACCTGTGGGAGCGTTGTATATTCCATTTCGGTAGGATCTAATCGTGCAGGCATAATCTCTCCCATGGTTCTCATGTAGATCGCTATCTGACTTGCTATATTCCGGCTATAATCCCAAAATGGGTCATCGAAAAGATCTGCCGGCTCGGTTCCATCAATGCCGACTAGTTCTCCATTTGAGACTTGCCAGCCCATGGCAATCACCCTTGGAGGCCCGTCGAAATAGGATATGACGGCATGTTTTCTGAAGCTCACAGGCATTAATGGACCGTTATGGCTTCCCCTCATCCAGCCTGCAACTAGGTGAGGTATGGCGAATGGTGCTAGGATCTCGCCGACTGCTGGAAAGCCGGCCTGTGCTCTAACGATGAGGACGGGGTCATCCTTGCCGACATACTTTCCGGCTATTAGGGATAATCTGCTTGTTGAGGCGGCTGCTGCAGGCTCATTATCCTCAGCCCTATAAACTTTGGATATGCAATACCTGCCAGTAGTTCCGATCAAGGCCAACAGATCATAGGATTCCTCAGGCGTCTTAATTCTAACCTCCTTTCCCTCAATCATGTCCAATACCTCGAAAATGAATCCGCTTCGAAGCCTCGGATCTATAACAAGCCCAGCGGTGTTAAAGGGGTCGGCGAAGATCTTGTAAAGCGGTAGATTCCATGCACCGGGCTCGGTTTTATCAGCCGCGAAGACTATCACTGGATCAGATCCCCTTTCCTCGAACTCGAGCTCCGCGACGCCCGGCCCCAGCCCGCGGATATTTCCGCTAAAAGCATCTGATAGCAGATCCTGCCCGGCAGCATAGAGCTTCAGGGGTTTAGAAATTTTCTCGGTTACCTCCTTGAAGATGTTCCACGCAAGCCCATGAATCTCAGCATTCTCCTCCCCCTTATGATGGGTGATGACAAGCCCTATATCATCTCCAATGCTATAGACGTAGAAGCTTTTTACAAGCCCGGTCTCCTGAGCTTCAGCAAGCATTCTTTTCGCTAAATCAAGCATTTTCTGGTGAGGCTTATAATGGCCGGCGACCGAGCCAACATCAGCCTTGATCACCGAAACTGTTGTCCGCACCATAGCTCAATCATACGGCAGAAGAGCTATATACATATGTTGTGTATACATGGAGGTCTCATACATCATTAACGGAAATTAAAAGACGCTGTTCAAGGATAATTTAATCCCAATTGCAAGTCCATAGGGATTGGTCATGCTTGTGGGACATAAGGAATTGTTAATTTATTAGCGATATATATATATTGAAGAAATACTAAAAAATAACCCTTTAGCGGGCAATTATCGATGAAATATGAGCCAAGAAACTAGTAAGAAATTTGCCTTAGTAAACATAAATGAAGTTGAGCCGGACACTTGCGATAGGTCTTTGAGGTATCATACTAAGGACAGAAAAGGGCAGGTCCTCCGAGATACGTATAGATTGATTGAGCCTGGCAAGTCTCCGTCTCAGAGTCTCACCCTCGGCTATACGATAGTCTATCCGGAGGGGCGGACAACAGGCCATGCCCATGACGATATGGAAGAGGTGTACTTCATAGTCCAAGGCCGTGGCATAATGGAGATCGATAACGAGAAGTTTCCAATAAAGGAGGGTGATGCCTTCTATGTCCCACCAGGAAAATACCACGTAACCTACAATACAGGTATATTGCCGATGATAATTGTCTGGGTTACTGGTAAGGTAAAGTGAGGGAGGTGAATAATGATGGAGAAGTATCTCATGCTTATTGATGGAGAGTGGGTTGAGTCAAAAAGTGGCACGTGGGAGCAGGTTATAAATCCGGCGAATGAGGAGCCATTTGCCCAAGTGCCCTCGGCAACTAAGGAGGATGTGGATAGGGCTGTCCAAGCGGCTCATAGAGCATTTAAGGAATGGTCCGAGACATCATTAGATGAGAGGCGTAAGCTCCTATACAAGGCCGCTGATATAGTGGAGAAACGCGCTAATGAAGTAGCTAGAGCTCTTACCAGGGAGCAAGGCAAGCCCTTAAAGCAAGCGGCTGAGGAGCTTAGAAATGCTGCGCATGTTTTAAGATACTTTGCAGAGGAGATTTTCAGAGTGTATGGCGAGATAATACCATTACCGCAAAAACAGTATGAGAGTATGGTGATCTGGCAGCCGATTGGCGTGGTCGCTGCTATAACGCCTTGGAACTACCCGGTTCAATTGCTTTCATGGAAGGTTGGCGCAGCCCTAGCAGCTGGATGCACCCTGGTCGCCAAGCCGCCTTCGTACACGCCGATATCGCCGATAATGTTTATGGAGTGCCTAGTCGAGGCAGGGATACCTAAGGGTGTGGTGAATATTCTAACGGGCCCAGGTAAAACTGTCGGAGAAGCCCTAGTAACCCACCCGCTTGTTCGAAAAGTGAGCTTGACTGGATCAACCGATGTTGGAAAAAGGGTGATGAAGTTATGTGCTGACGGATTGAAGCGCGTAACCCTCGAGCTAGGAGGCCAAACTCCGATGATAGTTTTCGCAGACGCGGACTTGGATAAAGCAGTCAAAGGAGCTGTAAGAAGATCTTTCAGAAACATGGGCCAGATATGTAACGCGATCAACAGGATATATGTCGAGAAGAAGATATTCGACGAGTTCGTGGAGAGATTTGTTGAGGAGACCAAAAAGCTGAAGATAGGGGACCCGCTTGAGGAACCCGACGTAGATCTAGGACCAATGTGCAATAAAGAGACCTTAGAAAAGGTTATCGAGCACATCGAAGATGCTGTGAAGAAAGGCGGCAAAATCGTATGTGGAGGGAGGAGACCTGATGGGGAGAAGTTCAAGAAGGGTTACTGGTATGAGCCGACAATAATTGTGAATGTGAACCATGATATGCTGATAATGCAGGAGGAGACGTTCGGGCCTGCTAAACCCGTTATGCCATTTGAAACCATTGATCAGGTGATAGAGTGGGCGAATTCAACGCGATATGGTCTAGCAGCATATGTTTATACGAGTAACCTGAATACGGCGAGGATTATGGCGAGAAGGCTAGAGGCCGGGAATATCGGGATAAACAACGTTGATGTGGCGACGATCGAGGCGCCTTATCCAGGCTGGAAGGAAAGCGGCCTTGGATGCGACCTTGGCCGCGAGGGCTTAAAACACTACCTAGAGATAAAGCACATCAAGATGTTCTATGGATGAACTATGCCGAACGAGACATTAATATAGTAGATTTTCTTTATAATTCCGGAGGGTGCTGAGGGACTTGGATCCAAGCATATCAAAGGCTGAGGTTAAGCTGAGGCTGGACCCGACGCAACTTGAAGAGTTGAAGAAACTTAATCCTGAGCTGGAGATCTGGTGGGATGGCCATCCAGGTTATTTCAGGAAATTCCAACAGGAGCTCATAGAGAAGGGCTACTTGAAAGAGGATGTCGATAGAATAAGAAAGTGGATGTCGCATATTGAGGGTGGGACCTTCTTTTTTGACGGATGCACGACAAATCCCCCATTAAACCTAGCATTCCTGCGGAGTTCACCTGAGGTTGTTCAACTTATCAAGGAAAGGTATGCGAATTTGTTGAAGAAGAGCTGGTGGTATGGTTATTGGATTGTTGGGAAGCTGGGCATGGATAAATTCTTGTCAAACTATTATAGGAGGGGGAGAAGATACGGCTTCGTCTGCATGCAAGTGGATCCGCATTATCCGCATGATACTGAGGTGATGAAGCTTCAGGCCTTGGAGCTTGCAAGGGCAGCGCCTAACGCCATGATAAAGATCCCCGCGACTAAGGAGGGCATAGAGGTCATAAGGTATCTGACAAGCTTGGGCATCTCTACTAACGCCACGTCATGCTTCTGCGTTCCTCAAGTTGCTATGGTGGCTCAGGCTGTTAAGGAGGGATATGAAGAAGGTGTTCAGAAGGGAGTAGATTATAGTGGATGGAGATCAGTGATCACAATGATGATTGGTAGATGGGAGGTCTCTGATGAGTGGGATGCGGAAGCGAAAAGCATGGGAGAGACGATTACCGAAGAAGATCGTAGATATTTTGGCCTTTTAATGGTCAGGAAGGCCGTGGAAGCTGTCCGGAATATAAATTCTCCAACAAAAGTCCTGGTATGCTCAACGAGGAAGGGGCCAGGTGACCGTTACCTGCACTTGGAGGGGTTGGCCGGCCTCCCAATAGTAATCACTATGAACAAGGAGGCGATAGAGTGGGCCCTCACAACGCCGATGAGAGATGACTCTGGGAAGATTAAGATTATGAAAGATTTGCCTCAAGAAAAGGTAAATAAACTATTGAGGTTTAAATGGATTAGGAAGAGCATAGATCCGAAAGGATTGACTATTGAGGAGATTCATGCTTCAAGTGCCCAGAGAAAGAATCTGAAGGAATTCGCAGGAGCATTAGAAGAGATACAAAAGATTTTCACGCTATAAAATTGCCGCAATTATGGTAGCGCCCCTATAATTCAAGTACCCCTCCTTGAATCTCTGTTTTTTATGATCTCTTTGGTTCGTAGATATACTGCTTTTATATTGCCGGGCGGAGCAATGAGTGTTTAACCGACCAAAATATTCTTCTAGAGGCTTATCCTAGAAATTTGCATGGTATCTGAGGAATTTAAGGGTGTTCCGGTTTCCATGGCTTATCACTTGATTCATCCGAAGCCCGCGGTGATCGTTATCTCCATGGATAGTTCTG
>JAKCEV010000065.1 GCA_023539495.1 Candidatus Wolframiiraptor allenii
TGGCCGAGACAGTTGGCAGACGCCCTTCGCTTCATCAGGAGCTCATAGAAGACTTCGCCAATCATTTAAGTCTCCGGCGAGAGTGTTATCACATTGGATGCTGGGGAGAAGTGAGGTTCTCGAGGAGTTTTTCATCTCGCTTCAGGAGGCTATGTGGAGGATTCTCTCGAGGAGCTGGGAGAGTGTTGAGCTCGATAATCCTAGGAGGATTGCGTCGGTCGATATAGCATATAGAGGTGATCTGGCGCTAGCGGTCGCGGTATGCTGGGATCTGGAGAGGGGGGAGCCCGTGGAGGAAAGGTGGCTGGCCTGTGAGACCCCATACCCCTATGTCCCTGGTCTCCTATTCCTCAGGGAGGCGCCGCTGATGCTGAGGGCAGTCAAGTTGCTGGAGCATGATTGGAGCCTCCTCCTCGTTGATGGGCATGGGCTTCTCCATCCAAGGAGAATGGGGCTTGCAGTGATCTTGGGGCTTGTCCTAGGTAAGCCGGCGCTAGGCGTCGCCAAGTCGCTGCTAGTCGGCGTTGAGGGCCCTGGCGAGGATTGGGGGCCGGTTGAGGTCTCGGGCGAGGTCCTAGGCTACTGGTTCAAGACTGAAGGTGGTGGAAAATTCTACGTAAGCCCGGGCTACATGCTAACCGTGGATCATGTTCCCAAGCTAGTCAGGATTCTTGGATCAAGGTATCCTGAGCCACTGGCTTACGCTGACAAGCTCTCGAGAAGGCTTGCTAGGAGCTGGTCTCCATGAGCCTGCCATGCTCCCTTCTCCTTTGCGCCGCGATCGCGCTTGCTTCCTCCAAGATCTTCCGCGCCTCATCGCTCAGCTTGGTCTCGGCGATCGTGGACTCGTGGAAGGTTCCAACCTCAACCGAGAGATCCTCCATCATGTTCACGAGCTTGTCGAGCTCATCAGATGTGGTTGGCGCGATGCCGCGGATCTCCTGACTCGCCGCAGCCAGCACGTCCTTCAGCGGAAGGACGATTCTGCCAGCATCTTGTAGATCCTTAATGGCCTCAATCCTGTATAATACACCCTCAAGGAGCAGGCTCGCGTGGACAAGCCTTCTAAGGGCCTTCCTCAGCTCGGCAAGCTCCTCCGCATACATTGCCGCCCTCTCATGATCCCTCTCCATGTGAGCCCTGACAACTTGCTCGAAGAGCTCCCTCTCCCTCGCCTCGACCTCCTTAACCCTCCTCGATAACCTGGCCTTGATAATGCTGACAGAATCGAGTATCTCATTTGGATTGACCTTCTTCTCGGCCTTCTTCCGCCTCCAGAACGCTAGGCGCATCCCCCCAAGCACGCCCAGGCCGCCTAGAAATAACTTCCCGGCCAAGGCTCAATAGGATATACCATCTAGGATCTCCCCGAGAATACTCGCGGAACATCGACCGCGCCAGTTTTTAAGGTGGCTGGGGGGAGGGCTGGATGAGCCTTGCTCGAAAAGCTGGCTCAAATGCTGATATTCATCCTCCCAGCATACTGCGCGAATGGAGCCCCGGTTGTCGGCGTGAAGCTGATAGGCCGATCAACACCGCTGGATCGAGGCGCTAGAGCTTGGGATGGACGGAGGATACTGGGGGATGGAAAGACCTTCGAAGGCCTATTGATAGGTGTAGCAACGGGTACAGTCGCCGGGCTAATAATCCACACACTCATCTCAGGGGTCTATAGAAGCCCGCTTGAGCCCATCATACTGAGCATGGGCGCCATGGTCGGGGACATATTCGGGTCGTTCATCAAGCGTAGGCTCGGGCTTGAGAGGGGCCGCCCAGCGCCAGGTCTTGACCAGCTCGGTTTCCTCGCTTTCGCCCTTCTCTTTTCCACACTTGCCTTCGGCCCGCCAAGAGGGCTCGATGCCCTAACGTTAATCCTTCTCGCGATGGTGACGGCGATCCTGCACTTGGGGACAAACTACTTAGCATACTTACTGAGATTAAAGGCGGAACCATGGTAAAAAATAGGGCAAAAGCGAGGCTGAGAGAGGGCGTGATAAAAGCTGATGCCGGGCTGTGACGGTGTGACGGTACCTATAACGGAATAGTTCTGGAAGAGGGGCAGGAGCACCGGAGCGATAAGAGATGGAATAAGTCTCAAAATACTGACCATACTAGAGATATTGAGGTGAACATTACATCAAGGAGAATATGTCCATAGACCAGTCAGATAAGATCTACGTGGCTGGGATATTATGGAGATACTTTCTCTTAGAGGTCACAGAGAGAAACGTTACAAAGAACACTGCCTCGAGCAGCCAAACAAAAGAGGATACTAATGACTGGGTCTTCCTCCCAAGAATAGCAGTATAAAGAAGATCAAGAAGATCACGGCATACATGATCAGCATGATGTTTCTCATTCGCCTCTGCCTTGCTTCAATCCTAGCCTGAACCTGCATGCATTCTTCAGAGCATATCTCCTTGTCCGGAGGAATTGCTCTGCCACAGATCCGGCAGTGTCTGTGATCCACGATCCTAGCCTTTTTCTCCTTCTTCTCGCTCAACGGCGGATCCTCCTCAAAGCGGTATTTAACCACTATCAGACCGGCTAGCTTTAAATGCCGCCAGATGAAGTGCTCAAAAGTTGAGTAGGGAAAGCTTCGAGAACCTAGTAGCTCTCACAGCCCCCATCGCGGCTCTCCATCTCCTGCTCAATCTTAGCGGCTGGCTATGGTATACTCTCCTAGGCAAGTATCTCATAGTGGATCTCAGCTTCTCCGGGAACGAGCTTGGCCTCGTGATGATGATCTACAACCTGTCGTTCGCGGTCTCAGCCCTCCCGGCCGGGATACTATCCGACATAATAATGTCTAGAAGAGTGCTGCTCGTGGGCGCTGTAGCATGCGCCATCGGGATACTGCTCATGGCCTTCTCACGGGACGTGGTCATGATGTCCATTGCCTGTCTGATAATAGGATTTGGAGACGCGTTCACGTTGACGGCTATAACTGTGCACACGGTCAAGAGCGGCGGGATCAGGCACCTAGCTACACTCTATGGGTTCGTGTTATGGGCTGGAACCTTGGGTGAGCTTCTAGGATCATTCATGAGCGGTTATGTGAAGGAATACTTGGGAAGCCAGGCCCTTTTCACCCTAAGCTCGATAATGTCGCTGGCCCCATTGCCAATGCTCCCGCTGATAAGGGAAAGGTCTCAGGAGAGGCGCGCCACAGGATCCATATCGCTGGCCTCCATCGCTGAGCCTATTAAGCTCCTAGGCTTCCACGATATTCTCAGGCTACTGACACTAGGCCTAATCTTCCATACTGTGGGCTATTGCATGTTCTTCCCATTCATCTCTGTTCACGCGAGCTTCGCCGGCCTAGCTGATAGAGAGATCGGGATAATAAACTCGGCAATACTGCTCTCAACTTTCCTGATAACGCTGCCATGCGGGATCCTAGCGGATAGGATCGGGAGCAAACGCATGCTGCTAGCCCATGTCCTCCTATCATCGGCTTCATGGATGCTTTATGGGCTGAGCAGCGACCTCACATCAGTCTTCTTGGCAGCGGCCTTCCTAGGAGCTGTCAACGCCATGGATTATCCTGCTAGGCGGCGCCTGCTCATAGAAGCCTCGGGAGAGGAGGCTGTTGGAACACTGATAGGCGCTCTTGACTTCTTCATAAGCCTCGCCTCGATACCAGGGCCGATGATCGGCGGCATACTCTATGAGCTGACCGGCGTCAGCAGCGTCTTCCTGATAGCATCCCTGATAAACCTGGCCAGCATACCCTTCCTCTTGAGGATCCGCGTTCACGCGATCTCGATGGAAGAGTTTCGGCGGGAGGTCTCCCAGCAATAAGGCCGGGCTAGCCCGATTTTATCAGGTGCTTGGAGTCCATGACAAGTCTCCAGATCTTATCATCCACGTGATGAATGTTCTCGGCTATCTTGCCTCTTTCCATGGCGCGGCACTCCTCAAGGTTCTTGAGAGCCCGCGAGATGGCTATCGGCCTCAGATTCTTCTCATCCCTGATGATGAGTAAGTCGCCCTCGCCGAATGATCCTTGAAAACTCCTCACGCCCGGTCTCATGACATCGGCGCCCCTTGCTATATGGGGAACAGCGCCCATATCCACCACCAGCGCTGGGAGTCTCTCGAGAAGCCTCCGATTATACTCCTCGTGAAGCGTTGGGAAGATTATCTCCCTAACCTCTGCCAAGACATGGCCCCCGACCACGTAGACCCTGAAACCCTCGCCAGAAATCTGAAGCACGTTCTTGATCTTCTCGTCAGCGATCCCCGAGGCCCAGCCGAGCCTCCTAACCCTCTCTAAGAGCTTGGCCGAGTCCCGTTTGCTGAGATATCCGATCTTCATCTCACCAGCATCCCCCTAATCATCTGATAAGCCTCATCTAGGCTCTTTATTCTCTTAACAAACTTGCCCTCGCAGACTATATTTCTGTTCCAAGCTTAAAAGGGGATTTTAAAAATGGGATGGGAGCTGGCCGACGGGTCCTCGTAGCCATAAAAGCCGGCAGGCACCTTGGAACTACCATCCATAAACGGGTTTTTAAACCCGTTTATGGTGGCGCGATCATAGGGTCTCACCAGCTTTTATGGCTTTTACCACCCGCCGGCCAGCGATTTCACTGTTGTGAGATATGCTATCCGTAGTGTCTTTAGGATCATTAATTCCAACAAGCCTCTCTATAAATCCAGCCTCCGCCCTGACTTCTCGCCCCAAAGCCTGAGCCAGAGCCTTATCGTATCCGCCAAGACACCGTCGACATCCAGCGGGATCCCCGCATATGGAGACATGTATCCTCATCATAAAAATCTAAAGCGATGAGGCAGGTTTGTCTCCCTGCCGTGTAAGTTAATAAGGTGGCTCTCGATGCTTGGCAGGCTGGAGGGGCGAGCCCCAGCATGCCGACGAACGTCCGGATAAAGCTGACGAGCACGGATCTCGAGAAGATCGAGAGGGTATGCTCTGAGATAAGGGAGATAGCGTTGAGGACTGGGACGAAGATAAGCGGACCTGTACCGCTTCCTAGAAGAAGGCTCGTCCTACCCGTCCGGAAGTCCCCATGCGGCGAGGGATCAAAGACTTGGAGGAAACATGAGCTCAGGATACATAGGAGGCTGATAGGCCTCGAGATAACGGATCAAAGGGTCATGAGGGAGATAATGAGGATCCAAATACCCGAGGACGTAAGCATAGAAATGCAGATACGCTAGGGCTAAGCACACGCTCCAAGCACATATAATGCTCTTAGGATTCTTACAGGCTTTCCTAGTTTAATTGTTCTCGGTGATAGATGTTCAGGCCTTGTGAGCCTCAGATGATGACGCTCCCCAAACCCATAACCCCGAGGCCCGAAAAGGGGTAGGGATAATGGCCGGAGACCCGGCCAAGGGCTAAACCTCCCAAAAGGGGGATGTAGCCCAAACCTCCCCACACCAGCAGGAACCCTCACCCTTCAAGGCGAGGAGGAGGTCAGAAGGAAGTTAAAGGGACATTATTACGTCCCAGTGCTATGGCCGGATGGGCGTGGAAAAATAGGTTTGCTGTTTATGGCTCTCGCCGGGAATGAAGAATCACTCTCCCCAGTCCTCGGAGATCTCCTCGGCCTGCCTCAGCCTCATTTCACCATTCTCATCTATCTCGAGCTCGAGCTGAGATCCGCATTCATCATGCTCGAAGAATTCTCCTGGCAAGGCATCGTCAGGGACTTCCACGTCTCCTCCGCAGACAGGGCACTTGAGGATGGGCATTCTCCCAACACCTGACAGCTCCTAGGCCGAGCGAGCAGGATATTAAGTTATTTCTTGAGGAGACCCTCAGAAAATGGAAAATAAAAATATGGGGTGTTATGATATTGGCTTCGGCTCTATGGCATGCTTGTCTCAGCGGCCTTTAGTTTGAATAGCGTCGCGTCCCATAGCTCCTCCCAGACGTCCCCGAGATATTCGATCAGCTGATCCCAGCCTATTATCCTGATCATGTCGCATCTTGTTACGCGCCTGTCGCCCTCGCTCACGCCCCTGAACCACGAAATACTTGACCACGTCCCCATCCCTGAATGGTATCATGAATATCTGCTCCGAGGCCCCTCTATCGCCATGGAATCCTATTTTTAGCCGGC
>JAKCEV010000066.1 GCA_023539495.1 Candidatus Wolframiiraptor allenii
GGGGATGTAGCCCAAACCTCCCCACACCAAATGGGGAGGAGGTCGTAGCTACTCCTCCTTGACTATCTCGGGCCTGAATCTCGCCCAGAGAGCCTCCGGATGCTTTGAGAAAACATGCTCCGCGTGCTCCTCATAGCTCTCGAAAGCCTCCCCGCATACTCTGCACTTGAGAAGATACTTGGCCATGGGGATAAAAGCTGGGGGGTGAGATAAAAAGGAGAAGCTTAAGTGCCGGGAAAGAGGAAAAATGGTGTTTTAAGCGCGCTCCGCCGCCGTGCTTTTAGCCTTCCCCAGCATTAGCCCCCTTAATA
The DNA here is from genome assembly GCA_023539495.1 of Candidatus Wolframiiraptor allenii. Lineage (GTDB taxonomy): Archaea > Thermoproteota > Nitrososphaeria_A > Caldarchaeales > Wolframiiraptoraceae > Wolframiiraptor > Wolframiiraptor allenii. The sequence goes on from JAKCEV010000066.1 coordinate 312, forward strand.
TGAGCTGCTTCTCGATCTCGGCGGGTTTGAAGATCCTGCTTAAGTATTCCTCGATGCGCTGGACGTCGAACTCCTTGCAGGAGTAGACGTCTATCGAGGCGTAGCCGGTCCTGATATCCGTGTGAATCGAGACATGGCTTTCTGCTACTACGACGAATCCCGAGTAGCCCTCGCCGCTCGGGCTCCCCTCCCTGCCTGCATAGTGGACGAGTATGGGGCCGAGGATTATCCGGAGGCCCATGATATCCGAGAGATCCCTGAGAGCCTTCTCCAGCAGCTCCTTATCGTTCAGGCTATCTACGTCGCAGCCATATAGATCTACTAGGAGATGGCACCACGCCATTTCTTTCAACGCAAAGCGATTGACCTCGAATATTAACTTATGCAGCGCCAGCCGCCTAGGGGAGCCCCCGCTCTGGGGCTGAGGCTTGGCAATCCGGGGCCTATGGCCCTAGCCTCCTCCAGCCTCCATGCGATACATCCTTGAGAGTATGATTGGGGCGATTATCGAGGTTAGGATCACCATCCAGACGGCCTGAGCATAGAGGTCCTGGCCTATCACGCCCTTGCTGAGGGCTAGGCTGGCTATTATGAGCCCAAGCTCCCCCCTCGGGATCATTCCCACACCGACCCGGGCGCTCTTTAACCAGCTCCTAAGCCTCAGCATAGCGCCGGCGAACCCCCCAGCAAACTTGCTCACGATGGCTAGGGCCGCCATCACCAGTATCCCGGCGATGATCTGATCCGTGATTATCCCCAAGTTCATCCGGGCCCCGACAACCGTGAAGAATATCGGGCTGAACACGGTGTTTATATGTCGTGTGAAGTCCTTTACGTGCTGGAGAGCCCTTGACTCGGCTATGGCCATCCCCGCAGCATATGCCCCTATAATCGGGGATAATCCCAACCCTCCAGCGATGGCCGCGAGGATGAATGCTGATGCCACGGCAGCTGTCTCGACAGCGCCCTCAACCCCCAGGGACATGGCCCTCTCCATAACCCTGGGTAGGAAGTATGCGCCGAACCCCACCATAGCGAACCAGATCAAGAAGAAGGCGATCACGATCTTGATGGTTTCATAGAGGCTTATAGTGCCGTGGACGATTATCGCCGTTATAATCGCGAGGACGGCCACGCCGAGCACATCATCTATCACGGCTGCATTGACTAGAAGCATTCCCTCCTCGGTCGCTAGGAGATTAAGGTTTTCTAGGACCTTGGAGCTTATCGCTAGGCTCGTGGCAACCATTATCGCGCCAATAAAGAGGGCTGAGGTCTGAGGTAGCCCGCACAGGGTATAGAACTCGTATCCGACGATGAAGGGGATCACCGCTCCTAAAGTGGCGACAAGAATAGCCCACATGCCCGTCTCTCTCAAGCTCGTTAACCCCATCTCGAGCCCCATCGAGAATAGGAGCATGATCGCGCCTATCTCGGCAAATGCCTCTACGTAATTGTTCAAGACCACTATCGGCTCGCCGAATACTATTATTCCGCCCCCTAAGGCATAGGGGCTGAAGATGATCCCAGCCAAGAGCTCGCCGATGACTGGTGGAAGCCTGATACTTGAGAACATGCTCGCGAAGATCTTCGCGAAGAAGACCAGAACACCAATCGTGACAATGGACCTGAGAACCGGGTCCATGGAGCTCATAGCCAAGGCTGGCTCGAGAGACATTATCCCGCGAATCTATCGCCCTAGAGCTTATTTGAGTATTTCCCACAGGCGGGACCTGCATAATCTATTATCTTGATAACTTCCGTTATTTCACACCATTAGCGGCGTCTGTAGTGCAAGCAGTAGTAGGCCGAGTGTTAGTGGTGGGAAGGATGCAAGGGCGCCAGCTTTAATCCATTCTTTCAGCGTTATATGGCCGAGCCTTTGCTTCTCGACCATCCCGACAGCCACGATATTCGCCGTGCTACCTATTATTGTCAGGTTGCCTAGATATGTTGAGCCTAGCAGGACTGCCCACCATAATGGCGCTACATTGACCCCGAAGCTTGCCATATCCTGCAGAATCGCTATCCAGAGGGCGACTGCGAGTATGTTATCCATGAAGGCCGAGAGCATCCCGACGACATACCCGACGACGAACAGGGAGATTATCGGATCGAGGCTTGCGAGGGGCATAATATATTGGGCGAGAACCGTGGTCACGCCGGTAAATTTTAACGTGCCGACGGACGTGAAGAATAGTAGAAAGAAGAGTATTGTCCACCAGTCAACCCTTCTCTCCACGATCTCCCTGGCCCTCACGTTTTCGATCAGGAGCGCAATAGCGGCGCCGATCATCGGAACCCCTAAGAGCATGGTGTTCTTTGGTAAATGAAGAATATACTCCAACTGAGTGTGAAAGATCAGGCCGCCTATAATGCTGATGAAGAAGGTAAGGGAGATTGGGTCAATCTTACGGTGAAGAGCATCCGATCCATCCGGCTCCGCGGCTAGGGCCGTCTTCTTCATCTTCTCGTCGACTTCATCTAGGTATGGCTTGAAGTAAATCATCATAAGCCCCGCAATCACGATCAGGGCTAGAACGGCTAGCGGCGTTGACCACCTAAGGAAGTCTGAGAAACCATATCCCGACGCGAAGGCTATCATGACGCCGACGGGGTTCCCGATCACGGTCGCGCTGCTGCCTATGTTCGTCGCGAACACGGTCATCAGCATCAGTGGTATGAGCGGGACCTCGAGCCTCGAGGCCATGTTTATCGCTATACCCATCATGAAGAGTATGGATGTGACCTCGTCAACCATCGCCGCGAATAACGCTGAGAGGGCCATGAGCAGGAATACGGTCGTGTGGGCCCTATTACCTGAATACCGCATCAGCCTATCCACCAAGACCTCGAAGAATCTTCTCTCCTCCAAGAAGCCTATGACTATCATCATGCATATCAGGAAGATCACGACATCGAGGTTAGCATGTTGTATGAAGTGTTCGAAGTCGAGTAAGCCGGCCGCGAAGAGTACCGCCACCCCTCCAAGAGCGAAAGCGACCCTGAATCTCCAGAACATTATCGCGCCAGCGATTATTGAGAGGAAGACAGTTAAGGAAAGGGATTGAGCAGGATTAAAGCCGGCAATACGCGAGAAGAATAGGATAACGATGGTCGTCGCCAAGTAAGCGAGAGGCTTCCTCATAGTCAAGCGATTTAAGCGTTATCAACTATTAAATGTTAGGGTGAGGCTAATGCCCGGTGGGAGTGGCTCAGGGCCAACTTCTTAGTCAACTTTAGGCTTAGAGACTATTATGAGCGAATCATCCTGCTGTTCCACGTATATCTCGTGATTCAGCTTCAGTAATGTTCTAAACACCTGCTCCCATGGGAATTTACTTGGGTCTAGGACCTTGATGATCACGCCACCGTACTCTGATGTGGCCTCCCCGGAATCTCCAATCAACAGGCTTATCACAACCTCGGGGCTACAGCACTTCAAATGATGCCTTATGTGCTTATCTTTCTCCATAGTCCCCTCCGACAGGGGTTTATCCACCCTAAATCGTCTTAAAAGACTTGCTCTTAAAAAGTATTGCCTTAAAACTCCCATATAGCGGAGATATGAAAAAGATGATGTGTCTTTTGGTTGCTGCCCCTCGGTCAGATATTTATGGGGGGCCTTACTCCATCAAGGACGAGTTCCTTGAAGATAAGGGCGCTGATTTTTGACCTAGATGGGACGCTCTATACCTCGAAGGATTACACATGGCATCTCTTGGAGGGGATTGTTAAGACCTTGGCCGAGCTCTTCTCGATGGGTGAGGATGACGCCTTCAAGCTTCTCCAAGATCTGAGGGCGAGATATGGGAGTATAACGCTCGGTGTGGAGTCCATGGGCGTAAAAAGGTCGGAGTTTTACGGGAGGCTTGTTGAGAAGCTGGACCCGGAAAGGTTCATCGCCACGAGACCTGAGCTCCTCAAGTTCCTCGAGGAGTTGAGGATGATGGGCTTCAAGCTAGGATGTCACACGAATGCCAGCAGGCTTCTCGCCGAGAAAGTTCTAGGAGCCCTTGGGATACCGCCGGAGATCTTCGACGTGATCGTGACATGCGATGACGCGGAGCCCAAACCCATGCCGGAGGGATATCTGAAGATAGTCGAGGCGCTGGGGCTGAGGCCCGAGGAGATACTTTATGTTGGGGACAGATGGAAGGTTGAGCTCGAGCCCGCGAAGAGGCTTGGAATGAGGACGGCTCTAGTAGCAGATAAGCCCCGAGGAGAGCCGGATCTCATTATTCGAGACGTCCTAGAGCTGAGGGAGAAGCTCAAGCTCCTTGACGACCCATGAGGAGCCCTAGATTATTTTCAACATGGCTCTATCGTCGAGGGTGGCTTTGGTGTCGCGGCATAGGCGACCATCGTGACCCCGGGCACCTCTCGCGTTATCCTGTTCGAGATCCTCTCAAGGAGCTCGTGATCTATCCTATGCCAGTCGGCGGTCATGCCATCAACGCTCTCAACAATCCTGATTATCACAATGTACCCCTCAACCCTCCTATCGCCCATCACCCCAACCCACTTATCATTGCAGACGACGGCGAAGGCCTGCCAGACCTTATCATATAGCCCGCTCCTCCTTAGCTCCTCCTCGAGTATCGCGTTAGCCTCCCTGCATATCTCGAGCTTCTCCTCCGTCACCTCGCCCAAGATCCTGACAGCCAGCCCCGGGCCCGGGAAAGGATGCCTCTTCACGATCTCATCCGGGAGGCCGAGCCTCCTCGCAACCTCCCGGACCTCGTCCTTATAGAAGTCCCTCAACGGCTCGATTAGCTTGAGATTCATCCTCTCTGGCAGCCCGCCGACATTATGATGGCTCTTGATAAGTGCTGCCGCTCTACTCGCCCTACCACTCTCAATCCTATCAGGGTAGATCGTCCCCTGAGCAAGCCACCTGACGCCCGGGATCTTGGAGGCTTCCTCTTCGAAGACCCTTATGAACTCCTCACCTATGATCCTCCTCTTCTCCTCCGGGTCCGCGACCCCCCTAAGCCTCTCCAGAAACCTCCTCCTCGCATCAACCATAATCAGGTTCTTGACGCCGAGCCCCCTCAAACTATTCTCAACACTCTCCCTCTCACCCTTCCTCAGGAGGCCATGATCCACGAAGATGCAGTATAGCCTGTCCCCAACAGCCCTCGAGACGAGGGCCGCGGTCGTCATGGAGTCGACGCCGCCGCTAACCGCGCAGATAACCCTCTCATCCTCAGGCACAATCCTCCTTATCTCGTTGACGAGCTCGCTGATCATATCCCCGGGTCTCCACCAAGGCTCTATCCCACATATCCTCCTGAGGAAGTTCTCAAGGATCCTCATGCCATGCTCGGTGTGAACGACCTCCGGATGAAACTGGAGAGAGTATATCTTCCTAGCCCTGTCGCTCATCGAGGTTATCACGCCGCCCTCGCTCATGCTCGTGACCCTGAAGCCGGGCGGAGGCTCCACAACAGAGTCACCATGGCTCATCCAGACATTAAGCCTTCTCGGCAGGCCTTCCAATAAATCATCATAGTCTAGGATCTCGATGGGGGTCCTGCCATACTCCCCGAACCTCCCCCGCGAGACCCTCCCACCGAGAACCCTCGCGATCAGTTGATGGCCATAGCAGATGCCAAGCACCGGGAGGCCCCTCGAGATTATCGCGTCGAGGTTCACGGTCGGCGAGCCGGGCTCATAAGCGCTCATAGGGCCGCCCGAGAGTATCACGCC
>JAKCEV010000067.1 GCA_023539495.1 Candidatus Wolframiiraptor allenii
TTAGGAGCATTATCTTCCCGGGATGTTTGAGCATTAGCGAGTGAACCTTCTCGTCGAAGCCCTTCTCGAAGTAAGCCTTATCAAACCCCCGGACAATATATGCTAGGAAGTCCACATCGCTTCTCCCTACCTCCTCCTCTAGGATCCTTTCCAAGTCGCCGACCTTTACATCATATTCAGCGTCATAACCCATTGATCTGAGCTCCTTGGCGAGGTCTGCGAGTGTTTTCTCGGTCTCCTTTCTCGCTGCCCTGGTCTCAGCCTCTTCCCGGCCGCTGGCCATGATCCCCGGCATATCTATTATGCTGAGGAGCTTTATGCTGAAGCGTTTATCAAGCGCCCTCTCAATAGATTTCTTTATCACCTCCGGGTCATCATATGGCCTGACCAGGACTGCGACGCGCATCCTATAGCCGGCTGGCAGGACCATGTTCTTTTCCTCCCTCCCTATGATCGGCTTTTTGGATAGCTTTCTGAAGGCTATGTAGAGGGCGATGCCGGCCGCCATCCATATGAAGCCAAAGAGCCTTCCAGCGGGATGCAGCAGGACTACTAGGATCCAGATTGCGGTCGTCCCAACTAGGCCGAGCAGCCCCACTATCGGTATCTCAATTGCATACTCGCCCTTACCCTTCAGCTTTATCGAGAGTGGTATCTTCCATGGCCTGTAAACCTCACGCTCCCTGATCCTAAGGAGTAGGAGGCTTATCATCAAGAACATGTAGCTTAGTGACCCGCCGAAGTTGTATAGGCTGGCAAGGAAGGGGATGTTGCCTGGCAGGGTTAGTAGGAGGCCGATAACCCCGAAGACCATTATTGTCCTCACTGGAGTCCTGAATCTCGGGTGGATATAATAGAACCATCTTGGAATAAGGTGGAATCTTCCCATGCTCGCCGCGAGGCGGGAAATACCTATCAGACCTGTGTTCGCGGATGCTAGGCAGAGGACGAACGCCGCGATTGCGACAAGTATTGAAAGCTGCTCACCAATCACCGGGAACCTGCTAACCAGCACCGCGACCGGATTCTCGTATGATGAGCCGAGCACCTGCCAATCCAGAACACCTATAGAGAGCACGCTAAACGATAGGACAAAGATCATCACGGCTAGGACGCATAGCTTCGCCGCCCTTGGAATCCACCTATACGGCCTCCTCGTCTCTTCGGCGGCCTGCGCTATAGACTCTATCCCTATGAAGGATGCCATAGCAAGTGTTAACCCATAGAGGAAGTTGTTCAAACCCGTGTCTAGGAAATCAAAGTACTCGACCTCCGCAAGACGCTCCGGGTTTCCGAGCTGCGTTAGCTGCCTTAAGAAGAGGCTGGCATCGAATTTCGTGAGAAATCCCACAGCCAGTATTGAGGCCTGAACTATTAGACCTATTATCACGAGGCTTGAGATCAGGTCAGCCGAATACCTTATTCCCACATAATTTATTGCGATTAGGAATACGACAAGTAGGGAAGCGATTAGCCCGAGACCGCTGATCTCTAAATTAGGATAAACCTTGATGGAGAATTCCCCTATCCATGTGAAGAGGTATTTCAGGTATCCAGAGGCGGCGGTTGCGAAAAGGGAGAGGCATAGCATGTAGTCAAGCATTATCGCCCAGCCGGCTGTGAAACTCAGTAGCGCATTCGAAGCTCTCAGCGCATATATTTGAACCCCTCCAGCATAGGGATATGTCGGGGCGAGCTCGGCATATGCAAGGCCGATCGAGAGATAGATTATAGCCGCAATTAGGAAGGCGAGAGGTGCCGCTCCCCCGGCATAAAGGGTAACTATACCAAGGGCTATGAATATATCTGCACCCACGTCTCCATAGCCCATAGCGAAGGAGCCGAACCAGCCAACCTCACGCTTAAGCCTAACCTCTCCACTCAACCTTCTCAAAATCGGTAATAGACGAAAAAGCCCGCCTTAATAGCCTAATCTCAGAGAAAGGTCAGACCTCATTACCGGGAGAGAGGTCAGGGAATTAGCACCAATTATCATAAATAACGCACTATTACAAGATTTCTATAAATTGTTTAGTAAGCGAGATGGGGCTTGTGGGTGATCAATTTTTGTCGCATGGTATATATGCTGGTTAGTTTGATAGTAATGCTTAATCCAGCCATGGATGATGTGGTGATTATCTCTGCCGGCCTCTCTGTGCTCGCGTTTATTTCGGGCATGCTTGGCCTTGGGGTGGCATTCGCGGCAATACCATTCCTAGGTATATTTATCCCAGATCTTGTGCATCAGGTTCAGCCCCTCAGCCTGCTGTTAAATGGGGTCACCGCTCTGCTCGCTACGTTGGGCTTCGCTAGAAGCGGGCTAGTTGACTGGAAGAAGGCGGCGATACTGGCAGCTGTAACAACTAGCTTCGCGCCAGTCGGCGCACTCCTCGTCCAGTTCGTGGAGCAGCGATATGTCTGGCTAGTCTACTTCGCAGCGGTGCTCTATCTCGCATATCGGTTATTCAGACCAGTGGCCGTTTCATCCCGCCGTGAGAACTTCAGGGTGGCAGTCATCCTCGCAATCCCCATATCTATACTCAGCGGGTTTCTGGGGGTTGGCCCAGGATTCCTGCTGATGCCCACGCTGATAATTCTCGGACACGATCCGAAGAAGGCGGCTGGGATAAACGCCTTCGCCGTAACCCCTCCATCATTCTCCTCACTCATCCCGCATATCGGCACGGCTAAATGGGATCCCGGGCTAATGATACCCCTCCTGATCGCCGGATCCATGGCCTCCTTCGCCGGTGCCAGGGTTGCGAGCACCCGTATCTCAAGCGCTAGACTAAGGCAGATATTCGGGCTGCTCATTGTAGCGGTAACACTATACAAGCTCTACACGCTGATTGCCTGACATAATCTAGAAAGGTCCTAAACGATGCTTAACACCACCACATCCTAATACATATCGATGAACTGGATGATATGGCCTTGGCCGGGTCTTACTCTAAAGTTTAATTTAGGATTTTATCTGGGTTAGAGATAGAACACGTTCTCCCTGAGATTTTAAGAACTCTTCAACGCGTTTTAATGAAAAACTGTCGTTGTTCCTATAGACCCGACGCATGCGGTATCAGCGGCTTGGGCGAATAAGAGCATTTCAATAAGCTCATTATACTTAAGTTGTTTAATCCGCTTCTTCTAATCTCCCTTTTCAACACTTCAGAGAAAAACTGAATTTCGTGATGAAACTTTCTCCGGAAATCATTGGAAATCATTTTGATGCTATAAGCTATGAGAAATGGATGTTGAAGGATCGTTCTTGTTCCTCAGTTTATTATGGACCGGGCGGGATTTGAACCCGCGACCTCCCGCGTGCGAAGCGGGCGCTTGTGGGGCCTAAAAAGCTCTCCCAGGCTGAGCTACCGGCCCCGTTAGCTTTTTCTCTGTTATGCAGTATTTTAGAATTTCCTAGATTCTGAAATATTAATATCCGCCGCTTCGAGTTTTTAGTGATGATATTTGCGGTTGGCGAAGTCTTGATTGATTTTATTGCTGTTGAGGAGACTGACTTAAAGGATGTGAGGACTTTTGAGAAGCATCCCGGCGGCGCTCCAGCGAACATGGTTGTGGGCTTGAGGAGGCTGAATGTGCCCTCAGGGCTAATAAGCAAGGTTGGAAAGGATGCTTTCGGAGAGTTTCTGGTTGAGAGGCTTAGGGAGGAGGGTGTTGATACTAGGTACGTTATCTATGATGATGAGAGGAATACGGGTGTTGTCTTCGTGCAGCTTAAGCAGGCTGAGCCGAGTTTCCTACTCTACGACCATGTAGCCTACTTCAATCTCAGGCTTGATGATGTGGATAAGTCGTTCTTAGACGAGGCTGATCTGCTGCATTTTGGTGGTGTCCTCTTGGCTAGGGAGCCTAGTAGGTCGACAAGCCTAGAGCTAGCGCGGATGGCGAGGAGCCGGGGCATTCCAACGAGCTTCGACGTGAATATTAGGCCCAATCTTTGGGTGGGTAGGATGAATGAGCTTGTAAGCTGTATGGAAAGGGCACTAAAGCAAGCTGACATAGTTAAGCTCGGGAGGGGGGAGAGAAGACTGCTCGAGGATTATGGCATCGATATAATGGACTTTAATATAAAGCTGATCGCCATAACGAAGGGCGCTGAGGGTAGTGAATTAATACATGAGGGCCGGGCGGTGAGCATACCGGCATACAGGGTTGAAGCTGTTGATCCAACGGGTGCGGGCGATGCATATATGGCCGCGCTCCTCGCCGCGCTCTACTCCATGGGGAAGCTGGAGGATATCGTGCTTAGTGAGGAGGAGCTTAGGCTTGCTGGGAGGTTCGCGAACATCGTGGCCGCGCTCTCGACAACAAAGAGGGGAGCGTGGAGCACGCCACGCGTGGAATCACTTCAAGAAATCCCAGAGATAAGACCGATAGCCGAGAGGCTCATGGCGCTCAGGTGATCCCCAATCCCATTGCCTTATCAGGGCTTCTTTGATTAAGGCGTTTGGGGTAGTAATATTAATACTGGGGCTGGATTTGTTAACGCGGGTCTCATGCCGTCTTTCCCCGAGATGCTGCGAAGCGCTCTGAGCAAGTTCAGGTCGGCCGCGACCGTGGATAGGAGGACTGTTGAGGAGCTTATCAGGGATATTCAAAGAGCTCTCTTGATCGCCGACGTCAATGTGGAGCTTGTTAAGAGGATCTCGGATAGGATTAGGGAAAGGGCTTTCTTGGGTGAGCTTCCGCCCGGGATTTCAAGGAGGGACTACGTGATTAAGGTCGTCTATGATGAGCTTGTAAGGCTTCTCGGCGAGAAGCCTGCCGAGATAAGGATCAACAAGAGGCCGTATGTCATAATGGCTGTCGGGATACAGGGAACCGGGAAGACCACGAGTATCGCGAAGATAGCATATTATCTCAAGAAGATGGGTTACAGGGTTGCGGTCATCTGTGCCGACACGTATAGGCCTGGAGCATATGAGCAGCTTAAGCAGCTCCTTGATGGAAGGGATATCCCCGTCTTTCATGAGGGCTCCGATGTCGTTGAGATCGCGAGGAATGGTGTGAGGCGTTTCTCTGAGGAGGGCTATGATGTTATCCTGATAGATACTGCTGGGAGGCATAAGAGCCAAGAGGATCTCATGAGGGAGATGAGGGTCCTTCAGGAGAGCATTAAGCCCGATGAGGTGATGCTCATAATTGATGCCACGATAGGCCAGGCTGCTGGGGAGCATGCTAGGGCTTTTCACCAGGCGGCTCCCATCGGGTCAATAGTCTTGACGAAGATGGATACTTCGGCTAGGGGTGGAGGGGCATTATCAGCGATCGCAGAGACAGGTGCTAAGATAAAGTTCATCGGGACGGGGGAGAAGCTGGAGGATATCGAGCTCTTTAACCCGAAGGGGTATGTGGGCAGGCTTCTCGGCATAGGTGACTTGGAGGGGTTGCTCGAGAGGATTAGGCTCGCTGAAGTTGAGGTGAGCGAGGAGCGCGTGAAGAAGATGCTCCGGGGAGAGTTCACGCTCGAGGAATTCGTCAAGCAGTTGAGGGAGGTTAGAAAGATGGGGCCCCTTTCGAAACTTCTATCAAGGCTTCCGTTGCCCGGGCTCCCCGACATCCCTCAAGACGCCCTCAAGGAGGCGGAGGAGAAGATCGAGAAGTGGTGGGCGATAATACAGTCCATGACGCCGGAGGAGAGGAGGGACCCGGACATACTTGATGCCTCGAGGGTTAGGAGGATTGCGAGGGGCGCCGGCGTATCTGAGGGCGATGTCAAGGCTCTCCTGAGGCAGTATAAGCTGACAAGGAAGCTCATTAAGAGGGCGAAGAAGGCGCCTCATAAGCTCGCAGGTCTTCGGGGGTTAGGATGA
>JAKCEV010000068.1 GCA_023539495.1 Candidatus Wolframiiraptor allenii
AAGTCTTCTATGAGCTCCTGATGAAGCGAAGGGCGTCTGCCAACTGTCTCGGCCATGCATGCTCCTCGCCCACGCCATCGAAAACCTCGAAGAGGATATAGCGCGGCCTCAGTTCTCCGAGATGGCCCCTTAGGATGCGTAGATACCTGTCAGAGCTATTAGTTAGCTGATGATCTCGTGCATACTTTCCATCGAACTTGACGCCGCTGTAGTGTATCGCTACGACCCTGCCCCTTAGTGATGTTAGCCATCTCTCGAGCTCAGCGTCAATATTCCCCCTCCCATACCCTTTATACGTGGAGATTATTACGTGGCCGATGTCGAGGCAGACTCCATCAGCCCTCGACGCGATCCTCTCGAACATCTCCAAGTCCTCGCGGACATTCTCCACCAAGAACATGATACCGAGGCCTCTACAGATCTCGGCTAGCGTTTCAGCGGACTTTACCGCCGCCTCCACAACCTCATCTCGGATCTCATAAATCCTATCAATCGCCTGATCAGTTGAGAGGTGGGCGACAAGATAATCACATTCATGGACCGAGAGATCTAACGCGATCTTCTCGAAGACCTTGACTGACGCCTCCCGAACCTCCTCGAAGGGGGAGGAGAGCCTGAGATCCCTCCATGGAGCATGGAAGCCGGTAGATAGGCCGGAGCCCTTGATCAGCCTAACAACCTCATCTAGGCTCGGTTCACCACCCCGCGGCCACGGATGATCAATGCTGACCTCAATGTAGTCAAAACCCGTATCACGGGCCTCCTCAATTATCCGGCTAATCTCAAAGCCATACCCGTACCATACCGGGAAGCCAAGCTTATGCATCACGTCGGGAACCTCTAGCCCGAGGCCGAGATATAGCTATTGTCACCGAGAGGAGCGGAAGAGTTATCTCTTACGTGATCGGAATGCCATGGTGATGGGCTACCCTGTCGGCAAGTCGAGGATGAGAATGAACTGTAACCTCATTCAGGCAAGATATGCAAGGAATGCTAGACGTGGGAGAAAGCGTCCTAAGGAGCTTTAGGGTCCACCACACGTCTTATTCTGCTCCTTCAGCTTAATCCAGTATGCTTGGAGCTGGAGATCCAGATCTTCATGGTCGGGAAACTTCTCCCCCATAAGCCTCTCAAACTCCCTATCATGTCTCCATCTCCTGAGATGGCAGATCTCATGATATACAATGTATCTCACCAGTCTCTCGGGAAGCCACTGAGCCGCAGCATTTATCGTGATATTACCTCTCCCGCTGCAACTCCCCCACGCGGACTTAACCCTCCTCACGAATATCTTGTTCACCTCAACCCCGAGCTCCTTAGCATATTCTCGCACAACCCTCTCAACCAAAGACCTGAACTTCCTCCTAGTCCTCGGCACGAGCTCGATTCTCTCCGAGAGCTCAACCGCCCTCCTCACGATCTCGATTTGCCTAATAAGCCACCTTTTATTCTCCCTCACGACTCTCCATGGATCCACATTGCTCGGCACGATGATCCAGATCTCGTTACCCCAGACCTCGAGCCGGGGATACTTCACCCGCCTCCGAATTATCCTATACGTGACCACGCTCATGCCCTCTATGGCACCCCGCGCTCGCCACCCGAGTAGGACACTCTATCCCTTGATTCTCCCGGCGTGATATGAGGGCGGTCTTTAAAGCCTCTCTCTACAAAGGCCAAATGTTTTTCAGTGGAGGATCCTGATTCCACGTGGATGGTGGTGAGGGTTGCTGGATGCTGATCAATGGCTATAAGGTGGAGGTGGAGCTGGCTAGGGACTGGATAAAGGAGAACCGTGTCAAGAGAGTTCTTGTGCAGGCTCCACCCGGGCTCCGCAACGTCGCCGGCAAGCTCGTTGAAGAACTCTCATCAAACCTTGAGGAGATCCTGCTTCACGGGGGTGGATGCTGGGGCGGATGCGATCTAGCAGTAGCGCATGCCCGGGCGATAGGTGCCGGCGGAATAATACACCTAGGCCATGCCAGGTTTTTGGACGAGGATCCCATGCCGGTATTATATCTCGAGTGTAGGAGGGCTGATCCCGAGCCGCTTCTAAGAAGCCTTGAGAGGGGCATGAGCGTGCTGGATGGGCATAGGAGGATCGGGTTAGGCATGACGGTCCAGTGGCTTGACCACCTTGAGCAAGCCAAGTTGCTCCTAAAGGGATGCGGTGTGATCACGCTCACAGGGCCCCCCACCCGCCCCCTTAGATACGAGGGCCAAGTCCTAGGTTGCGCTTACCAGCCCCTCCTACAGCTCTCGAACAAAATCGACGGCTACCTCGTCATCGGCAGCAGGTTTCACGGCCTTGGCCTCGGCCTCCAGACCGAGAAGCCCACTTATTACTTGGACCCGGAGCTGGGGGTCTTAGACGGGCTATATGCCGAGGTTGAGAGGCTCCTGAGATCGAGATACGGGTATATTGAGAGGGCCCAAGAGGCTAGGAAGATGGGGATCATCGTGAGCATCAAGCCGGGACAGCTTAGAATGCAATGTGCTATGAAGCTTAAAAGACTCCTAGAGGGGGCCGGCAGGAGAGCGGAGATACTTATAATGGATGATGTGAGTATGGAGATGCTGAGGGATAGCGGGCTCGAGGCCTTCATTAATACCGCGTGTCCAAGACTCTCGATAGAGGATCAGGCACGCATTGAGCTGCCGCTCCTACTCCCAGCCGAAGCCCTCATAATGCTTGGGAGAGCTAGGTGGGGGGAGGTGGTCAGGAGTCCACGATACCTCGCGATGGAGGTGTGACGTCATGGTCTTCGTCAAGGATGGTGAGGTAGTGGCCCCCGGCGAGCCCCTCTGTATTCAGGAGGAGTTTAGCCCGGGTGATAATACTGGCTTAGACGGCCAGGGAAGGGTCTTCGCAAAGGTGCTGGGCATTGCCTCCTATGACAAGTCAAAGCGAGTTGTTAGCGTGAAGCCGCTTAAGCCTGCTCAATCAATCAAGGTCGGCGACCAAGTTATAGCCCAAGTGAGGAGCATCCAAGATAAGATAGCTGTCGTGACGATCCTGTCCGCTGGCGGCCGCGCCCTCAAGCACCCGAAAACCGCCGTGATAATCCCGAGAAAGGGGATGAAGGAGGATATGAAGGACGTGGTCGGGGTGGGAGACATAATCATAGCACAAGTGATAACCCAGTTCATGGGAGTAATAGGCGTCTCGATCTGGAGGCCGAACCTCGGAGTGGTTCTCGGTGTATGCGACAAATGCTCAAGCATCCTGAATAAGGCGAAAATGGGGCTGGTCTGCCCCAAATGCGGGGAGAAGCATAAACGTAAAATCGTCCCATTCTACGGAAATATGGAGCGAATAGCCTTGATGTAGAGGTGGTGACAAACTGAAGCTCAGGATCCTCACATGCAGGGACGATTACTTGGAGCTTGAGGTGCTTGAGGAGGATATAGGTGTGCTTGACTCCCTAAGCGAGATCCTGCAGAAGATTGATGGCGTGGAGTACTCTGGCGCCATAATGGAGCATCCACTGACTGGGAGAATAATCCTCAGAGTTAAAACCGATGCGGGGAGGCTAAGGGCCGTGGACGCCGTTAAAAAAGCAATCCAGGAGCTAAAGGAGATCTCGGCCGAGCTTAGAAGGGAGTTTGAGAGGCTCCAGAGAGGCGGAGAGGAAACTTAATTAGAGGATAACTCGACCGCAAGGGAGGTGCAGGAGGCGTGGAGCTCTGCCCAAAATGCGGCAAGATCATGGTCTTGAGGAAGACGAGCAAACCCGCCTGGGTCTGCCCTAAATGCGGGTATGAGAAGCCGATCCAAGGAGGAGTAGTCTACACGAAGGTGAGGAAGAGGGCCGGCGCCGCTGTAATGGTTCTTGAGAAGGAAGAGGAGGAGAAAGTCCTACCGGTCACGACCGAAGTCGTCTGCCCCAACTGCGGGGCGAGGGAGGCCTATTACTGGTCTATCCAGACCAGGTCTGCAGATGAGCCGATGACACAGTTCTTCCGATGCAGGAGATGTGGCCACACTTGGAGAGAATACGCCTAGAGGCTTATATCACCAGCAGGTAGGATCTCTTAACCCCGGGCGGGATCCTAAGCTCCCCCAACAACTCCTCTTTCGCAGCAACCATGAACAGCCCACCTATCTCCATCTTCTCATCCACGAGCCTCTCAACAAGCTTATTGAAGAAGCATGGCTCCGGAGTCCTGCTACTCAAGAATAGAATACTCTCCCTGCTACAATTCTTCCTGAGAAGGAGCCAATATGCTCTAGCATCGCCGCCATCATCCGAGAAAATTAAGGGCATTAAATGATCTGGAGACGGGATGGGAAGGGGAGATACTAAGTGAAGAGGCCTCGAAGTCGTTATCGAGAGATAGCTGGCCAATGGAAGACTCAAAATATCTAAGGGCATTATGGATGTAATCTTCATACCAGCAAACTCCTCAAGAACATATGCTCCAATTATCTTTACGAGATTCGGGTTCAGCAAGACCTTCGTCAAGTCTAGGCGCCCGCCATCAAAGCCAGAGTACTCCGCAATAAGAGCAGGGAAATTAATATTATTCAAGGTATTTCTTAAGAGCCTCTCAGCCTTAGATCCTCTAGGAGCCGTTTTCCCAGTAATATACCGGGTGAGCGTCGAGACTGGAAATCCCGTAATCTTGGAGAGTGCCTTATAATCATACTTTAGCTTAAGAACCTTGAGAACATCGACTATAATCGACCACGCATCTGTCGAGAGGCTAATCGTCATGTTATTAGATTTTCTAAACGCCCTACTCATCCGCTCAGAAGAAAAAAATGAATCTAGCAGGAAATAAAACTAAGTTCTCGAATTCTCTTAAAGTCATACCCAAGAAAATTGTCAAGACTTACCCTCTGGGCTCGAGAAAAGTCAATAGGAGCCCCGCATTATCATCGTTTTCGGGCACGCCCGCCGGCCCGGCTACGATGGCTCGTCGGCCAGTCCCACACCCTTTTCCTCAATAGCATCGTTTCCACTTTAAAATCTTTAAAGTGTAAATTAGGAGTATAGAAATGAAAAACTTGGGCCCGTGGCCTAGCTTGGATAGGGCGTCGGCCTGCGGAGCCGAAGGCCCCGGGTTCAAATCCCGGCGGGCCCACATCTTTGCATTAACTCAAAAATGCGTAGACATATGTTTCTGTACTAATTGTTTTCGTGAAGAACGATAGTGTGTGGGTTGCTGTATGCCGGGGCCGGGATTCGAACCCGGGACAACGGGGTTCCATCCTCTGACCAGCCTTCAGGAGGATTATGAGCCCCGCACTCTACCAGGCTGAGTTACCCCGGCGTCCAAATTCCCATGTATCACACTTATTAATTTTCGCGGGTGATTATTTAGGGTTTTAGGTAACTTAACACGTTTTGGAGCTATCTTCAACCTTTAATATTTTCCATGTAAGGATGGGGCGTTAACGCCTTTAAACAGTAAACAGTGTCCACCTCCTCGGCGGAGGGTTTCCAGCGTCTCCTTAGTATAAGAAGACTTATCCCCCTCCCGTGCTTCCCGTTATTTTCCTAATACTTTCTCGGCCTCTGCAAAGATTATCTTCTCAGGTTGCCGGAGCCCCTTGGTCAAGAGCATACATAGGGTTGTGAGAGGAAAGAATGTCGAGAGGAGAGAGGAATAGGCTCATAGCATTTCTCCGCGCCAATCGTGTTGGGGACTATGTTGGAGATCGTTTGAAATGTTCTTGGTGAAGTTTGAGAGGATAGATATCATAGATAAGTTGCTGGGCGAGATTATACCCCTCAACATAACCCGGAGAGAGCTCCACCGCAAGTCGTCCGTATATA
>JAKCEV010000069.1 GCA_023539495.1 Candidatus Wolframiiraptor allenii
GCCTGCCCTTATTTCTTGGGGACCTGCCTGAAAGTGGAAAATTATCGTGATGATGCCTAGATTCTGGGAAGCCGGCTAAACATGCGATTCCATGGCGATAGAGAGGACCCAAGAAATAAGGGCGGGCTACTCATCATGTCCGGCTGTGGGAGCATGAAGGACGTCGTAGGGTGGTTTAGGGGTAGCCGCGACGCATACTTCGAGGCCTATGAGGTTGATGATGAGGAGTTTTTGGAGGGTGCTGGAGGAAGTCTCGGATGACCCCGACCGGGATCTTATGGAGCGATATATGGGACTTGATCGTGATGGAGATAGATGAGCTGAGGAGCATAATACCCCCCGAGTAAAACCCACCCTCTATTTCTCCATTTTCAGGATAGACCCCAACAAATGAAGCAAATCCCCTTCCTAGACGTATGAGAGACTTTCACATTTCTTGGATAATTTATCTCGTCACGACCTATAATTAGTGGCCTTGCTTACCATGCCCTAGGACATGAGGATTGGGGTCGGCTCGATGAATGAAGTTAAGGTTGAGGCTGTGAGAATATGTTTTGAGAGGTTCTTCGGCGGCGCAGATATAGTTCCGGTCTCGGTTGAGGTTCCACCCCAGCCCATAGGCTTCGAGGAGACTCTAAGAGGCGCAGTTATTAGGGCGCTGGAGGCCTTAGAAAGTGCAGACGCGGATCTCGGGATCGGAATAGAGGCCGGACTCATTAAGATACCATATACGATCACGGGATATGTTGACCAGCATGTATGTGCAATAGTCGATGCTGATGAGAAGGTTACGCTGGGCTTTAGCATGACGCTAGAATTTCCCGAGATCGTCGTGAGGAAGATATTGAGCGGACAGGCGAGGGAGGCTGAGGAAGTGATGGAGGAAATATCGGGGATAAGGGAGATTGGACGCAAGGGTGGGGCGGTTGGATACCTGACAAGAGACCATGTGAGAAGAATAGATCTATGTGTGCAGGCCGTCACATCGGCGCTAATCCCGAGGCTGAGCCCCCAACTCTACGACATCAACTGGCCTAAGGCCAGCGACCTCCTAGGCAGGAGGGCTTAACCACATCTCCCCCAAGATGTGTTGAAGGAGCTTGAAATAAAGTCATGAATATAAGCATTTGATCATAGGTATAATTTCTGGTTATTAGCAGCGGCTGCTAGGGATTGGAATGAATAGGATCATTGTCATGTCAATTAAGCCTAAGTTCGGCTATAGGATTCTTAGCGGTAGGAAGAAATTTGAGCTCAGGAAGTATTGTAATCAGGATAGGATTCGAACCGGTGACATGGTCTTTCTCTATTTCTCTTATCCCGTGAGGGCTATTCTCTGCATGTTTAGGGCTGGCAGGGTCTATGAGGGGACTAGGGATGAGCTTAGGAGCATCGCTGAGAAGTTCAGGGATAATGGCCTCGGTGATGAGGATTGGACATATCTTGATGCCAAGAGGCCGGGGATGATGATAGAGGTCAGGAGCCCTGTTCGCATCCGGAGGATAACTCTTGAGAAACTCAGGGAGGTTTTCAGCTTTGAGCCTCCGGTGAGCTATAAGATCCTCAATCCCGACGATCCTCTATACAAGTATCTCGCAAGACATATACATTAACTCTTATCTATCGGTTTCTCCTAGCACTCATTTAAATGAGCATTAAGACTCATGTAAATGAGGTCTTCATCGACGAATATGCGTATAGATGGCGGGGGTATCTTGTTATCGGGGATTTCACACTCCTCCTCCCAGGCTTTATTGCTCAGTGGTTTAAGCCTGGCGACTCTGTCGAGCTTGAGCTGGTTAGCGAGCCCCATAGGCTTGATGGTGTGAATTTGCTGACCCCGCATGACTTCAGGCTCAGGAGGATTTGGGAGGATGAGGTTATCAATGTCTGGCCCCTCCATAGCAGGGTTTATGAGCATAGGGGTAGGAGGGTCCTCGCGAGAGAGGCTTATCTCGAGGAGGATTATGTGGCGATAGCTGAGCTTGAGCAGTATCATTATGCTTCCGAGAAGGAGCTTGTCGCTATATGGAAGTGCCCGATATGCGGCGAGCTTACTGAGGCGAATACCCAGCCGAAGTGCCGTAGATGCGGCGCTACTATGAAAATCCAAGAGATCAAGGGTAGCATACCGCCATCTAGGTTCCTCGTCCTCGAGCTCTTGGACGCGAAGCCTTATGAGCCGAGAATCATAGGATATGTCAGGGTTGATACACCGGTTCCTCTAATGCATAGGAAGGTCGAGGCTGAGAATGGTAGGATTGTGGTCGAGAGGGAGATTAGGGAGAAGGTTTTCCCTCTTAACTGGATTCACCCAACATTCTGGCCAAGGGCCTACAAGGATTTCGAGATCTTGATGAAGAGATACCGGGAGCTTAGGGTGTTGTATAGCCCTAGGCTCGCCAAGAAGCTTGTCGCCGACGAGAGGGCCGCGATGATCGCCAATGTTGATACCGCGGCGGCGAGGATAGCCAGGGTCGTGATACACCCCGATTTCAGGGGCGATGGTATCGGTGTCTTGGCCGTGAGAGCGGCTGTTGAGTGGATTCAGGAACGCAGGATACCAGAGATGAAGAGGAAGAAGCATCTGGTTGAGACAATAGCTCAAATGGCTAGGTATAATCCATTCTTCGAGCGGGCTGGCTTCATATACCTATGGGATACGGCTGGTGGAAGGCCTGTCCTCTTCTACCCGTT
Organism: Candidatus Wolframiiraptor allenii; assembly: GCA_023539495.1. GTDB lineage: Archaea > Thermoproteota > Nitrososphaeria_A > Caldarchaeales > Wolframiiraptoraceae > Wolframiiraptor > Wolframiiraptor allenii. The sequence continues at coordinate 2,698 of JAKCEV010000069.1, forward strand.
ATCAGAGGAAGCTCGGAGGAAGATTGAGGATTTCCTCTCGAAGGATAGATATGCCTCGAAGCATGGTGGTAGGCTGTATAGATCGAGAATTGGCAGGGTTCAGCCTCTCTCAGGCCCGATAGTGCTTCGCCAGGTTTCGAAGACCTATAGGAGCATTCTCGACCTCTCGGCTTTAAGCCCGGCTATGAGAGATGTCTTGAAGGCCTTCGGCGTTGAGAAGAGGATAATCGAGAGGGCGATAATCAAGGATCTCGATATAGAGATTAGGCCCGGCGAGATAGTCGCTATCACCGGGATTTCCGGCGCTGGCAAGACGACGCTCCTTAGAATATTGATAGGGGCGTGTGCTAGGCTTGAGGAGGAGAAGTATAAGCCTAGCGAAGGCGAGGTGAAGGTGCCCAATAATGTTAAGCTGTCATGCATGCTCCCGGGGGAGCTTGAGCCCATATTTGGTGAGGAGACTATCCTCGAGCATATAGCATTTAAGACAGGCGATATTCAAGCGGCCCTCGAGCTTCTCAGCATAATGGGGATAAGCGATGCCGTTCTCTATAGGGCCAAATATGGCGAGCTCTCCACAGGTCAGAAGGAAAGGGTTAAGCTCACGAGCCTATTGGCTGAGATGCCAAACCTTCTTATCGTGGATGAATTCGCCGCGCATCTTGATGTGGAGACTGCTAGGAGAATAGCGAGAAGGATCGCTAAGCTCGCTAGGAACATAGGATTGACAATGATCCTGAGCATTCATAGGGCTGAGCTCTTGGAAGAGCTTGAGCCCGACAAGATACTTCACGTTGGCTATGGCAAGGTCTATGTGGAGGAGAGGGGATCAGCTCCTTCCATCGCCCCCTCTTCATAGCATACACGCTCGGAGAAGGACGTGCTCATCATCTCCATAAAGCTGGAGGAATCTCGCCGGATAAGAATTATGCCTGCTTGGGCTTATATTGCGAGCTTCTCCGCGAGCTTAAGTAACTCTAGGTTGAGCGGCTTTTGATTACTACACGCCTCCTCTAAGTTTATTGAGGTTATTCTCCCGCCCTGTATACCTATGACCCTGTTCTTCTCCCCGTCGAGCAGGAGCTCTACTGCCTTCTCGGCGAATACTGATGCAAGGTGCCTGCTCCTCGCGGTCGGGCTCCCACCCCTCTGAACATATCCGAGAATGCTTATCCTAACCTCCACTCCAACCTTCTTCTCTATCGCTTCAGCGAGTTCACGCGTCTTACCAACACCCTCAGCGATCACTATTATGCTTGATCTCTTGCCCCTAGCCGCATCCCTCCGGAGCCTCTCGAGAACGGCTTCCTCGTTATACGGGATCTCCGGGACGAGGATTACCTCCGCCCCAGCGGTCAACCCTACCTCGGCCGCGAGGAACCCCCTATTTCTCCCCATAACCTCGACGATAAACGTCCTTTCAAGGGACACCGCCGTATCCCTTATTTTATTTATCTCGGTTAGCGCCGTGTTCACGGCCGTGTCAAAGCCTATGGTCTCATCGGTTCCATAGACATCGTTGTCAATTGATGCTGGGAGCGCTATTATCGCCGTATCTGTTAGCCTGCTTAGCTCAAGCGCCCCCCTTATCGAGCCGTCGCCGCCTATCACGATCAGGCCGTCGAGGTTGTCCTCAGCTAGGCTTCTCGCAGCCCTCTCGAGGCCTTCCCTAGTCTTGAACTCGGGACATCTGCTGGTCTTCAATATTGTGCCGCCTAGGTGGAGAATCCCGCTAACCGCCCTAGGATCGAGCACGATATACTCGTTCCGTATCACGCCAGCCCACCCTCTCTCAAACCCTATGACCTCCATATTGTTCCAGGCCGCGAGCCTCGCAACAGCCCTGATGGCAGCATTCATGCCCGGCGCATCGCCGCCGCTCGTAACAACGCCGATCCTCCTCAACTCAGCCACGCCCCGGCTATTGCCTTTGCTGCTCGCCCCTCCGGGTTCTCGGCGGAGCATATGGCGCAGGCACATACTCGACGCTCGGCCTGATCGCAGCTGGCTGTGGATATAGCTCCATGAGATGATAGACCTCGGCCGGGATCTCGGTCTTAACCAGTATCCCAAGGCTCCTAGCCTCCTCAACCGTTATCGGGTAGTCATGAGTCCACCTCCCCTCGACCATGATTCTCGCTATCTCTTTTGCCTTCTCGTCCCCAAGCTTATCCCTTAAAAGCTTGTAGACAAGGTCCTCCATCTGCTTCATAGCCTTCTCAGCAATGTCGGCAAGCAGCAGATACTCCTCCCGAACTTTATCCCTGCCCTTCTCCTTAACGACCTTCAGTATTGAGGCGGCTGGGATTGCACCATGCCTCGGGTCGCTTATCTGCGGGTCAACCGGGCCGAGCACAGCGTTTACATCCATCCAGATCTCATCGGCCGCGAGGGCTATCAATGTCCCACCACTCATGGCATAGTGTGGTATAATCGCTATCTTCTTCGCCTTATGCTCCTTCAGGGCAAGGGCTATCTGGGCTGCCGCGAGGACAAGACCCCCGGGCGTATGAATTATGATTGCTATCGGCATGTCGGGCGGCGTCATCCTAATTGCCCTGAGCACATGCTCCGAGTCCTCGATATCGATATAGCGATAGAACGGTATCCCGAAGAGGCCTATCCTCTCCTGCCTATGTATCAGCGTCACAACCCTGCACCCAAGCTTATGCTCGAGCTTTCTAATCAGACTGAGCCTAGCCCCCTGAAGAGCCTTCTGCTTATACTGAGGCCAGAGGAAGATCAACAATAGAAGGAAGAGCCAGAAAAGAATCCCGATATCAATCCCATCCATAGCATAACTAAGGCGATGTCACTGGTAATATCTCTTTCGCCGCTTCATGTAACCTTAGATATTAAAAGCGTCTCAAGACCCACTTGTGTAAATTTTACAGGATCATCAAGGATCATTTAACAGCAGTCTTATAGTTTCAATAATAGGTGCGGGTTTTTGACAGGACGTGTCTCTCACAATCCTATATACGCGTAGTATGCTGTTGAGTTCTCGTCATCCCGCCCCCAACCCTGATC
>JAKCEV010000070.1 GCA_023539495.1 Candidatus Wolframiiraptor allenii
CGATAAGAACATGGTTAAGAAGGATCGTGTGGGCGCAAATGGGGAAAAGAGATTGACTAGGCGAGAAGCATTATCAACTGCTGGAAAAGTCGCTGTGGGGGTTTTTGCTGCGGGAATTGTTGGAGGTGTCGCAGGCTATTTTGCGGGGAGCGCGGCCGCTCCAACAACCACGATAACTGAGACGAGGCGTGAAACAGTCGCAACGACAATAACATCCACGAAAACAGTCATGATATCACCAACTGTTACTACCCCTCCATCTGCTGTTGGGAAGGAATGTATTGTAAGGCTTAGGCCGGGCCTCTTTTTTGCTGATGGAACACCATTAACAGCGCATGATGTTGTCAGATCCGTAGACAGGGTGGCGAAGATAAAGGGTGATCCAGCATGGTTCGTCCTAGATTTTCTAGATGATTGGAAAGCCCTAGACGACAGTACCGTTAAGTTCACGTTAAAGGAGCCTGTCGCGTTCTTCCCTGCAATATTAGCTGTTCCGACATACTTCCCAGTCCACCCCGCCTATAAACCAGATGAAATTGATAGTGACCAGACAGCAGGTGGTGCAGGGCCCTATAAGATTGTGAAGTGGACAAGGGACGTTGAGCTGGTTTTAGAGGCAAACCCATACTGGTTTGCCGGAATGCCGAAGACTAAACAAGTGATTGTAAGATTCTACAAAGATGCCACGGCTCTCAGAATGGCCTTAGAGGCGGGTGAAATCGATATTGCTTGGAGAACTCTTAGGCCAACCGATATACAAGACCTGAAAAAGAAAGAGGAAATAGAGGTTCTAGAGGCACCGGGAGGAGCCATAAGATACATAGTATTCAACATGCATATACCACCATTCGATGATCCAAGAGTTAGGAAAGCTCTTGCAGCTGCGCTTGATAGAAAAGCGATCTGCGAGAGGATCTATTTTGGGACCTATGAGCCACTCTACAGCATGGTGCCTATGGGCATGTGGAGTCACAAGAATTCTTTTAAGGAAAAGTATGGCGACCGGAACCTCGAGCTAGCTAGAAAGCTTCTGGGAGAGGCTGGCTATAGTCCGTCTAACAAGCTTAGGATAGAGCTATGGTATACGCCGACACATTATGGAGACACTGAAGTTGATGTGGCAACAATGATAAAACAGCAATGGGAGGAAACCGGGATGGTTGAGGTCGAGCTTAAGAGCGCGGAATGGACCACATATCTAGATTACACGAGGAAGAGGATGTTAGGAGCCTCCTTATATGGCTGGTATCCAGATTACATTGATCCAGATGACTATACTTCACCATTCGTTAATGAGGCTGGTAGATGGTTGGGCAATGCTTATGTGAGCGAAGAGCTGGGCAAGCTGCTAGTTGAAGCCAGAACAAAGACCTCAATCGAGGAAAGAACTGCGCTGTACGAGAGGATCCAAGATATTTGGGCTGAGGATGCCGTGATAGTGCCATTTGCTCAGGGTAAACTGGAAATTGCTTATAGGAAGGGTGTTAAGGGAGTTGTCTTGGATCCAACGCTACTACTTAGATACTGGTTGATCTACAAGGAGGAGGGCGGTAAGATCGCGGACCGCATTATAATAGGTGTTACCGATAAGGTATCAGACCTAGATCCAGCAAATGCTTACGACTTCTTCACGTGGGAGGTCTTGAATAACATTATGACCGGCATGATGAGATATATTCCAGGAACCACCGAGCTTGAACTTGGTTTGGCTGCCAGCTATTCCCTCGTTTAACCCTCTACTTTATTTTTCATTCAAGATTTATTTTCTCGCATAAGGTGGTGTGATGCCAAGGTGACGTCGCTCAAGGTTTTTGTAATCGCTAGGCTTTTGCTAGTGATACCAACGATATTGTTGTTGGTCTCTTTAGTTTTCTTCATTATGCGGGTCATGCCCGGTGATCCCGTTATCGCGATTGTTGGGATGAAGGCTCCCCCAGAGAGAATACTAGAGCTTAGAAAAGCTTTAGGTCTTGTTGATGAGTCTGGGAATCCAATACCTCTTCCGATACAATACTTCAACTATCTGGCAAATCTCTTCAGAGGTGATTTCGGTAGATCTCTGATCTGGGGTAAAAGGCCTGTCTTAGTTGAGATAATGGAGCATCTTCCAGCAACAATAGAGCTTGCGATGGCAGGCTTCTTGGTCAGCATAATTCTTGGAGTGACATTGGGCACTATCGGGGGCTGGAAAGGTGGGAAGATGAGCTCTGCGGTTAAGATCTATAGCGCGATCACATATGCGCTCTTCATACCTTGGATAGGCATGATGCTTCAGCTGCTATTTGCAGTTTGGCTTAAAGTTCTTCCGGTTGGAGGAAGAATAGACCCGGGACTTGAGCCTCCCATGATCACGGGGCTTTACCTTCTAGACAGCATTCTTACCGGGAGATGGGATAGCTTTGTGAGTGCGTTAAGACATATAATTCTCCCATCTCTAACCCTTGGGCTCGTCATCTCTGGGGTCTTTAGCAGAGTTGCTAGGACCAGCGTCGAGGAGATAATGAGGCAGGACTTCGTCATCGCCGCTAGGGCCCGCGGGATACCAGAGCATAGGCTCGTGGTTCACATTCTCAGGAATGCATTCATCCCAATAATGACCATGATGGGCCTCCAGCTTGCCCTCCTAATGACGGGGGCAATTCTCACGGAAACCACGTTTAGCTGGCCGGGTATGGGGACATCCCTTTTCGAAAGAATAGAGTATAGAGACTACACAACGGTCCAAGGCACAGTAGTATTCTTCGCAATAATAATCTCGGTAATTAACTTAGTAGTCGACATACTCTACGCATACATAGACCCGAGGATAAGATACTAGGAGGCGATATGATGTATACATTCCGACCAATTCTTGTGAAGCTGGTCCCCAAAGTCAGGTTAAGCATCTTAGGATGGGCTGGCGCGGGCATGGTGGCACTCACAGTATTCCTCGCAATATTCGCTCCACTTTTAACACCATACGACCCCACAAAGGCTGTAGGTCCAAGCCTCCAGCCACCATGCTGGGAATACCCACTTGGGACAAATAAGATAGGACAGGATATGTGGAGCAGAATAGTGTATGGTGCCAGAACGATCCTTATAGTTGTCTTGCTTTCAACAGTAATATCAATGCTGATAGGCGTCCCACTCGGCCTAATCTCAGGATACGCTGGTGGCCTACTAGATAGAATCCTAAGCATGATTATGGATGCTATCTACGCATTCCCCAGCCTGATTCTAGCGATAGCTATGGCGGCAGCGCTGGGCCCTGGGATCCTCAACACAGCAATATCGATCGCGATTGTTTATGTTCCTACATATTTTAGGATGGTGAGAGGACAAACATTAAGCATAAAGGAGCAACTATATGTTGAGGCGGCTAGGGCTATAGGAGCTAATCACACGGCGATTCTCATTAGCTACATTTTTCCAAATGTGATTTCGATAATCACGGTAGTCTTCACCCTCAGCGTGGCAGACGTTGTTCTAACCGAGGCAGCTTTAAGTTTCTTCGGGCTAAGCGTCCCAGCACCAACACCGGACTGGGGATTCGACTTAAAAGCCGGCCATCCATACTTGCTATCAGGCTATTGGTGGCTGGTAACATTTCCAGGTCTAATGATAATGATATTGGCCGTAGGATTTACCTTCATCGGCGAGAGTGTAGCGGAATATTTCCAAGCAAGGGAGGTGAGGACATAGTGGAAGAAATTCTCAGTATAAGAAACCTGAAGACATACTACTTCACCAGAGATGGTGTCGTTCGAGCTGTTGATAATGTATCTCTCAATCAATAGGGGCGAGCTCCTCGGATTAGTCGGGGAATCCGGATCTGGCAAATCTAGCCTAGGCTTATCAATAGTGCGTCTTATTCCACCACCAGGTAGGATAGTTGACGGTGAAATTACTTTTCGAGGAATGAACCTACTAAAGCTTCCTGAGAAGGAGCTCAGAAATATACGCGGAAAACATATTGGAATGATTTTCCAAGACCCCCTAACCTCCTTGGACCCCTTGCGTAAAATAGGCGATCAGCTCGTTGAAACCATAATAGTACATACACGCGTTAATGAAGAGGAGGCCAAAGAAATTGCGTTGAGAGCTTTAGAGCGTGTTGGCATAGCTCCTGATAGATTTGATGATTATCCACATCAGCTTAGCGGTGGAATGAGGCAGAGGGTAATGATTGCTATGGCGACTATGCTTAACCCGGATTTACTAATTGCTGATGAACCGACAACAGCCCTCGACGTGATAGTTCAGTCAAGGATAATGGATTTATTATCTGATCTGAAAAAGAGCATGAAGATGGCGATTCTCCTAATAACCCACGACCTAGCACTGGTGATTGAAAGGAGTGATAGGGTGGCCGTCATGTATGCAGGTGAATTATGTGAGGTGGGCCCGTCAGAGGTGATATCCCAAGAGCCGTTACATCCCTACACTCAGCTCCTGCTGGAGTCTATACCTGATATTGAAAAACCTAGAACCAAGCTAGTTTATATTCCTGGAAATCCGCCAGATATGAGGAACCCTCCAACTGGTTGCAGATTCTGGCCTAGATGTCCCAAGGTGATGGACGTATGCAAGAGAATTTCTCCAAGGTCACTAGAGTTAGATGATAGGTTTGTTAGATGTCACTTATACAATGGGGGGCTGGAGTGTGGTAAATGAAATCTTAAGGCTGATAGATGTTCGTAAGTGGTTTCCAGTCCAGAAGAGCTTCTTGGAGAGGCTTCTAGCAAAAGAAAGGCTTTTCATTAAAGCGGTTGATGGGGTAAACTTAACTGTTTGGCGTGGTGAGACCCTAGCTCTCGTTGGGGAAAGTGGTTGTGGGAAAACCACTCTCGGCCGCCTAATAGTCAGACTTATTGATCCGACTTCCGGAAGGATCATTTTCAACGGCATGGATATAACAAACCTGCAGGGTGAGGAGCTTAGAAGACTTAGGAGGAGAATGCAAATAATATTCCAAGATCCATATGCCTCGCTTAACCCCCGGATGACTATAGGCGAGCAGGTTGCTCATCCATTGAAGATTCATGAATTGGCTCAGGGGAGCGAGCTTAGGGATATTGTGATGAAAGCTTTAGAACAGGTTGGCCTAACGCCTCCGGAGAAGTTCTATAATGCTTATCCACGAGAGCTCAGCGGAGGTCAAAGGCAAAGAGTTGCAATAGCGCGCTCAATAGTTTTGAAGCCAGAGCTTGTTGTATCGGATGAGCCGGTCTCTATGATTGATGTCTCGCTCCGGGCATCAATTCTAGATCTCATGCTGACGCTTAAGCAGGAGCTTAACTTGACATATATCTTCATAACTCACGACCTTGCGGTGGCGAAATATATTGCGGATAGAATAGCGGTCATGTACCTTGGAAAGATCGTTGAGCATGGCCCATCAGAGCTAATTTTTGAAAACCCACTTCATCCTTATACTAAAGCGCTGCTATCGTCAATACCCATTCCAAGACCGTTGAAGGAGCCCAGAAAGGTGGAGCTGAAAGGTGAGGTTCCTAACCCAATTAATCCTCCCCCGGGTTGTCGATTTCATCCAAGGTGCCCGATTGCGGGGGAGATTTGCCGGAGAGAGGAGCCCGAGTTAAGGGAGATTGAGAAGGATCATTATGTGGCTTGTTTTTACGCAATATGCTCCTAAGTATTTATGCGAAATGCTTTTAGCTCGCCTTCGAGGCCGGATG
>JAKCEV010000071.1 GCA_023539495.1 Candidatus Wolframiiraptor allenii
CCGGTATTTCCCCGATACGCCACTTTCTCCTAAAGAACTTGACTAGGTTTGATAGATCCCTTCTGAGATATTCTCGGGCCATGGGGTGGCTTGGCGGAACCCATTGAGGCCAATCTATTATTAGTATCTCCTCTTCAGGCGTGATCAATATGTTGTATGCGCTTAGGTCGCTGTGGACGACGCCGGTCTCCCACGCCCTCGCAGCATTTCTTAGGATCTCGCCCAGAACCTCGATGGGCTTGCTAAGGCTCTGGATTATCGCGAGCTCTATCCCTTGAAAGAACTCGGTCACGATTACATGCCTGTTCCTTGCGATGGGCTTTGGAACCCTGACTCCAGCCGGGTGAAGCATCCTCAGGGCCCTATACTCCATTTTAGCGGATTTTATGGAGGCGGCTAAATGGCTTGGAGCCGTGACCAGGCTCGTCCTATGCCTCTCATATTTCCTGAAGCTCGTCCTCCCTATCCTGAAGAACTTCACGACAAGCCTTCTCCCATCCGGGGCTAAGGCATCATAGACATCAGCCTCCTTCCCAACCCCTAAAGGTCTTCCAAGGCTCGCGATGATATTTCGATCGACGAGCGCCTTTAATGCAAGCATGTCCAGGCCATAATAGTTTATGCAAAATCCCCTCTCATATCCCATCGGGGCCCAGATGAGCTTATACTCGTTTAGCTTCTTCAGGAGCTTCTCAGCCCTCTCACCCAGCCCGGTCTCGCTGTATATTACCTCCCTTGGGACGACCTCGTATCTCGCGAGGTTTCGTTCTATCACCCTTAAAACCTTGAAATGATTCTCGTCAAGCTTCCCGAATACATCCCTGACATAGCTTATAAGGGACGGCAAGGTTTCACCTTGATCCCTCCGCCTCTCGAATCCTCGAGATGGCAACCGTATATTTCTTGCCCTCTACCATCCATTCCTTCACGTAGTCCTCGAGTTTCTCGGGTTTCCCTAGGACGAGGTTAATGCTCTTGGCACGCACCTCCTCCATAATATAGCCCCTCATCTCCTGGAGCAGCTCCAAGTCTTCCTCATCCTCAACGGCTATCGTCGCCTCGATATAGTCCGAGATCATGAGATCGAGCTCCTTCCTCATCACCTGTATCCTTCTAATGATCTCTCTCGCGAGCGATTGCGCAACTATATCCCTCGTCTCGGAGAAGTCGATATATATGTCAGCAAACCTTCCTTCAATCTTCCCAAGATTATTGGGCAGCTCTTCCTCGAATGATACATCCTCCTCCGTGAGCTCTACTGGCGCGCCATCGCCCAAGATTAGCTTGAATGATCCGCTGGATTCTATCTCTGATCTAACAAGCTCACCATTCACCCTCGATAGCCTTTCCGCAACCTCCTTAACCCGGCCGCCGAGCCTCGGCCCCAGCCTCTCATAAACCGGTTTGCAGGCTATCTTAATGCCCTCCGGTTTCTCACCGACCTCAAGTATCCTGAGATCTATAGTGTTGACTTGGGGCTTGATGAAATCAGCGAGCCTTTCCAAGGCCTTCTTAGCCCTCGCGCTTCTCGGCACCAGCATCACAACCTTCACGGGCCACCTAAGCTTCCTGCCATGCTTCTGCCTGAGAGCTACTGCCTCCGAGATTGTTATCCTAGCAACCTCCATGCAATCCTCGATCTCCTCGTCAATCATCTCCTCATCGGGCTTCGGCCAGTCACATAGATGGACGCTCTCAGGGTCATCTCTAAGCCTCAGCTGCTGGTAAAGCTTCTCGGCGAGATACGGGGTTATCGGGGCGAGCATAAGGATGAGCTTTTTCAGGACATAGTAAAGGGTCGCGTAGACCGCTATCTTATCCCAGGACTCCTCCTCGATCCAAACTCTCCTCCTGACGGACCTGACATAGAGCCTGCTTAGATCCTCAAGTATGAAGTCCTTGAGAGCCCTCGCCGCGGAGTGTATGTCAAGGGACTTGAGATGGCTCGTCACCTGCCTGCATAGGCTATTCACCTTTGAGAGTATCCACCTATCCTCCATCCTAAGATATCTTTTCACAGACTCCACACCAACTCTCTCCGGGTCATATTTATCCAGCTCGAAGTATGTCAGGGCGAAGGAGAAAACATTCCACAATATGTTAAGATCCTGGATCACCTGCTTAAGCTCATCCTCGACGAAGTTCATATTCTCCCATGGAGCCGACTTGGAGACGAGGTAGAATCTCAGCGGATCCGCACCATACTTGCTCATGATATCCATGGCCCAGATGACATTTCCCCTGCTCTTGCTCATCTTCCTGCCCTCAGCATCGAGGACGTGGCCTTGGTTGAGGACAGTCTTATATGGCGGCTGACCATAGAGCAGCGTTGACGTGAAAAGGAGCGTATAGAACCAGCCGCGCGTCTGATCTATCGCCTCGGTTATGAAATCGTATGGGAAAAGCTTTCTGAAGAGATCCCTGTTTCTCAGGCCATCTATGCTCGCTGTATGGGCCATGCCCGAGTCGAGCCATGTATCCATGACGAATGGCTCTCGCTTCATAAGGCCGCCGCATTTTCCACACCTGAACATCACCCTATCGACCCATGGCCTGAACAACCTGACCTCATCCGGCTTCACTTCAGCTTCCTCAAGCTGCCTCTTGCTCGAGACCACTTTTATCTCGCCGCATCTCTCGCATCTCCAGACCGGGAGCGGTGTTCCCCAGATTTTCGTCCTGCTAATACACCAATCCTCGGCGTTCGCGAGCCAGTCGCCGAACCTGCTCTCACCAGCCCATCTAGGCTTCCAATTCACCCTCTTATTCCCCTCGATCATCAGCTCCTTAATCCTCTTAACGCTTAGGAACCACTGCCTGCTCGAGAGATATATGAGCGGCGAGCCGCACCTCCAGCAATGCGGATAATTATGCTTGACCACGTCGCGCTTCACGAGTAAACCCTTCTCTCTCAGGATCTCCATAACCCGCTCCGCGACATCCTTGAAGTATCCGCCAGCGAATATGCCACCATCCTCGGTGAAGTATCCATTTGAGGCTACGGGGTTGAAGATTGGTAAACCGATCCTCATTCCGACCTCGAAGTCCTCGGGGCCATGGGCTGGCGCTATGTGGACGCATCCGGTTCCCTCCTCCATGGTGACGAACTCCGCCTCGATCACCGTGTGCGTAGGCGGCTCATGACCCCTATGCGCTGGAACCTCCTCGATCAGCGGATGCTCATATCTAAGACCTACTAGCGCCGAGCCCTTAAACCTCTCAACAACCTCGTAATTCATTACGTCAAGAGCTCCAAGAACAAGCGCCACGAGCTTAGAGGCAAGTATCCAGTACTCGTCCCCCACCTTGACCCTCACATACTCCTCGTATGGATTGACGGCGACGGCCTCATTCGCGACAAGGGTCCAGGGCGTGGTCGTCCAGATCACGATATACTGGTTGCTCGAGCCCTGAAGCCTGAACTTAACATATATGGATGGGTCCTCAACCTCCTCATACCCCTGCGCGACCTCATGGCTGCTTAGCGGGGTCTCGCACCTCGGGCAGAATGGAACAACCCTGTAGCTCTCCACCAGGTCGCCCCTCTTGTAAGCCTGCTCTATGAGCCACCAGACATGTTCCATGTAGCTTTCATGTCTCGTCTGGTAAGCGTTATCATAATCGAGCCAGACCGCAAGCCTCTCCGAAGCCTTCCTCCAATGATCAATATAATAGTCTACGAGCTTGTTAGCCTCCTCAACAAACCTCTCCATACCAATCCTCTCAATATCCTTCTTCGAGCGTATACCGAGCCTCTTCTCAGTCTCAAGCTCCGTTGGGAGGCCGAGGCAATCCCATCCACCCCTCCTCCAGACATAGAGCCCATTCATTCCATGAAACCTGAGGACTATATCCTTGTATATCCGGCCACGCGCATGTCCTACATGCATGTAGCCATTCACGGTCGGCGGCCCCTCGAGAAAGGCGAAGACAGGCCCACCCTCATTCCTCCTGAAAACCTTCTCGAGAATCCTATTCTCGCTCCACCATCTCGCAATCTCCTCCTCGACGCTAAGCGGATCATATCTGCCAGCTAGCCCCATACCTCAAACACCTCCCCGACTAGGCTCGATAACATGGATCCCGGGCAGCGGCCAACCAATCCCCGGGAAGCTAGATAATTTGGCGGGTCATCACCGCCCCTTCCCAGCCGAGGAAAAAGCCCCGAGGATTTAAATGTTCCACGTAACAGCCCGTCAGGATCAGGAAGAGAGTAATATGTTCTCAGCGTCTTCAGCCCCATCCAAGCTCCCTAAACCTTTCTATGAGCCTTCTATAAGCCTCATTGTAATCAATAATATCCATGACCAGCTTCTCGAAGGGGCAAATTCCTTCACTGGGCCCCTCTATATGCGACACAAGCCTCTCATAGTGGAACTCGATTCTACTTCTCTCAAGCTCCCTTAGGGCATGCTTGCTCAATGTAAGCGCATAGACCGCCTTGACACCGTTGACGGTAAATATTATCGCGGCAGCCTTGCCCACGATTCTATCAGCGATGGATGAGCCGTATAGAATTCCAGGGCTCTCCAAGGTTATCTTGGCGAGATCTCTCAAGCCCTTCGACCAGCCTGTGAAGAGGATCATGCCATCCCGCACCACCACAATATTCGCGCTCTTCTCGGCCAGAACCTTCCGCGCAATTGTCAAGTCATCCAGCAACAGGCGGCCCTCCAGATGACCTCGAATACTACTCGAAGCCCTCGATAAATGCTCTCACATTCCTCCCCAAGACCCTGTGATTATATCCTCCCTCAAGTACCGCGTACCTCCTGCCCTCACAAGCCTCCTCGGAGAACTCCTTAACCAGCTTACCAGCCTCATGATAATCCTCGGTCTCAAGCATTTCGCCCCAATCCTCAACATGCCGGTCAAAGCCTGCTGAGACAGCCACAATATCACATTCCCTAACAGAGTCGAGAAAACTCGCCAGATCTTCTAGGAAGACCTCGCCTCCCCCCAGCGCCACATGATGATAGACTACATCAGGATTTCCGGCGAAGGCATTCGCTGTCCCATCACCATAATGCAGATCTATATCGATTATGATGGCCCTCCTAATTTTCCCCAGCCTCCTAAGCCTCTCAACAGAGATCGCGATGTTATTGAAGTAGCAAAAACCCCATGAGCTGCCCGGACTAGCATGATGCCCCGGCGGCCTGATAAGGCCAAAGGCCGGCTCACTGGACATGGCTATCTCCGATGCCATTATAGCGCCGCCAACCGCCAGCAGAGCAACCTTGTAAACCTCATCCATACTCCTAACCCGGCTTATATGCTCCCTCGTGTGGATGAGCTCGAGGTCTTGCTCGCTTGCCGGCTGGGGCTCTATAAGCTCATAGCCCACAAGCTCCTCAAGTATGGCCTCAAGTCTGCCGGGAGCCGCAGCCGGATTAGAGGAGTACACCTTACAAGCCTAAGGATGAGGGGCTTGTCCTTATTTCTTGGGGTCTATCCTGAAAATGGAGGAGGAATAAAAAGTGGGTGTTGTGATGCGGGTCTCAGCTTTATGGCATGCTCGCCTCGGCGGTCTTCAGCTTGAATAGCATGGCGTCCCATAGCTCCTCCCAGACGTCCCCGAGATA
>JAKCEV010000072.1 GCA_023539495.1 Candidatus Wolframiiraptor allenii
TTCTAATTGCTATGGCTTGGAGATAGGATAAAGAGCTGGCTTATTGATGTTTTAGAGCGCATTATGCCGCCAATATTCTGTGTCGTCAGCCTTGGTAGGGGTCGGGGTAAAACTAGGTTCATCGAGAGAATTGTGTCCGAGCTCTCCAAGCTTGGCGTGAGGGTTGTGACGATAAAGCACTCCAAAGAGAATGTTGACCTCGCGGACAAGGACTCTTACAGGCATCTCAAGGCAGGCGCGATCGAGACGTTGATAATCTCGCCATCCGAGCTTATCACGATTAGGCGCGCTCAAGCATCCTTAGATGACGCCATAAGATCCCTTCACGTTGAGGCGGACCTCATACTTGTCGAGGGCTTCAAGACGTCGAATTATCCAAAGATTCTCTGCGCCGAGGATAAACGCGAGGCAGAGGAGGCGCTGAAGAGAATCTCGGATATAAGGATTATTATTCTAAGGTCGCCCGAATCCATAAGGGAAATTTCCGGGGTCAGGGTTGTGAGTGAGGAAGAGGCCTTAGAGCTCCTAAGGAAGAGCATAATGGATTATTGGATCAAGCTTATTCCAGGCCTAGATTGCGGTAAATGCAGGTATGGGTCTTGCCGGGGGATGGCTGAGGCGATTAGGCGCGGCGAGGCCACGATAAGAGATTGTGTCATGAGGGGATTATCTAAGGCCCGGGTGATCGTGGATGGTGTTGAGGTTCCACTCGGGCCATGGCCTCAACAGCTTCTCCACAATCTCGTGAGGGCATTCATCTCATCGCTGAAGCTGGGCGAGCGCTTCCTCGAAAATGCTAGAAAGATAGTAGTGGAGGTGAAGCTTGGGGGCTGATCTTCCGGTGATGGCTTATGGCAGCGATACTCGAGGGCCTGCGCTTCCAGCCTGGCACGAGCTTCATCCACAGGCTCGATCCGAGGGTCAAGCTTCTAATATCCTCGACGCTCCTCATAACAGCCCTCCTATATTCCGAGATAACAGTAACGAGTATGATAGTCGCCGTTGAGGCAGCGCTCTCGGCGGCTAGTGGAACCCTCAGGAAATGGGCTAAAACGGTCTATGGTGCTATACCGTTGATAGTCCTCGTTTTTGTGATGAACTATATTTTCCTATCGCTCCAAGCTGGTGGATTCGCAGACCCTGATGTGATCTATAGGAGCTTCGCAGCGGCTTATAGGCTGATAGGCTTCCTCGCGTCATTTTCCATTTTCTTCCTCACGACGACTCCGGAGGAGCTTGGGATGACATTCACGAAGCTTAGGATACCGTACATGTATTCGTTCGCCCTCATATCCGCGATAAGGTTCACGCCGGTGCTTGCCGAGGAGCTTCAAGCAATAATGGATGCGCAGCGGGCTCGCGGCCTAGAACTCGATAAGGGAGGCCCAATAACCAGGATCAGGAGATACGTCCCGGTGCTAATTCCCCTGATAGTCAATGTTCTTAGGAGGAGCTATGAGCTCGCCGAGGCCATGGAGGTCAAGTGTTTCGGCGCATCCGAGAAGAGAACATTTCTGAAGGAGCTGAGGATGAGACCCATGGACTACATTGTCCTCGCGATTACAGTCATATGTCTTGCAGCTTCCATATCCGCGCGGTTCCTCGTCGCCCTCCAAGTCCCATAGAGTCCTTTAGGAATAATGTTACAGGGAAAAGTTAATCCCGAGCTTAAGTAACGAAAATGGCATGCTCCTAGGTGGCGAGGTTGCGCTCATATCAGGCTTGATGTTAACAATCTTGGGGCTTGTGGTTGCGTTTTTCGGAAGGAAGCTTGCTAAGATCGTCTTCTTCTTGGTAGGTGGGATTATCGGGGCCCTCCTCGCCCTACTGATATCACCAATGTTCATCTCACCCCCATACTCTTACATCGCCGCGGTGGTGGGCTTTGTTATAGTGGGCTTAATATTCCTCCTGCTCATGAGGTTCGGCGCCGGAATAGTCGCGGGTCTCGCGACATTCATGCTCCTAAGAGGCATCGTTGATGTGCTCCTAGCGATAATTATCGCCCTGATGGTGCTGATAATAGTGATCGTGCTCTTCGATAAGGTCCTTTCAATCATAACCGCGTTCGTTGGTTCCCTGATATTCATGGCAGGGCTTCAGCAGGCTGGAGCATCGTTACCAGTCTTCTTGCAGATAATCATAATAGCGGTTATAGCAATTTTGGGATCCTTAATCCAGCTCAGGACCTAGCCCTGCCAAGGCTATATGCCAGCTCAGCCGCCTCCACGGGATCGTCTGTAAAACATGCCTTAACGATTCTACGGTGATCTAGGTAGCCGTTCTCGCAAAATTCCCGGAGCCTATCCGAAGGATAGCCGGTCCCAGTTAATATTATCAGCGGCTTCGCATAAATGTATGCGAGGAATGCCTCGATTATCGTGCCAGCACCACCGCCGAGTATCACCATCGAGCTGCAGCTCCTCGCGAGCATTATACTCCTCATCTGGTATGTCATCCCGCTGAGAATCGATATCACGTTATATGAACTATACCTAGGATGATCTTCGCTTATGGTCTCATCCTCGACCGGTATAATGCCTATTGTCAGCCCGCCGCCCTCAACAAACTCTCTGCAGGCTATCCTCATCAGCCCGCCATCACCACCACTCATCAAGATAACTTCATCCCTGTATCTTAGGAGCGCTCGGGCGAATTTACGCGCCTTATCCGTCGCAGCCGATGGAGGATTAGGATCACTTGAAGCCCCTATAGCTACGAGAATCCTCTTATTCATACCGGCTCAGCAACCCTGAGTGGAAAATAAAGAGATGAGGAGGAGTTAGGTTTCCAGTTTCACTTGGATCTCCGGCTTTATCCCCGCCTTCTCGAAGATTAATCCAACAGGACAAATTTCCATCGTCAGCTTCAGCGCCGTCTCAACCTCCTCTCTGCTCGCAGACGTCTTTATCCTAAGAACTCCCCTGATCTTTTCGATCGTTTTTTCTCCCTTCTCCCCCTCAAGCTCAACCCTTAGGCTCTCGTAGCTCAGCTTTCTCTTCCCTGCGACGATGGCGAAGATCGTCCCAATGCATCCGGCTAGGCTCATGAGTGCCAGCTCGAGGGCTGTTGGGCCGAGATCCTCGCCCCCCTGATCTCTTGGAAGATCCACGACCACGCTATGAGCTCTACCATTATCCACAGCGCTCCTGAAACCAGATATCCAGATCGATACGGCCCTCATACGAAATAGAAATATCACTCATATGGTAAATACTTTTCTCGCGGAGGGGCGTATACGCTAATGAGAGTTCACGACAGAATTAGGACTATGCTTAGGGCGGGGCTGAAGGAGGTTGATGAGCGGATAAGGGAGGCCGTGGAGAGATATAGGCGAGGCGAACTAGATCGCGAGAGCTACGTCAAGCTGAGATGCGAGCTTGAGCTGGAAAAAGGAAGAAGGGTTCTAAAGAATCTTAGGAGGATGTTTGCAGACCGCTCACTCGCCGAATAATGGGACCCTTCCCAAGTAGTTCATCAGAATTCTCATGAGGTCTGTTCCGCGTATTCTGCAGAGGGATCCGCGGGCACAGGAGATCTCATCAAACATCTTGACATCGTCTCTCCGGACATCGGGACCTATGATCGCGAGGGGTACCGGGTCTCCCCTATGCTCCCCGACTTCGCTTGGTGTCGTGTGATCACCTGTAATCGCTAGATAGTATCCTTCGGATACCACTTTCTCGACCAGTGGCGTCAACTCTCTCGAGATCCACTCTATTACTTCAACCTTCTTGATGGGGTTCTTGTCATGGCTCACGTTATCCGTAGCCTTCACATGGAGGAAAACGAGGTCATAGCCGTCTAAGGCCCTTATAGCGGCCTCAACCTTACCCCTGAGATTCGTGTTCACGGTCCCATTCGCCCCAGGAACTTGGATTAGCTCGAAGCCCACCGCCTTGGCAACCCCCTTATACAATCCTCCTCCCGCGATCGCCGCAGCCTTTATGCCCCAGATCCTCGTGATCGGCTCAATCTTGGGAAGCGTTCCAGCTCCGCGGGGTAAGAGTATGTTCGCTGGCAGGAGGCCCCTCTTGACGCGTTCCCGGTTCAGCGGGTGCTCCGCTAGGATCTTGCCAGCCTTCTCAAGGAATTCCCGAAGAGCCTTGGCCGTTCTCTCGGCCTCGGGGCTATTATCAAGAGGTTGTGGAACCGCAGGCTTTACACCAACCTTATGCGTATCAACATCGGAGACACATCTAGAGAGCCTCTCGCCTCTGAGAACTAGAACCCCCCTATGCTCAGATGAATGGTGGAAGATTACTTGGACACCGCTTACGCTCTCGATCCTTATATCCTTCAAGACCTCCGCGAGCTGTCTAGCCTCCTCGCTGCTTATTCTCCCAGCCCTCCTATCGATGATGACTCCATCCTCGTTTGCTGTTCCGAAATTACATCTAAAGGCTACGTCGCCCGGCTGGAGCTCGACGCCGACACCGAGTGCCTCAAAAGCTCCCCTGCCCGGATAACATGCATAAGGATCATAGCCGAAGATTGCAAGATGCGCTGTATCGCTTCCAGGAGGCTGGCCCGGTGCTATCACATCCATTATCCCGCACTCGCCTTGGGACGCTATTCTGCTAAGAGTTTCAGCCTTGGCGGCCTGAAGAGGCGTTAAGCCCTTGAGGGTCTTCGTAGGCCTATCACCCAACCCATCACAAACAATTAGAACAGCCTTCATATGCGTTAAAACCCTGCTCATGGGATGCTTTAAACATCAACCTCCATCTCCACCGTGAATGCTACACGTTAAAGCTATTTAGAAGTGATAGTGCGATAGCACATGGCTCATGTGTGTCCCAAGTGTGGTGGCGAGATGAAGAGTATTGTTAAGAGTCTCTCGGCAAGGGTCGGCCCATTCTCGGTTAAGAGTTTTCTCCCAGCAGAACTCCAAGAATACAACTCAATTGAGATCAGGGTGTGCGTGACCTGCGGATACATGGAACTATTTCTTTCAACGCAAAGCGATTGACCTCGAATATTACCTCGAATAGAATATTAAGTTATGCAGCGCCAGCCGCCTAGGGAGCCCTCGCTCTGGGGCTGAGGCTTGGCAATCCGGGGCCTCCTTCCCATACTTCTTCAATACTGAGGCCGCCTCTAAGGTCTTATACCCCATCATGGCCCCTACAAGCCTAAGAATAGGGGCTTGTCCTTATTTCTTTGGAAGGCCCCGAAAATGGAAAATAAAAATGTGGGGTGTTACGCAGGCTAATAGTCCTCCGGGTATATCTCGTCCTCTCTCCCAGTAACATAGATACTCTATCATGGCCCCGCATTTCGGGCATCTCCGGCCATTAGCCTCCACAATCCCGTTCCCCGCATCAGCCACACTCCTCGCCTTCACATCATCATTTTGACACAAGCCTGCCCTTATTTCTTGGGGAGTCCATTGAAAATGGGGAAAAATATGGAGGAGGCTGTGATGGGGCCTTGATCCTACGGCGTCTTCGCCTTCACGTTCTCGAGCTCGAATATGGCGGCGTCCC
>JAKCEV010000073.1 GCA_023539495.1 Candidatus Wolframiiraptor allenii
AACCTCCAGAAGGAGGGATGTAGCCCAAACCTCCCCACACCAAATGGGGAGGGGGTCGTGGCCAAATTAATCCCTGACTTGGCCATAGACCGCCTGAGAGACGAGCTGGTATAGCTTCCCCCCGTCAAATCTCCCACGATAGGTCTTCATAAGCTCGCCCATTATCACCGAGATCGCCTTCCCGGGGTTTGATCTGACGAGGTCTCGATTGGCCTCCATGAGCTCGGCGATCCGGGCTTTGACCTCCTCAAGGCTTACGGCCTTCAATCCCAGAGCGTTTACCGCGTCGTCTAGGCTCTTGTCGGGGTTCTGGGCAAGCCATTTAATGATCTCTGGGGCCGCCTCCTTCGCCAGTTCCCCCCTTACCACGCGCCTGAAGAACTCGAGGAGATCCTCCTCCCTGATTTTCTCTACTTCATAGCCCTCGCGCCTCAGACTCTTCATGTGCTCCACTAGTATCGAGGCTGCTATGCTGGGCTGGATACCCGTCTCCCCGACCACTCTCTCGAAAATCTCAACCTTCTCCGAGTCTATTAGCTCATCAGCGATCTGTTTGCTTACACCATACCTCCTCGAGATCCACTCGGCGACCTCGTCTAGGCTTGGTGGAAGACGCCGCTTAATCTCCTCCACATATTCTCTCGGCAATGGGAGTGGCGGAATATCTGTCTCAGGGTACATTCTAGCAGCCCCGGGCCTCGGTCTCAGGTATATTGTAGTTCCATCAGGCCTAGCTCCACGGGTCTCTGGTGGCACGCCGTAGAGGGCTTCGATCGCCCTCTCTCTAACCCTCTCAAGCGCATCTTCAGCCCTCTCCCGCTCGGCCGCAACTATGACAACCGCGTCAAGATCACCGGCCCCAACCTCCTCTCTCAGCCTCATAACCTCCTCCCCTGAGATCCCGTAGCCGGGCAGCTCATCAGTATGGAATATCCCCTCTACCTCGGACCATGCCCGAGCTCTCCCCGCCAGCTCCGCTCCGAGCCTTATCCCGGGAGCCGCCTCCAGCCCTAGAAGGCCTCCAAACCCCTTAAGCCTCAGCGCCAGAACGACACCGCCCCCCTCAATCCTCCTCCGGAGGATCTTGGACGAGGTCTTCACGAATATACTCGTGACATCTTTTATCGGCTCCCGCTTAAGATCATCCTCAGATACCCCCCTGCTCCTCAATTCATCTCTTATCTTGAGTAGGTGGAGCTGTCTAATTACCTCGAGCTCGACGACCTTTGGTAGGAGCTCTAGTTCTTGGACTCCCTTAATCTCGACAAGCGCTCCGCCCGTTATCGAGATGTTGAGGTCCTGTCTAACCGTGCCTATTCCCCTCTTGACCCTCCGCGTGGCTCTGAGTATCCTCCCTATAGCGTATGCAACATTATACGCCTCCTCAGGAGAGTTTATCACCGGAGCTGTTGAGACCTCTATCAATGGTATCCCAAGCCTCGAGAGATCATAATGCACCTCATGTGGTTTCTGCTCGATTATCCTAGCCGCATCTTCCTCGAGCGTTATCGTCTGTATTGGGATCTTCTTTCCATCAACCTCAATCTCTCCCCCCAATGCTATCACACATGTCCTCTGGAACCCGGTGGTATTCGATCCATCTATGACTATCTTCCTCATTACGTGGATCTCGTCCACGGGCCTCGCATTCATCATGAGCGCTGCTGTGAGCGCTATCTCAACCGCCTCCCTATTCAAGTCGTGTGGTGGCTCCTCATCAAGCTCCACGAGGCAGGTGTTCTCGGTGTCAGCGTGATAGACTATCATCCTCCGCTTCCGGGACTCAAAGAGGGCTGCTGGATCCACCTCGCCGAGCTCGCTCTGAGCTTCCCTAAGCCATCTGATGAAGACTATCTCCCTGCCGCCTTCCCTCGGCGTCGTCGGGCAATCGCAGAACAGCTTATGCCGCGTGTCGAGCTGCCTATGAATCTCTAAGCCAACCTTCAATCCGATCTCCCGATAGTCAATCTTCATGCCACAGCCGCCTCCCGGATTGCGGGCATACTTCTTTCGCCCAGCTCGCCCGCAATCGGCGTGAGCATGAGCCTTTTCACCTCCTCCAAGTCCCGCGCTCTGGCAAGACACCATGATAACTTCACGTAAGCGGTCTCGGGGAGCATGTCATCAAGCGGCATGACGCCGGCCTTAAGCAGGTATCTCCCTGTATCATAGACCCTCATATTTATCCTACCAAAGATGCATTGCGACGTCATCCCGATAAAGACGCCCTCATCCACGAGCCTTCTTATCGTTGGTATTAGCTTGTTAGCAACATGGCCTAGTCCCGTTCCCTCCAGTATAATCCCCCGGATGCCGAGGTTGTGGATGGCTTCCAGGATCTCGGGCGGCATCCCCGGGTAGAACTTGATGAGGGCGGCATCCTTGGAGAATCCTGGCTCAAATCTGTAATCCCCCGACCCGCGCGGGTTTAGGTTTCTCACGTTGATCTTTATCTCGCCTCCGGAGACATATGCTATAGGCTCAGAGTTTACGGACTTGAATGCATCCCTACTGCTCGTGTGAAGTTTTCTTACCCGTGTCCCCCGGTGGATCGCTATTACGGTGTCGGAGTGCCATGCATGCATCGAGACGCAGATCTCCGCGAACGGCGCGTGACCAGCAACCCTGACCGCCGCGATAAGATTTGTGGCCGCATCGCTCGAGGGCCTATCAGAAGATCTCTGAGCACCAACAAAGACCACGGGGACTGGGGGTTTCTGGAGCGCGAAACTCAGCGCCGCGGCCGAGTATCCCATAGTATCAGTCCCATGGGCTATCACCACCCCCTCAGCGCCTCCCCGGATCAGCTTATCGGCCTCAGCCGCCATCATGTTCCAATGATCTGGCGTCATGTCCTCGCTATATATCGAGAACAGTATCCGCGCATCGAGATCCGCGAGCTCGGCGAGCTCGGGGACTATTGAGAGTAGGTCCTCAGCGGTGAGCGCCGCCCTAACCCCGCCAGTCCTATAATCTATCCTGCTGGCTATAGTGCCGCCGGTGCTCACTATCACAACCTTGGGTAGTCCCGGCTTTTGCGGCGGTCTCGGGGGCTGGGTGAACCTCGGCTTAGCCGCTGGAGCCACCCTCCTGATAGAGGTAACCCTAGAGGCGCTTATCCCAATATTATACCCGTTTGGGAGCTTTATGACTATGTATCCGGGATCCGCGAGCTCGTATCTTGACATCAGTATCCCACGGTAAACCTCGTCTCCCGCCCGGATTTCCACCTCATCCCCAACCTCTACGCCTGCTTCTTCTAGGAGGGCTCGAATCTCCCCTGAATATCCTTGGAGAGCATCTTGATTGCTCAATCTCCCGCCGCTCTTGTGGGCTTCCCGCGATTAAACTTTTTATGTGATCATTTTACGTTTCATTCCTAAAAATGGCGGGGTACAAGCTTCCTAGGAGACTTCATGGTGTGGAGGCTGAGGCTGCCTTCGCGGTCCTAGCCGCGGCCAAAAAAGTCGAGGCCACGGGAAGGAGGGTTGCCCACCTAGAGATCGGCGACGCAGGCTATGATACCCCGGAACATATCAAGGAGGCGGCGATAAGAGCTTTGAGGGAAGGTAAGACCCATTATACGCCGACAACCGGAATTCCGGAGCTAAGGCAGGCGATAGCCGAGAGCGTAAAGAAGGATTATGGCGTCGAGATAGACTGGGAGAAGAATGTTGTCGTGGCGAATGGATGCAAACAAGCGATTCTAGCGTCCATGCTCTCCATACTAGAGGAGGGTGATGAGGTCCTCTACCCGAATCCCGGATACCCGGAGTACGAGGCCGCGGCCAGGTTCGCTGGGGCCAAGCCCATACCCTACAGGCTCACGATAGAGGATGAGTTTAAGATTGACGTTAATAGAATCGCGGAGCTCATAACCTCTAGGACAAGGCTCGTCGTGATCAATACGCCGCATAATCCATGTGGCTCCATAATGCGGAGGGAGGATGTCAAGGCACTCGTGGAACTCTCAGAGGATCATGGATTCTACATACTCTCCGATGAGATCTATAGGCCATTCCTCTATAATGGTGAGAAACATCATTCACCGCTCTCGATTAAGGGGTCTCTAGATAGGCTGATAATAGCAGATGGATTCTCCAAGAGGTACGCGATGACAGGGTGGAGGATAGGGTATGCGCTCATCCCGGAGGAGCTGATGACGACAGTGTTCAAGCTGTTGAACGTGATGACCTCATGCCCGAGCTCGATATCCCAATGGGCCGCCCTTGCCGCCCTCACAGGCCCCCAAGAGCCCGTATATGAGATGCAGAGAGGCTATGAGCGGAGGAGGGATATCGCGGTTAAGCTGCTCTCGGAGGTTGATGGAATAAGGTTCGCGAAAGCTAAGGGATCATTCTACATGATGATAGATGTCAGCAAGCTCCTCAACAAGTTGAAAATGGACACGGAGAGATTCGTGATGATGCTAATAGAGAAATATGGCGTCGCCTTCCTACATGGAACAGCCCTAGGATCATATGGTGAGGGATACATCAGGATGAGCTTCTCCGTCTCGGAGGATCATATAATCGATGGACTTGAGAAGTTCAAGCGGGCGGCCAATGAGATACTCAGCTCTTAACCCCCTCGAAAATTAGGAGCCTCCAACAAGGCCTCCCAAATAAATCATATATGTAATCCGCGTCTGAAAGATTTGAGATGTAGTCTAACAACCTAGTGAGCCTCTTTCCAAATGGATGCACGAAATAGTCGAGCACCCTGACCTTGAACCCGGAGCTCAGCATCAGCCTATATGTCTTCCCTATTCCGATGAGCGAGATCACTGGAATTACTAACCGGCCGCCGCTTCTCAGGTGGCTTGGCGCTCCCCGGATAACTTCGTCAAGAACTTCCCTGCCATCAGGGCCTCCCCATGTATAACGTGGTAGGGGATTCTTTGAGGGCGTCATCGGCGGGTTCGAGATTATAAGGTCGAAGACATCACCTCTAACCGGCTCATAAAGCGAGCCCAGCCTGAAATCCACGTTATCCACGGAGTTCAGCATCGCGTTTATCCTGGCTGTTTGAAGAGCTCTAGGTGAGATGTCCGTGGCAACGACCTCGCCGGCGCCGAGCTTTGATGCGAGGATTGCTAGGAGGCCCGAGCCGGTCCCGAGATCCAGCACCCTAGACCCCTTCTCCACATATAAGTTCTTGGCGAGGCAGAGGGTCGCAGCCGACGGCATATACACTTTACGATCAACAATTATCCTAACTGACCCGGAGCCTATCTTGTATTCGAGTAT
>JAKCEV010000074.1 GCA_023539495.1 Candidatus Wolframiiraptor allenii
TTTCTAAGGGCAACCCGTCCCAGAGACCTTAATCACTACGAGTTTTTCTGCAGCTATCACCGGCAGTTACATAGATATGTGGAGCCCCCGACCGTGTATCCCTTCGCACCAAGCGTTGTTGAGAAAGCACTGGGGCCGGTCATAGTATACATGTTGAGGAATATGCGAAACACTACCATAAGCTGGCACAGAGAGGAATCCGCAAAAGACATAGTGAAATGTCGTTATGATGCGAGAGAGTTCAAAGTTATTCCGGCATTTATCAAACAGAGGTTGGAGAGCCAGCCGGATATAAGGAGAATGCTGACCGACAGCATTCTAGATAAGATTGCTTCTATGCTTGATAAATGGTGTTCGGTTGCTCGCATGTACCAAGATGATCTGGTTTACAGCGAGATTGTTTTGAGAGGCTTCCCAAGATACTCGGTCGTGCTGGGTGATCCGGTGCACCAGCATGCCAGAATCAACAGGAGGTTAGAGGTGGTGTATGAGAATGTCCCGCAATCTTTAAGGGAGGTTGAGGAAACGATAGCTTTTGGGGTGTGAGGGCCTGGTCCAGCATATTCGCCCCTCTCAATTCATCATAACCTACGGGCCGGGAGCGATACTTGAAACACGTTACGGCCCGAGGGTCATCCCCATGCCGAATATAGGCCTGTCCTCCCTCATTCCACAGCGTCTTAACGAGTTTGAAATCTCGGATCGGAGGATAACGGAGGGCCTGTTTAGAGGATCGGCGAGAATCTTTAGAATACCGTCAAACGCCGAGCTAAACATGCCCGAAGACATTCCCCTGTACCGGACAAAACCCTTCCCCGAGTGGAAGCTCTGTCTAAATACCAGCAGCCATCCGAGCGGCGGGTATGTTCTTTTCAGAGGTAATGCGTGTCCTGAGTGCAAGAGGTCACAATCAACCCCGCGTCCAGCACGATTCGTTTATCAGGAACCGATAAGGTTCATCATGGCCTGCTCCAAGGGTCACATGGATGATGTTGACTGGTATGTTGTGGTTCATGGTGAGAAGAGGGATTGCACGAATGATGAATACTTTATATGGCGTGGTAGCGGCCCCCTGCGTAGCATCCAGCTAGAATGCCCGCGTTGCAGGAGGAGGCGAAATCTTGGCGAGGCCTATCGTGCTGACTATGAATGTACGGGGCGCTATCCCGAGCGAGAGGGTATAGATGAAGCCCCTCGCCGGCCGAGAAATTGCGGAAGGGCCGCAAAGATTATACAGCGCCAAGCATCAAACCTCAGGATACCGGAGCTCAGAATACTGTTCACGGTTCCACCACGATACACTAGATTACACGGGCTCCTCCAACTGCAACCCATATACATCTCTGTCATGAACGGCATAGGAAGCAAAGAAGAGCTTGCCCGCCGTCTGGATAGGCTGGTGGAAAGAGGTTTCATTTCGGAGACCGTCAGGGCCGAGATTCTTTCCCATGAGTGGGGGGAGATCGCCCAAGCGATCGAAGATATCATGACCCCCGTCCCCAGATCGTATGATGAGCTCTTAAAGGAGGAGTTTCATGCTTTAATTGAGGGATCTGTTAGGGGCATCCCGCCGAGAACAGGCCCAAGACCCGGATCGCCGCCGCTGATAGAGATCGACCCCAATCAAGTAAGAAGGGTTGAAGGGCCTAACGGCCATGCCCTCCGCATAGTACCCGTTCTGCACCTGCATGCCATAATGATCCAAGTCGGATACAGAAGGGATATTCCCGCCGGTGATGAAGAGCCCGAGCTGGTGGACATAGGCTTTTCAGATCCCAATAATCCGGGTGGGCCGAAATGGTATCCGGGTGTGGAGCTTTTCGGTGAAGGGATATTCATAATGCTGGATGGGGACTGTGGATGGCATTTTGAGCTGAAGGGAGAAAATACCCGAAGATGGCGGGAAGCTTTCGATGCCGAGTCTGGAAATGAACGAAGATTTCATCCCGTTTTTGTATGGTGGCATACCCTTTCACATCTCCTAATACGCAGCGTTTCGCTGGATGCGGGTTATTCGAGCGCCTCCATCAGGGAGCGGGTGTATCTGGAAATTGAGGAAGAGCAAATAAGGGGAGGAATACTTCTCTATGCAACGCAGCCCGGCTCGGATGGAACACTGGGCGGCCTTATCGCGCTGGTCCCGTACTTTGAAAGAATACTGGAGCGGGCGCTGGAACTTTCTAAAACATGCTCATGCGATCCTCTATGCTTGGAAACGAAATTCAGCAGAGGACGGTATAATGGTGCGGCATGCTACGCCTGCTTGTTATTATCAGAAACATCGTGCGAGCATAGAAATATGTGGCTCGACAGGAATGTATTGATAGAGAATATGCCATGAGCGGGGACAGGGTTACCCTCTTAGTTACGGGCTTGGAGCTGCTTGATCCATCAATAAGGACTATTGATTCTGCGGTGTACGAACTGATATGCGAGGCAAAAGATGAGATCATCATTGTTGCATACTTGCTTACTGAGGCCGCATCAGGCATAGTTGATCAATTAAGAAAATCGGCGGAGAGAGGTGTAAAAATAACAATGCTTATTGATAACTTGGAACGCCAAGAAAGGGCCGTTGTCGAGAGATTAAGACTGCTCGCCAGATATCCAAACGTCCGGATCCTGTCTTTCTCGGATCCCGAGGGACGGCACCTTCACGCAAAGGTCATAGTAGCAGATAGGAGAAGGGCGGTAATAGGCTCCGCCAATCTATCTTGGGGCGGCATGGTCACCAATTATGAGGTCGGTGTATTAATTGAGGGGGAAACAGCTTGGAAGCTCGCATGCGCCATTGACAGATTTATTACAGCAAAAGGAATCAAACACGTTGTAAATGATTGACTTACATAGTCTTCTACCCCGATGCGAATAGAGTCTCTAAGAGCGATGTCCTAGCATGTTGAAATAGGATCTGAGAGGTCTTGTCTGCTCGGGGTTATCTCCTTTCCTCAATGGCGGTCCCAATACCCTTTAAATGCAAGTCGGCCATGGTTGTGGTTGAGGAGGTTTCTGTGGAGGGGGCTAGGGCGATCCTGGAGGGGGCTTCGTATCTGCTGTTGGGCATGAGGCGACTGCCAGGTTCCTCTCAAGGGTCCTCGGCTTGGAGGTGAGGCCGAGCAGGGAGGCGGTATTCCTCTATGAGGGTGATGTGGCGATAGTGATACAGTTTGGGGAGAGGATACAGGGGGTCGAGCTGGGGGAGGATGAGGTCGAGAGGCTCTTCAGGGAGGGAAAGGCTAGGCTCCTGAAGATAGCGGTGAGCAGGCTGGGAAGCAAGGAGTGAGACAGTTAGCCTGATGATAGATTAACCTATTCATAAAATTTATATTCCGAGTTAGGATTATTTTCATTAGGAGCCGCTTTGTATGAGGGAGAAGGCTTCCCGAATTCCAAGGTAAATACATTAAGACTGAAGGTACTGAAGGTTTTGACTTTTCTTTACGGCCCTTTTATATATATTGTTTTCATTGGGACATTTTTTCTCTTATTGACATCATTAATGACTGTATCATCTTGGCAAGAGGTTCATACCTATCTTTGGATACCATTTTGTCTGGCCTCCTTAATATTGATGTTAGCATTAGTGTTTGAGAGGCTTAGAAGATTAATTGAAAGAGGGATAATTATCATCAGGGTAATCTCTGTGGTATCTGTGTTACTTGGATTGATCCCAACGATTGACGCATGGTATTTCTCATTAGGATATAGATGGACTTTAACACCTTTCTATATTATTAATGCGATCTTCGTGCTTCTAGTTTCTTTCCTGATCTCGCCTGGGATGAAGGAGAGAAGTGTTGTTAGAGAGCCGGCTAGTAGGGGTGGTTTTGTTACATACCCTTTCTTGAAGGTAGCGTATCATAGTGGGCCCTATGCTGGTAAAGAGGAAGTCTTCCCAGTAACATGTGAACATGTGAGTATCGTGATGGGCTGCGCTCCAGGATATCTTAATTGTATGGTGAGCGAGCGGTTTGCAAGCTCGCTAACATCCCTAACCTCAGCAGCTCTTGAACTGAGTAAAGGAATGGGAAAATACAGGTTGATGCTGGGAATGCTGTTGTTTAGGGTTGAGGATCGTGATAAGCATGGGCGTCATACATGTGATCTTAGCAGGATTAATATTTACGTTAATGGGCAGTTCTCCTCATCGGTTACATTCCAGCAAGAGCATGGGGAGCCGTTCTCAATACCGATTATGCCGGGAATAACGAGAATTGTAAGAAAATTAGCACCCATACCTGTGGTAGTCGGTATTAAGAGGGGCCGCCATACAATGGTTATGGAGTTAATTGAATCATCTGGCAATATACTTGATGTGGCTAGACTGAACTTCGAGGTCTATGAATGGATGCGTGAGGGAGAGGACTGGTGGATAGTTCCGGTAAAACTATCACTGCCAGAATTCAGGTATCCGAAGCCCGCAACAATATACTACCGTCGCGAAATATTGTCTGAGCCATTAACCGTGGAAGATACTGATAGAATTAGCGTTGAGAAGCTTAAGATCACCACCTCGTCAGATAAAATTGAGCCCGGTAAGAGTCGGATAAAAGACCTTGAAATCATCCTAAACGCTGTGGAACGATATTACATCACTGCAATCGAGGTGACGATCGATGATTCTCTTCAACTCAGGTTCTCCATGAATGAACCATTACCGCTTTTTAAGCATGAGAGAGATATATTAAAAATCCCACTACTATACCCGTTAAGACTACAGTCTGGAAAGCATACAGCAATCCTAAAAATCTTTGGAGACAAGCTTCCATACGTCTTATTAACAGGGGGACAGGAATTACTAGCATATGTTAAGGACTTTACATGTAAAGCATCAAGGAGAGGGTATAGGGGGACGAAGCTAAAAGAAGATAAGGTTAAGACGCTCTTCAGGGAGGGGCCAGGTTCCTGAAGGTGGTCGTGGATAGGATTGAGGTGGCGTAAAACATCATAGGAGAGGGCTACTGCGTTATCGGGGTCTAGTGGTGTCTTCTTCATTGCCTTATGTGAAGAAAGGTAGGGTGGGGGAGGGTTTTCTGGTTTCGTGTTGTTTTTTGGCCCCCCAAACTAGGGGCGTTCTGGGTTTTTGGCCCTTCCTCCCTCTTCTCATTGGGAGGCTTTCGGGGGGAACGCGGGCTCCCCACATTTATCTGGAGGGGGGTTTGGTTTTTGTGTTCATGTATTCTTCGTGGTAGCGTTTTACTAGGTTTTTTACTGCTATTACGTC
>JAKCEV010000009.1 GCA_023539495.1 Candidatus Wolframiiraptor allenii
CATACCTTACATGACCTCGAGCCTCGGCACACCTAGCAAATCTAACACTATCGAGAAAACTATCGTAAATGCCTTTACTATTGCCAGCCTGAAGGCACGCTCACCACCCTCAGCCCTGAGGACAGGAACCTTCTCATAGAATATATTAAACTCGGATGCTAGGGTGTATGCATAATCTGCGATCGGCTTTATCAACATGCTTGAGTGGAATTCCTCAAGCAGGATTGGGAGGTATGCCATTCTCCTGAGCAGGTTCTTCTCCGGCTCGCTGGGCTCGGCTGGCGGGCTGGTCGAGAGCTCGGAATCCGCCTTCTCCAGAATCCTCAGAGCCCTCGCATAGGTGTATTGAAGGTATGGGCCTGTATCGCCCTCGAGGCGCATAATCTCATCGGTATCCACGACTATCATCTTATCTGTATCTTGCTTTACCAGCGCGTATCTGAGGGCTGCGACCGCGATCTTCTCGCCAGTCTCCAAGACCTTTTCATCACTCCAGTCGGGATGCCTCTCGCGAACCTCCTTCGCCGCCCTCTCCCTCAACATGTCCAAGAGCTGGTTCACCTTGATGTATAACCCCCTCCTACCGCTCATGTGAATTATCCTCTGGCCCGGCTCAGGGCTGTAGCCGAGCCTCTCAGCATCCTTCCTACTTAGCGCGACAACTTCATAGCCATAATGAATGTACTTCTCGGCGTCAAGGCCTAGAAGCTTGAGAGCATACTTCACTATCTCCTGCGGCCTCCTCTGCCTAACATCGATTACATTTATCACCTTCACCGCACTAGAGACCGGGATCCTCACATCACCCCTCCCAGAAGTCACATAGATCCTCGACCCATCAGGGTTCTCCCCGAAGACCTCATATGAGAAGTCCTTTGAGGACGCGCCGAGCTTCCACGCAGCATATGCTATATCCCTCGCGATATATGTCGTCGTACCATCGCTCTTGATGAGGACCTCATCGCCCTCCTTCGAGAGAACCGGATGCCCCGAGAGATCTAAGAGCCAGCAGCCGGCCTTCGGCCCGCTTTCAGCATAATATACCGCGCCAGCCGCCTTCAGCTTCTCAAACACCTCATCCCAGAGGCCATAAGTGAGGATATCGCTCTCCATGTTGAGCACGTCATACCTCGCGCCAAGCCTCCAGCACGTCCTGAGCTGATCCTTCAAAACTCTTGAGACTATCATCCTGTTAAGTTCGAAAGCCTTGCCGCTTCTCGACTCTATTTCCCTCGTTATCTGCCTCCTCTTCTCGGCCAGCTCCGGGTCGGATTCAGCCCTCTTAACTGCCTCCACATAGACCACGTCCCCACAATACTCGTCGAAGCCCATGCCGGGCGGCGGCTCCAAGCTATATCCAAGCTCCATGAATCCTAGGATAACATCAGCCATCTGCGTCCCGCTATCATCAATATAGTTCAGGACTAGTACGTCGTATCCGAGGAACTTGTAGAGCCTCGCAAGTGTGTCGCCTAGACAGACATTCCTAGCATGTCCTACATGGAGAGCCTTATTCGGGTTCACGCTCGTATGCTCGATTATGACCCGCCTCCCAGCTCCTACGCCGGATGAACCATATCGCTCGCCACCCATGAAGATCTCCTCGAGTATGGTCCGCGAGTACCCTACCCAATTCGCCCTAAAATTCACGTAACCATTAACAGCCTCGACCGAGCTGATCAATTCAGATCCCGAGACATCTATCTTGGAGGCGATCTCCTCCGCGATGATGACCGGGCTCTTTCCAAGGCTCTTAGCAAGCTGGAAGGCTGCTGTCGAGGAGATCTCGCCGAAGCTGGGATCCTTATTCACCTGAACTGACGGCTCCTCTATGCCTACGGTTCTAAGGAGCTTTTCAGCTTCCGTGATCAAGCGCTTAAGCCCCATTTCCTAGACCCGGAGAAAGACCGAAAGTCTTAAAGATTGTCCAGAGAACGGTCATGATCATTTATTAGTCGAGCCTAGGATAGATGGTTCCAGGATGCCTGCTAACCTGCCGGCCGAGGCTGAGAAGGCGCTGGCGAAGTATCAGGCTGCTAGGACTATTGAGGAGAAGATTAGGGCGCTTGAGGAGGCTCTCAGCCTGATACCTGATCATAAGGGGACTGAGAAGCTTAGGGGGAGGATTAAGCGGAGGATAGCTGAGCTTAGGAGGGAGGCTGAGCGCAAGGCATCCCTGAGAGCTGTCAGGAGGGATTATTTTCATGTCCCTAAAGAGGGGGCTGCGCAGGTGGTCTTAATCGGCGCCGCGAACTCCGGTAAGTCAAGCCTCCTCAGGGCCTTAACGAACGCGAAGCCCCAAGTCTCAGGCTACCCGCTCACGACAACAATGCCCGTCCCCGGCATGATGCTCTATAATGATGTAGAGATCCAGCTAGTCGAGCTCCCAGCGATCTTGACCGAGGACTTGGAGGAGACCCAGTTCACGAACAGATCTATTGGATTCTCAAAGAACGCGGACCTGATAGTGATCGTTCTTGATGGGGCGCGGAGCCCAGCCAAACAGCTCGAGAGAATCCTCGAGATATATGATGAGTCCGGCGTCAGCTTTAGGCGGAAGAGGTGCGAGATTGAGATCGAGAAGAAGGATAGTGGCGGGATAAGGCTTGTCGTCTTCGGAAGCCTCGGGGTTGATGTGAAGGAGGTGGAGGATCTGCTTAGATCTGTTGGGATAAGGAATGCTGTGGTCAGGGTTCGCGGCGAGGCTAGCATCGAGGACTTCGAGGAGGTCGTGATAAGGGAAATGACTCATAAGAGGGGCCTAATAGCCGTGAACAAGATCGATCAGGCGGCGCCGGGCAGTCTCGAGGAGGTTAAGAACATTGCCGGCGAGATCCCGGTCGTGGCGGTCTCGGCTGAGAACGGCGCGGGGCTCGAGGATCTCAAGAGGCAGATCTTCAACTCCCTTGACCTGATAAGGGTCTATACGAGAAAGGCGGGCATCACCTCAGATAAGCCGATAATACTCCCTAGGAACTCGACGATAAGGGATCTGGCTGAGATAATTCACAGAGACTTCGCCGAGAAGATGAAGTACGCGAGGGTTTGGGGCGCATCGGTCAAGGTTCAAGGCCAGAGAGTTGGCCCGGATCACGTCCTCGAGGATGGCGATATCGTGGAGATAAAGATCTAGGCTGGGGATGATCTGGGCGGTTGAAGTTCGAGTGTTTCGCTACCACAATCATGGGGCTTGAGGATGTCGCGGCGCGAGAGTGTAGGGAGATTCTCGGGGTTGAGGCAAGGCCGGATGTTGGGAAGATATTCTTCGAGGCAGATGAGGATGATATCATAAGGCTGAACCTCACATCTAGGACTATTCACAGGATCTTCGTACTCCTATCCCGATCGAGGGCAGAGGTTTTAGATGATGTTTACAGGGCCGCGAGAAGCGTTGATTACACGGGGTTCATCGGGGCTGATCAGGCGTTCGCGGTTAAGGGCGAGAGGCACTCCAAGAACAAGCCCTTCACAAGCATGGATATGGCCGCCGCCGTCGGCAGGGCTGTAATAGAGAGCTTTAGGGAGAGGACTGGAGTGAGACTCAGGGTCAACCTAGATAACCCAGATGTCCAGCTCTACTGCCTCATCAGGGACTCGGAGCTTCTAATAGGCCTTGATACGACCGGGAAGTCGCTTCACAGGAGATATTACAGGGTTTATCATCATAGGGCCGCGCTCCAGCCAAGCATAGCCGCGAGCATGCTGATGCTCTCTGGGTGGAGGAGGGAGGAGGCTCTCCTAGACCCCATGTGCGGCAGCGGGACAATACCGATCGAAGCGGCTCTAATGGCGCTCAAGGTACCTCCGGGGGCGCGTAGGCTCAGCGACCTAGCCCTGAACAAGCTCAAGTTCATAGATGGGGATAGGGTAAGGGAGATCGCGGAGGAACTTGAGGCTGAGGTTGATCTCGGGTTCAAGCCGAGGATCATCGGCTCCGATGCATCGCCAAAGAGTATTAAGGGCGCAATCATGAATGCCGAGACCGCTGGTGTCCTGAATGCTATCAGGTTCATGATGGGGGATGTGCTGAAGCTCGGCGGGTGGCTTGATGAGAAGCCAAGTCACATTATCATGAATCCACCCTATGGTATAAGGATGGGGGTGAGAAAGATAGAGGAGTTTTATCAAAAAGTCTGCACATCAATACGCAATGCAGCCCCTGATGCGAGACTGACCGTAATAGTCTCGAAACCCGTGGTCTTCGGGAGGGCCCTCGAGTCCGCTGGATACATCATCGAGTCGAGGAGGCAAATAATGTATGGTAAGCTTAATGCCTTCATAATCATGGCCACACCTAGGTGAAGAGCCTCTAGCAGCCCCAGCCCGTATCCCATGGCCGCGGTAAGTTAATTATCTCCCGCAACACGCCCGGCGCCAGAATGGATCCCTTCGAGGAAGATGTGAGAACTGCTCAGAGACTTCTAGAGGAAAAATACGGCCCGGGCATCAGGCGTAGGATCAGCGAGATCGCGGAGAGGCTGATTTCGCTTCATATGGAGAACAGGATAAAGATAAATCACTCGATAATGGAGTATGTCCTCGCAGCGCATCTCGCAAGTAGGGGCTATAGGGTTGAGCTCGAGTATCCCCTCGCCAATGACTTGGTGGCCGACGTGATGGCCTGGAGGGATGGGAAGAGCCTGATAATAGAGGTTGAGACCGGGTTTACGTCACCCGAGAACGCGCTTGACCCCCAGGCATATCTTACTGCAAGAGCCATTAGCAAGATCGCGAGATACAGCCCCTATGCTGATAGATTCAGCCTCGCCACGCCCGCCCATAACATACTCCAGATACCAAGAACTCTCCTGAAGCCCGCGAGCGCTAGAAGGCCCGCCGAGATACAGCTCCTCAAAAGCCTCTGTGACCAGTATTACAGGACGCCCGAGATCGCGGTCGAGAAGCTCTCGAAGATGAAACTTCACGCGATATACGTGATAAACGTCGATCTCTTGGAGGTTGTTAGGCTTAGCCCGAGAAAATACCTAGAGAAATATGGCGACCTCTGTCCAAGTCTTCAACAAATAAGAAAATACGTTGAGGCTGGCCTTCGGAGGCGCGTGGCTTGTGAGCATCCCACCACGTGAGCTTTTCCCCGAGGTGGGACGCCCCTTCAGCCACACCGCACGCGTGGCCTTCGGGGGCCGCTTGCGCGGCGCTCACGGGCTGGCATGCGGTGCTCCATGAGGACGGCTTTCCGGGGCACCCCCCGGCAGCCCTCCTCTATGGGCGCGCGCTCCTGTTCCGGCCAGCCTTGACAAGTCTTACTTACTGGGGATGAATAAGGCTTTCGCAAATCCCTCCTACCCAGTCATACTCGGGGATTTAAATGGTATTTATCCGAGACGGGCCCTCTACTCGTGGGCAAGCTTTCTGGCGAGATTCTCCACAAACTTCTCGTATACCTCAGCGAATGTCCTGTATGTTCTTCTCCCAAGCCTGTATATCGTCATGAGGAAGAGTATGGCAGCAGCCGCCATCGCTATCTTTGAGACGAGACCCCCAATCGCGGGTATAGATGCGAAGCTCACTGAGTAACACCAGGCTATTAGGCCTAGAACCGCGTATAGAAAGTCCATGAATATCCTTCTAAGGGTCTCTTTAGTCGCTCCAATCCTGCTTACAAGCCTTACTGCGATGAAGTCTAAAAGACCCCTCATCGAGGAGATTATCGCATAGCCGAAGCCGAGGACGAAAGCAGCTTCTAAGATTAATGTTATATGCTCGGCGAGCAGGAGCTCTCCATTAATCACGAGAACCGGGAAATCGAAGAAGATTGGGCCGATCAGCCTGAGGATCAATAGAACCAAGATTAGTTTTAGGATCCTTCCGATGAGCTTGGAAATCGCGGCCTTTATAGGATCGATTGGCTGCAATAACTGGGGCCATGGCTCTTCCCTCCCGATTATGGTGGGACGCACCTCGATAATCGAATGGCGGGCGGCTAGAATCAGACCGGCTACATAATATGCTAGAGGAACAAAAGCTATGTAAAGCAGCGCAATAAGAGGTATCCCGAGAATAGTTGCCAAGAACACTACGAAGAGCCTAACATCACGCGTAACCGGAATAAATCTGATCTGTGACGCATCAATACCATTTCCTTGAAGGAGAAGGGTTAGATAGCTCACCAAGATTATGTTTGCTGATGCGAGAATAGAGGCAATGCCGGTGATCTGGTCGAGGGGCCATAATGCGATAATAAGCCCCATTATCACGGAGAGATCAGCCAGCCTATCCAGAAAAGAGTCCAGTAATGCCCCGAAACGCGACACCCTCTTAAAGAGCCTTGCGAGCTCACCATCGACACCATCAATTATTGAGGATGCTTGGATCAGCAGGCCGCCTATGAGAAGGCTTCGGAGAGCAAGAAAAACGGCTCCGCAGACGCAGATCAGGAATGAAGCTATGGATATGATGTTCGGATCGATGTAGAGCCTCCGCCTATAGAGGGCCGTTGAGATCCTTGACGAGATCTGCCTATTGAGATAGCGTGATACAAGCCCATCGCCCGGCTTCGTAAGCTCCTTCCTCAATATCCGCCAGTAAAGCTTCCTCGCCTTCTCAAGATCCCTGGGCGTATCCACATCCTTCCAGAGAAGCCCCGTAACGTCGATAAACCCTACTTGATCCTCGGCGGCAGCGAGGTTCAACGCATCCTTTATTGTCGCCTTCGATCCCCTTAACCTGATAGCCTCCTCAATATACTTCTTAGCGTGGGGGTTGCAATAGATGATCCCGGTATCGATTCCATAGAGAGGCTTAAGCGACTTATCAGCCTCAACTATTCTGCCACCCAATAGCATTAGCTTTAAGCCCTCTTCAGCCTCAATGACTGAGGGCTCCTTATCCAAACATAACACGAATGCCTCTTGCGCCTTAACCGCTTTATTCAAAACCCTTCTCAGTAACTCGTACTCGAAGATGTGATCCGACATTAGAACTAGAAAGTTCCCATCAACTCTGCCTGCAGCCATCCAGAGGCTGTAAAGATTCTCGAAGGAGTCAAGATCTAGCTCCACAAGCTCAACATCGTTGGGAAGCCTCGCTCGAAAAGAATGCGAGAATTCGCTCCTAGTGACCACAATGATTCTCTTTAAGCCGGCTCGCCTAACCCTCTCCAGAATAAAATCGAGAATGCTTGTTCCGGGCTCGAGCTCCATCAAGCACTTGGGAGAGGCCTCGGAGAAGGGCCTAAGCCTGCTCCCAACACCAGCAGCCAAGATTATCGCTGAAACATCCTCCAAACGGGAAAAAGGCATCCCCAGACTTCTAGTCTAAGAGCAAGGAGACAATGAGATATAAGTCTTGGAGATTTCATTACACGAGATATAGCCGCGACAAGTTTTTATCTAAGAGCCCCCTCACATACTATTGGCTGGCGGCGACGGCGGTACCGCCCATGAAACGCCCCGGGCCGCTGACCCGGCCCGCCGATGTGTGGGCGGCCTCCTCCGCCAGCCACAAGATGGGGACCTAAGCACATGATCACGCTTAGGTCTTACGCGGGGCCCCCGTAAAACCCCGCCTGGAAGCGCACCCAGGCGGCGACTCCGGTTGATCCTGCCGGACCCCACTGCTATCGGGGTGGGACTAAGCCATGCAAGTCGAAGGTCCCCGGCTCCGGGGGCCTGGCAGACGGCTCAGTAACACGTGGCCAACCTGCCCTCGGGAGGGGGATAACCCCTTGGGAATGGCGCGCCATCGTACCTTAGATGAACAAATACAGCAAAAACAACAAAAAATATTAGTTAGGAAGTGAATAACCCTAAAATTAGGGGTTAATTGATCTCACTAGACTACGTTGCAGGGCTGTTTGATGGAGAGGGGTCGATAATCTTGAGACTTAAAAGAGATCAAAGATATCATGCAGGATACCAGCTAATTATAAAGATAGCACTGCATCAGAAGAATAAGCTAATTCTTGAGGCCTTTAATCAGAGTCTTGCTGTTAATGGAAGAATATATTACCATAAAAGGGATAAACTTTGGTATCTGGAAATTTACAGATTTGAGGACATAAAGAAGTTTATCTCACTTGTTGGAGACAAACTTGTAATTAAGAAACCCCAAGTTGAAAAACTCGTAAGAATTTTGGAAATTGTTGATAAGAAGCTTCATTTAAGTCCTGAGGGACTCACGCTTATAAGGGCGATATGGCGCGCCCCCAAAACTGGGGTTAAACCCCCATAGGCGGCGGGCTCTGGAAGGACCCGCCGCTGAAAGTGGTGTACGGGGATGCTCCGTACACCAGCCCGAGGATGGGGCTGCGGCCCATCAGGTTGTTGGCGGGGTAACGGCCCGCCAAGCCTATAACGGGTACGGGCCCTGGGAGGGGGAGCCCGGAGATGGGCTCTGAGACAAGAGCCCAGGCCCTACGGGGCGCAGCAGGCGCGAAAACTCCCCAATGCCCGAAAGGGTGAGGGGGCCACCCCGAGTGCCGGCCTCGTGCCGGCTTTTGCCGGGTCTAAACAGCCCGGCGAATAAGGGGGGGGCAAGACGGGTGTCAGCCGCCGCGGTAATACCCGCCCCCCGAGTGGTGGGGACTATTACTGGGCTTAAAGCGCCCGTAGCCGGCCGGGTGTGTCCTCCGTTAAATCCACGGGCCTAACCCGTGGGCTGCGGAGGATACTACCCGGCTTGGGGGTGGGAGAGGGCGGCGGTATTCCCGGGGTAGGGGTAAAATCCACTGATCCCGGGAGGACCACCAGTGGCGAAGGCGGCCGCCCAGAACACGCCCGACGGTGAGGGGCGAAAGCTGGGGGAGCAAACGGGATTAGATACCCCGGTAGTCCCAGCTGTAAACGATGCGGGCTAGGTGTCGGGTGGGCTACGGGCTCACCCGGTGCCGAAGGGAAACCATTAAGCCCGCCGCCTGGGGAGTACGGCCGCAAGGCTGAAACTTAAAGGAATTGGCGGGGGAGCACCACAAGGGGTGGAGCCTGCGGCTTAATTGGAGTCAACGCCGGGAATCTTACCGGGGGCGACAGCAGGATGACGGCCAGGCTAACGACCTTGCCTGACGCGCTGAGAGGAGGTGCATGGCCGTCGCCAGCTCGTGCCGTGAGGCGTCCGGTTAAGTCCGGCAACGAGCGAGATCCCCACCCCCAGTTGCTATCCCGGTCTCCGGATCGGGAGCACACTGGGGGGACTGCCGCCGATAAGGCGGAGGAAGGAGGGGGCCACGGCAGGTCAGCATGCCCCGAATCCCCCGGGCTGCACGCGGGCTACAATGGCGGGGACAGCGGGTGCCGACCCCGAAAGGGGGAGGCAATCCCTCAAACCCCGCCGCAGTTGGGATCGAGGGCTGCAACTCGCCCTCGTGAACGAGGAATCCCTAGTAACCGCGCGTCAACATCGCGCGGTGAATACGTCCCTGCTCCTTGCACACACTGCCCGTCGCTCCACCCGAGCTGGGCCTGGGTGAGGCCCGCTCCCTCGTGGGCGGGTCGAACCATGGGCCCGGTGAGGGGGGAGAAGTCGTAACAAGGTGGCCGTACGGGAACGTGCGGCCGGATCACCTCCTACCGCCAATTCCGTACTCCCCCGCCTGGGGGCGCTTCCAAGGGGGATGCGAGAGGGGCCCCGCGTGAGAACCCGCTATTCTCCCAATATGTGGATCGGCTCGGAGGGTGTAGCTTGGAGCTCATTCCGACTACTCTATTGTTGTTCTTTTTCTTTTGGAGCCTCGCCTCTGAGCCAGTGCTCCATTAGCTGATCATGTTCTGCATCATCCCTCTCCACGATGTTGAACTGTTTTCTCTCGATCGCAAGCTTGACGGCTACTAGGTGGTAGCATGTCGGCTTCTCCCCGCTCATGACCCGGAAGAAGAAGTCTGGGCATGAACAGTAGCCGGCCTCGGGGAGGACAAGATATTCTCCATGCTTTCCAACAACCACCCATCTTCTCCTCCCACTCGGCTTAAAGACGTGAAGCTTTACCCGGCCCGCCCTCACAGCGTTCTCAGCCTCAACGAGTATGCTTGTCAAGCCTCCTGCTCCAGTAAAAGCCTCCTCAGATATCCTATATATCCAAGGCGCTCGCCCTCGAGCGTTATCGCCTCGGCCTGGTCTAGGTCGAATGCGCCGCTTCTCACTAGGGGCCAGAGCTTCTCCCGGGGCTGGAGACTGTTCACAGATAGGCCGGATACTATAGGGTTGAAGGCCGGCATCACTATCAGGTCTATCCAACCCCGCCGCCTCATGCTTAGCCCTAGTTTCTCAGCGAGCCTCCTCTTATCGCCGCGAACATATAGCCAGGCCTTTCTGCTTATGACCGAGCCTATATCGGTCCTCAGGCTCACGACCGGGTGGAGATGGCCCATCACTATCACGTCCGCCTCAAGAACCCGCTCATCGGGCCAGGTATGGCCGTGGAGGAGGTATATCCTCCGCCTCCCCTCGAGAAGCATTCCTCTCGAAGGTTGATATGAGACCAGGTCTCCTAGAATCTTATCCACATCGCCATCATGGTTTCCGGGGACGAGAATTATCTCGACGCCTAGCTCGCGCATTCTCTTAATCGCCTTAGGCATTTCCCTCCACTCAATCCAAGAGGATAATGGGACCATGTGCTTCAGGTCCCCCAGAAATATCAGCCTCTCGGCGCTCGTCTCCTCGCAGAGCTCGATAATGCTTCTCTCAAGTCTCCAAGTCTGGCTGGGAACCCTGATACCCTTCTCCGCGAGCTCTGCTTCAAAGCCGAAATGAACATCAACGACTATCAACGATTTAACCGGTTTCTCAACCAGCAGGGCAGGCCATCCTAGGATAAACCTCAATCCCCAGCCAGCCTAGAGATCTCTGCGAGGCATATTTAGCTTAAGCTCCTTTTCGAAAAATAAATGGAAGAAAAATGGAGAGGAGTTGCGGGGCTAGTAGGAGAGCTTGAGGATGCTCTTCCACTCCTTTGTCAGTTCGCGTATGGCTGTCTCGGCGTCGATTCTGCCGGCCACGTATTCTGTGACCCACTTGGCTATCGAGTCCTCGAGCATCGGGTTCTCTGGGACATAGTTCCTGAAGTCGGCTCTGAGTAGTGAGTCCAAGAAGACCTCCTTGAATATGCCCGGGTACTGTGGTGCGAGCTCCTCTATCACCGAACGGCGTCCTGGGAATGATGATGAGACCTTCCACTGCTTTATTGCTGACTCGCGGAGCACGAGGTACTGACAGTAGAGCCAAGCCTCCTTCGGGTATTTCGAGTACCTGTTGACGCCAACCTGCCATGTTCCATCTATTGGGACGCCGGGAGCCGGAGCTACCCAGATCTTGCCCGCGGTCTCAGGATATTCCTCAGGAGCCTTTTCGATAAAGTCTATGAATGTCGAGGCCCATGATCCGGCCCACATTGCTGCATGACCTCTGCCGAGCAACTCCATGCACTCTGACCACTCCGTCTGCATCGGGTTCGGCACGTACTCGCAGAACTCCTTGAACATCTTCAGCACCTTAATGCCCATGTCCGTGACGTCGGGGTCGAATGCTATCCTGCCATCTGCCGTGAAGAGGCCTCCCCACGGCTCCTTGAGCTCACCGCACTTAGCCTTGCCCTCAGGCGAGTTCCTCCACTGAGCGAAAAGCCAGGCATACTCCCAGTGGATCGTGTGCGTCCTCATCGCCATTATCGTGTTGCCGGCCTCAACCGGGGAGTCGGGGTTGAACTTCTTGGTGAAGAATCTTCCAATGGCGTAAACGTCTTCCAGCACGGTCGGGACCTTCAGCTCCGTTGGTATCTTCTTGGGATCGAGGCCTATCTCAGGAGCCTTGGCCTGCAGGTCGGCCAGGTTCTTATCTATCCACTTCCTATACATGTCCTTGATCTTTGGGTCCTCCCAGAGATCTTTTCGAT
This sequence comes from Candidatus Wolframiiraptor allenii, assembly GCA_023539495.1. Lineage (GTDB taxonomy): Archaea > Thermoproteota > Nitrososphaeria_A > Caldarchaeales > Wolframiiraptoraceae > Wolframiiraptor > Wolframiiraptor allenii. The sequence continues at coordinate 11,849 of JAKCEV010000009.1, forward strand.
AGAACATCGCCATGACGTTCGCGCAGATAACATATCCTATTCTCTTGCCCTCCCACTGCATGTACCTCCTATCAATCGTTGGAAGGAAGTCACCATAATCCTTGAAGATCTCAGCATCCGGATACTTTGCCCTCAGCTCATCAATCGGGTAGCAATGGGGCGCGAACGCACCAGTATAAATGCAGTCCCACATGACAACATCATACTCGCCTGCACGGGTCGCGAACTCATGGAGCTGCCTATCCCTACCAGTCTCCCAGTCAAACAGAAGAGTTTCAACCTCAATATTCGGGTAGGCTTTCATAAAGTCCTCCTCGGCAACAGCCTTCATGCCTGGGGCGGCATGCGCGATCGCGACAACACGAATCTTCGCCTTAGGCTTCGCAAGGTACTGCCACCCCAGATAGCCGCCGACACCGGCCGCCACCGCGGCCACTCCAGCCGCGATAGCGATCTTGGCCGCTCTAGAGAGCGCCTCCCTCCTTGATATCTTCTCATTAAAGAGTGGATGGGGATCTTTTTCACGGGACATAGCGATTATTAGAGTTTATCAGATGCTTATAAAGGTTTTCATACTCCTTAATATAGTTCTCGCAAATCTTTAAATGAGGAATAATACACTAAACCGCATAGTGTTGAGAAAATGAGGCGTGGCGTGCTTCCCTTGATTCTACCCGCATTAATTCTTCTGCTGATATTGACGATCTATCCAACGATTTATCTCTATTACATGATGTTTCAGAGCTTTAACCCGTTAGTTGATTTTGCCCCAAGATTCGCGGGCCTTGATAATTTCGTGACTTTCGCCAATGATTCCGAAGCATGGTATGCTATTGGGATAATGTTTCTCCTAACAGCAATCACCGTCCCGGCTGAAGTTGGATTGGGAGTACTGCTGGCGATAATCTTCACGTCAAGGTATCTTCAGGGGAAGATACTCATAAGATCGCTGATGCTGATCCCGATGAGCATACCGGCCGTGATAGTTGGCCTGAACTGGAAGATGATCTTCTTCACATATGGCCCGTTAAACGCCTTTCTCCAGTCGCTTGGATTGCCTCCGCAGCCATGGCTCAGCGCGCCCTTTGGTGATCCATTCAACGTAATTTTTGTCCTCGCTGTTCTGGATGTATGGCAATGGACTCCCTTCGTTATGCTGGCTGTTGCTAGTGGTATTGAGAGTGTTCCATCTGATATACGGGAAGCCGCCTCCCTCGATGGAGCAACGGGTTTAAGCTTATTGAAACATATAGTTCTCCCGATGGCGAAGACCGTCATAATGGTGATAGCCCTGCTAAGGCTAATAGACTCCCTGAGAATCTTCGACATTATTTACATGCTGACCTTCGGAGGGCCGGGGAATATCACGACGACGTTGCCGTTCTACATATATAAGGTCGGGTTCACGTTGACGGCCGCTAAGGCGAATATTGGCTACGCCGCCCTCCTCTCCGTAATCCTGCTCGCGATGGCTATGGTGCTAGTCATAATGACGCTCATGAGGCTATTCAAGGTTGAGAAGATAATATGGGGGTGAGAGGATGAAGAAGTCCCATGTGCTCACGGTCGTGATCACTCTGGCATGCTGGCTGGTGTGCATTGCATACCTAACACCATTCATATGGATGATCGCCACGTCTTTCAAGCCTATAGGCGAGTGGGCAACGCCCGAGCTCATACCTAGGGAGCCGACACTTAGGAACTACTTCGAGGTGCTTGTCACGGGCGGGATCTATGGCGTCAGGGGACATTTCCCACCGATAGGCCGCTACTTGATGAACAGCTTGATAGTATCGATTTGCATATCTATCATAACATGTATCCTCGGTGCGATGACCGCCTACGCGATACTTAGATACCGCGCTGGCGGATCAGCATTCGCAAACTGGATTCTAAGCCTGAGAATGATTCCGGCAGTTGCCATACTATACCCCCTCGTCGTCTTAACAAGGACCGTGGGCCTCTACAACACGCTCGGAGGCCTCATATTGGTTTACCCGCTGGTGACGCTCCCGATAACGACATGGTTCATGATAGGGGCTCTCAAGAGCGTCCCAAAGGAGACTGAGGAGGCGGCGATGCTTGATGGATGCAATGAGTGGCAGGTATTCTATAAGATCGTCTTGCCACAGGCCTCAGGTGGGCTGGCAACCGCGGCGATCTTCGCCTTCCTATTCAGCTGGGCGGAGTTCTTAATCCCGCTACTGCTGGCGCCCGGAGAAGCTGCCATGCCGCTAACGGTCTTCGCCGCCTACTTCTCCAACCAGTATGGGATTCTTTGGGGACCATTGGCAGCCGCCGGAGTAATAATCTCGGTACCCGTGATAGCGCTGGCAATAGCGATTCAGAAATATCTGATCAGGGGTCTCACGATGGGCTTCGTTAGGTAAGCCGGGAAATTAAATACAACTATCTTCTTTCTTCTAGCGTTTCTGGAGCTCTGCAAGCCTCTCAGGCAGGAACTCCTCCACTATGAACTCGAGGCCATATCTGCTGAACGCCTCCAGCTCTGCCTTCCTCTTAATCTTCCAGAACTCTTTTATCTCCCTCCTCCACGGGTCGTTCTGGTATCTCGGGTCATTCTCGAGCTCTTGGATCCGCTTGATGTCACGTTCGGAGAGCTTCATGGATGGAAGCTTGTATCTTCTTATGTCGCTGGGCCAGACTCCTGCCCAGACTGCGTCAGGCACGTTTATCTCCTTTATATGAGCGCTGAGAGCCGAGCCGTGTATCAGGACGCTAGCAATGTGGACTCCCCATGGATCTGCATCCGTGAAGACATATATTGGCAAGTTCAGCTCATCGTGAAGCCGTCTTATCAGCTTTCTACAGTTTCTCGGCGATTGGCCTGCGGTGTGTATCAATATTGCCTTGTATTTCTTATCAGCCCCCTCCTCTACAAATCTAGCGAAAACTGCGCCCTTCTCTATCACGAATACCTGCTCAGCGCCACACTTGACGAACTCAGCCGTTGTCAACGCCGGGCCTATTGCGAAGCCATCCGGATGCGCTGAGAGGTCTATCCTCTTTCCGCGGAAGCCCGGCACGGTATACTCTATCACGAGGTCCCCATATATTGAGGCCCTCTCCTCCGGGAATATGTTGAAGTCCTCTCTTGGGAAGTCTAGAATTGATTCAAGCTGCATTATCAGCTCATCGCTCTCAGCCTGATCCTCGAAGTCTATTCCCTCGCCTATCGCGACATAGTAGGTGTCCCTGAGCGTTGATGTTTTACCCTTCTGGATTAACTGCTTGGCGAATGCAGCTATCCAGAGGAGCTGGGCGAATGGCCTGAGATGCCGGACATTCTTCGCGGTCCTCTCCATCTTCCTATCCCCGAGCACATACTGCCTCAGCTTCTCATCATACACTATATTCGAGGTGGTTCTCGCCGGGATTTCGAGCCTTGGGAAGGCACCCCTCTCTAAGTCGGATACAACACGCTCTCCAAGCTTCTTGAGACGATCAAGCACTGCCTGCTTTATCCTGTCAGAGGCATAGATCTGCTTACTCATAGGTGTTCCTAGCTGACCTCCGGGCCATCCACTTATTAGCGATTACGAGGCCTACCTTCAAATTCTAGGTGACTAGGCAACTTGTCCATCCACAGTCCATGCACTTGACGCAGCCCTCTTGATATATGAGGTTCGGGCTCCCGCATTCTGGACATCTCTCATATGGCTCCTTCTTGACCGGCTTACTACTGCTGGTTTTCTCAGCCTCTATCTCTGCATGCTCTCCACCTGCATATGCTACTTGAAGGATCCTCTTCTTCCGCTCAACATCTTCTATCTCCTGGACGCTGACGGCGGGCGGCTCGATTCCGAGCGATCTCATGAGCTCGAGGGTCTTATTCGGGGTTAGGGCAACGTATCTCGAGAGCCTCTGTGTTGGCGTGACTAGGACCTGAGCAGACTTCGACGTATCCCTGTAAATTGTTATGCCCTTCAGCCCGAGCTTGTAGGCGAAGAGATACGCCTTTAGGACGTCGTCAACGGTGACCCATGCTGGCATGTTTATCGTCTTGCTGACCGATGCATCAACCCACTTCTGGAACTCATATTGCGCTCTCACATGATCCCACCAAGGTATATCGTAGGCGACGAGGAAGACTCTTCTCATATCCTCCGGGATCTCCTCGATGCCCTGAACGGATCCACCGTTCTCGGCCACCTTCTTCAGTATAGCATCATTCAAGAGACCACGCTCCTTCAGCTGTCTCTCAAACTCGACGTCTATGTAATAGAATGTTCCAACGGTTACGCGCTTCTCATATACTAGGGCGAACTGCGGCTCCAACCCTGATGAGACGTCGACAAGCATTGAGATACTCCCCGTCGGTGCGACCGTGGTCACATGGCTATTCCTTATCCCGTGCTTCTTCATTCCCTCAATGAGCTTGTTCCAGTTCAGCGTCCACTCCTCTGGATGGTAGAACCCCTCAATCGGAAGTTCTCCCCTCGGGTATGCTGAGTCCCAGTAGAGCGGGAATGGGCCGCGCTCTTTGGCAAGCTCAACGCTCGCGAGATATGCGTGGTAGGCGATGAACTCCGCAAGCCTGCTCATGAAGCGGAAGCCCTCCTCGCTGTTATACGGTATCCTGAGCGCGAACAGCGCATCCGCAACCCCCATGACGCCGAGACCTATCCTTCTAGACCTCTTCGTCCTATACTCTATCTGCTTCAACGGATACTTGTTCACATCTATCACGTTATCGAGAAACCTGACGGCAAGCTTCACGGTCTCCGCAAGCCCGTCCCAATCAAAATACGGCCCCGACTCACCATGCCTGACAAACGCGTAAACATTCACGCTCCCAAGATTACAGGACTCAAACGGGTAAAGGGGTTGTTCGCCACATGGGTTTGTTGATCTTATGGGTCCGAGTTTTTCTAGGAATATGTTGTGTTTGTTCATATTGTCTTGGAATAAGACGCCTGGATCACCTGTCTTCCACGCCATCTCAGCGATCGTTCTAAGGAGTCTTGCTGGGTCTATTGTTTTCCAGATCTTTCCATCTCTCGGGTTTCTTAATGGATATGGTTTGCCCTGCTCATAGTATTCCCAGAAGTCTGGTGTGATTAGGACGGATATGTTGAAGTTCTCGAGGAAGCCTTCCCGCTCCTTCGCCTTTATAAATGTCTCGATGTCTGGGTGCCATATCTCGAGTATCCCCATGTTTGCTCCACGCCTCTTCCCACCCTGCTTAACCACGTCAGTCACGGTGTCTATTATCCTCATGAATGAGACCGGGCCTGAAGCAACCCCAAATGTTGAGAAGACGATATCCCCCTCAGGCCTTAGCCTAGAATAGTTTATGCCCACGCCTCCACCTGACTTGAATATTAGGGCTGCATGCTTTGCAGCATCCATTATAGACTCTAGGTTATCGTCAATATGCAGGACGAAGCATGCACTGAGCTGACCCAGCCTTGTGCCGGCGTTGAAGAGTGTTGGGCTATTCGGCATAAATCTCTTGCTCACCATGAGCTGATAATATTGGAGGAAGTTCTGGTAATAGCCCTCGAACTCGCCCGCCTCGAGCATCCTGAGGAACTCGCTCCAAGAGACTTTCATCGCCCTTTCCCGGTTCAGCTCATCATAGAGGTACTTCATCCGCTCTAGATGCCATCTATTCCATGTTACCTCGAATGATCCATCCGGCTTCCTGCCGAGGCCGAGCCTTCCTTCATACTTCACCGGATCGAAGTCCTCCTGCGGATGCTCCTTCTGGCCGAAGTCTCTATCAAAGATCCGGGAATCATGGAGTATATCAGGGATGACTATTAGCGCTGCAACCCTCTGGAACATCTGCTTTGGCGTCTCCCTCAGCTTGCCGCTCTCATCTCTCAGAAGATATCTGCTTGCCATGAGCCGGAGGGCATTAAGGCTGAAAGCCTTATCAACCTCATCAACATGATCCTTCTCGAGGATCCTCTTCTTCTCTTCCCTGATCCTTTCCCTCTCCTTCCTATATAGGATGTATGCTTTCGCGACCTCATATAGGTCGAACTTGACGAGGCTTAGCTCGACTATATCCTGGATCTCCTCGACATGCGGTATCTTCTCGGCTCCATATTTCTCCGCAATTATCTTCAAGACATATTCAACGACTTTGTTCAGGCTTTCTTCGTCATAGCGGTTGACGTGGACCATTGCCTTTCTTATCGCTTCACGTATCCTTGTCGGGTCGAAGTCGACTACCCTTCCATCCCGCTTAATGACCTTCTTAACCGGGAACTCTAATTTTCTCGAGTTATCTTTCAACTTTCTATACTCCCCAATTACATCTTCAAGCCACTCGATTGATTTAAGGGTTGAGGTGATCTTCCGGATGAGCCTATCACCACATGATGAAAATGAGTGGGCTTGGATTGAAGATCCTCAGCTCGGTGAAACGATCTCGGGAGGAGGTCTCGTGGAAAAGGCTCCGGGAAAACCTGTTTTCGCCTAAGACTGGTCAATCAGGTCTTTTCTCCGCCATGCTCGGTCTTTGGCCATAGATGGCAATCTTCCTGAAGGAGGCTAAACCTCTCCGCCGGGCTGTGGGAAGGCATATTTTTCTCTAGGCTTTTAGTCGGATTACTCGGGCTGAAATGGATCTAGAGACAAGGATGGAACTCATAATGCGGCCGCCGACCGAGGAGGTCATCACGCCGGAGGAGCTCAGGATGTTGCTTGAGGCGAATGAGCATCCAATAGCGTATGATGGCTTCGAGCCCAGCGGCTTAGCTCATCTACCCCTCGCCCTGCTAAGGCCCATAAAGCTTGAGGATCTGCTGGAGGCTGGATGCAGGTTCAAGCTCCTTCTCGCGGACTGGCATGCGATGATAAACAATAAGATGGGAGGCGATCTCGATAAGATAAGAAAGGTTGGGGAATATCTTCTTGAGGTCTGGAAGGCTGCTGGAGTAGACCTTAGCAAGGTTGAGGTCGTCTGGGCCAGCGACTTGGCAGCCGACCCCGACTACTGGAAGCTCGTTATAAAGGTGGCGAAGAATGTGACGATAAAAAGGATATTGAGGGCTCTCCCGATAATGGGGAGAGTTGCTGGGGAGCTGGAGGAGGCGGCTCAGATAATATATCCGGCGATGCAGGTCTCGGACATATTCTATATGGGTGTTGAGATATGCCAGCTCGGACTTGATCAGAGGAGGGCGAATATCCTCGCGAGGGAGCTCGCGCCCAAGCTTGGGTTCAAGAAGCCCGTAGCAGTCCATCATCACATGCTCATGGGTCTTCAGGGGCCATCTGAGCTCAGAGGATTCGAGGATGATCCTCGAATGAACCTCCAGATAGCGTCAAAGATGAGCAAGAGCATCCCGGAGACCAGTATATTCGCCCATGACGATGAGGAGACGATAAGAAGCAAGCTCAGAAAGGCTTACTGCCCGCCGAGAACCGCCGAGAACAACCCCATACTGGAATACGCCAAGTATATTATTTTCAGGAAGCTTGGAAAGCTGCATATAGATAGGCCGAGTAAGTATGGCGGCCCCATCGAGTATTATTCTTATGAGGAACTTGAGAGGGATTATGTTGAGGGCAGGCTTCATCCAGCAGATCTTAAGGAGGGCGTGGCGGAGGCATTAAACCAGCTCCTAAAGCCCATCCGAGAGCATTTCGAGAAGGATCCCCGCGCAAGAGAGCTCTACGAGTTCGTTAAGTCCCAAGAGATCACGCGATAAGGCTTTAAAGGGGCTAAGGCGGGATTTCTCAAGTTGATCGAAGCTCTTATCTACTTGATCATATTGATTTTGCTGGGATTATTGGCGGGATTTCTCGGCGCCATGCTCGGCCTCGGCGGCGGCTTTATCATCGTTCCCGCCCTCATGCTTCTAGCGGAATTCGACGCCCATCACGCCATTGGGACCAGCATGGCCGCCATACTATTCACAGGATTCCCGGCCGCATTCGCTTATCAGAGGCAGGGTAGGCTTGACTGGAAGCTTGCACTGGTCGCCGAAACCACGACGATGCCCGGATCATTTTTAGGAGCAGTGCTCACAGGACTCATTGCTCCCGACCCGCTGAAAACCATATTCTCAATTTTTCTCATCGCCCTAGCGCTCTCGATGATCTTGAGGAAAAACTCGCAAGCTAGTGGGGAAGTAATTGGGAGGGGCGACGGGGTCGCTGTTTGGAGGAGGGTTCTCAGGGACTCGCGCGGCGAGGTCTTCACGTATTCGGTGGATTTGTTAAAGCTTCTCCCTGCAAGCTTTCTCGCCGGAATTGTCTCAGGATTCTTCGGCGTAGGCGGTGGCACTATAAAGGTTCCCGTTCTATATCATCTTGGAACTCCTATACATGTGGCCGTCGCGACTTCGACACTGATGATCGCACTCACTGCCATTTCCGGGACAATCGGTCACCTCCTCTTAGGACACGTGAGGCTCATTGAGCTATTCGCACTCGCTCCTGGGATAATCGCCGGTACACAGCTCGGAGCATCCATTGCCCGAAGAGCCAAGTCTCAAATGCTGAGGATAATATTCTCCATAGCACTGATCATAATTGCCGTGATATTATTCATGAGATAAGCCTATGTGCCCCACCGCCGACAACTCCCTATCATGGCTGGGGCTCAGCGCCCCTCTCCAGGGAGCCAAACGCAGCGGTGGGGCAGTTGTAAGAAGTCTAAGGCTGCTTAAATAATTTGGGTAGGAAATTCACATTCTCAAGGATCACGTCGGCCGGACATTTCGTGAAGAATGTATATGAGTACTTGTTCGTCAGTACCGCTGCCAAGTACGTCTCAATACCGTTCTCTCTCGCTCTCATAGCTAAGAAATAGTCTTCCCCACCATCACCAACATAGAGCACCCGCCTGGCCCCGAGCCTTTTACAGCACTCTAATAGTCCCGCTGGATTGGGCTTATCCATCTCCCTCCTACTATTATCGCCAGTGAAGATGCTCGCCTCGAGATCGAAGTAGCGAAGGATTGGGCTTAGGATCTTTTCAGCCTCCCAACGCCCCTTGCCGGATAATATCGCGAGACCTTTCCGCGCAAGCTTTCTGAGTTCTTCCAACACCTTTGGCTCAATTATCAGCCTCTCGTTCCCTAGTAGGCCGAGACCATAATAGAACCTTGGATTCACGCCATGCTTTTTCCTTATCCCCCCGGATCCGATATATAGCTCGCTGAAAAGTGTTGTCATTATGCCGGAGCCGTATGGTGATATAGGGCCGATAAGCTCCCTGAACTCCCTCAGTCTTTGCAAGAAGCCAGCTCTCCTATCCAATAACGCCTCAACATACTCCGGAGACACATATTCCCCAAGGAGTGGGGTCATGCTGGAGATAAGCCACTTAAAAGCATTCTCCAAGGGCTTTGGGCTGCTTCCATTCCATGAAACTTGACCCATATAGCGGTTCAAATCTATATGTTCCAGACCTCTCTTCATGGGGTCTGGACATCCTAGCTCCACGTAGATCGTTTGAAGGATTATTGAGACAATGTTCCTGACATTATTGAATCCCCCGAGCATCTTCATAAGTTGAAAGGCTTCATCATAATCAACGCCGATCCTGCATTCTATCCCGAGGATCTGATCAAGGTAGATCGCTGTTATGATCTTCCCGGCGAGCGGGAATGATGTTGAGACATCTATGAGCGTTCCATCACAATCGAAGATTATGGCCTCAATCTCTTTTAACGAATTTAGCCTCTCCTCTAACGCGAGGACTCCGCCATCCACCACTATGTAGCGCATGAATCTTCACCGTCTAAGCTTCTCGGCCAAGAGGCTTAGATCCAGCTCCATTGCCGCCGTCGGCATGCTTAGCTTCCAATTTGTCAGGACCTCTGGGTGAATCTCGCCGAGAAATCCCAGTGCGCCATCGCTCCATGTTATCTGAGCCGCCCTACCTTCTATGAATGGCATGGAGTCAAGCGGGTTTAAAGCCCATCCATCTACGCCGAGGTTCCTCAGAACCTCTTCAACCACCGACTTCATCTCAGAGTATGATGCCTCGGAATGTGATGATGCCGCGGCAAGCTTAAGCCTCCTAGTAGCTTTCTCCGGCCTAGATTGATCGAGATGTACGACGTCACCTATCTCGAATATCCTCTGTGGGTATAGTGCCTTAACATTTAGGGCGAGGGTCTTCATGAGGCTTGGGAGAATCCATGTCCTTAGGATCGAGTATTCCTGCGAAACGGGGTTCTTAAGCTTGATATGCGGGTGAGGCTGAACACACATCTTAGCATACTCGCTCTCGATATTCGTTAAGGTGAAGTTCATGACCTCCGTGAAGCCGAGCCCTATCATTATCTCCCTAACAAGATCCTCTAGCACAGTGTCGGGATGAGGCCTCCCATACATCAATACTTGGGGCTGGGTCGGCTCAAGGTTACCATAGCCTATGCCCATCGCCACATCCTCTATTAAGTCGATCACATGCATTATGTCGGGTCTATATGGGGGCGGAGTTACCTCTATCACCTCCCCCCTAGCCCTAGCATCATGCCTCATCCTCCTCAGTGCCCTGACTATGTCGATGCTTCCCAATTCTAGTCCAAGGGTCTCGTTCACGCTACTTCTCCTCAGCCTCCACTTCTTCATCTTGTAAATGGGTGTTGATATGACCTTGTCAGGATACTTGACCTTGACGCGTTCAACCACGCCACCCATATCCGCCATCGTCGTCGTGAGTATGTTTATCGTGTGGATTACCGCCTTGAAATCGGTGCCCGTCACGTCAATGAATATATCCGTGGTCTTCTCGCTGAGCTCTGTCAGCCTTGAGTTTATTATCGGCGGGAAGGAGAGGACTCGATTCAGGGAGTCCAGTATCAGGGGGTAGAACGGCTTCCCCCTCAAGATGTGGGCGTACTGTATCCCTTTCTCATGTTTCTCCAATATCTCATCGAGCGTCATGGGAGAATATCCGCCCAGCGGTATGAACCTGTACTCGTCACCCCTCGCCGCGACATACTTGAATGGGGGCTTGACCGCGGAGTAGTCGTGAAGCCCTATCGCGACCTTCGCTCTATCCCTTCCAAGGATCCAGTGGAGATCCTCCTGCATCGCTATCAGCTCCTCAAGTTCCTCGGCCCCCAACTTCAGCCCCCTGACTATCGCGGCGGCAACATAGGGTCTTACATCCCTAAGCCTGGGATCAACCTCAATATACGTCTTAGCTGGCCTAAGCCTGTACCTCGGAGCCCCAACTGATATCCCGAGAAGGCCCTTCGCCGCCCTCGCGATCCCCACAGGGCTCGAGAAATCCGGCCTATTTGGGTTATACTCGACCCTGAAATACTCGCCCGTAATCTCCTCAACATCGAGACCAAGGTCGTGGAGGAGGTTTGAAAGCTCCTCATCACTCAGCTCTCTTCCGAGAAGGCTCCAGAAGCGCTGCTTCTCCACGGTGAGCGCCGGCATTTCTTCATTTCACGCCGCCGAGACCTATCAAATGAACCTTTCGACTTAGCTCATGTTTATTAAATGGCTGTTATGTGGGACGCTGGATGCCGGAAGACTGGGAACTGGAGAGGATAAAGTATGAGAAGCTAAAGAGGTTAATGAGTGATGCCGAGAAAACCCAGGCCAAGAAACCTACAGAATACTCTAAGCCGGTCCACCTAGATGAGGATGAATTTGATGAGTTTATCAGGTCTCATGATCTCGTCTTGGTGGATTTCTGGGCTGAATGGTGTGGGCCCTGCCGCATGATAGCCCCGATCCTAGATGAGCTGGCAAGGGAGTATGCGGGGAGACTCCTCGTGGCGAAGGTTAACGTTGATAGAAACAGGGGCCTCGCTATGAGATTCGGTATAATGAGTATACCAACGCTCATCTTATTCAAGAAGGGCAGGCCCGTGGAAATGATGATTGGTGCTAGGCCAAGGCCTGCAATAGAGGAGATGATCAGGAAACATCTCTAGCTCCCCGGAAATCCATTTCTAGAGGCCATGCCTTTGTAGAGATTCTGATGAGGGCTTGGCTATCCTAGAGGAGCTGCTCACGATCTTGGTGGCTGTAGGGATATCATGGGCTAGAATGACAGCAGCGTTAATTATCTCAATAATCTTCTCCCTATGTGTTGGGATTCTCGCCGCCGTTGATAGGGTGGCGGAGAAGATCATAATCCCGGTCCTCGATATACTCCAGTCAATCCCGATCCTCAGCTTCTTCCCAATAGCATTATACGCGTTCATAATAATCCATCCGGTCATAGGGCCGGAGCTCGCCGCAATCTTCCTAATATTCACGAGCCAAGCATGGAACATAACATTCGGGGTCTATAAGAACGTGAGACTGATACCCCTCGAGCTCCTAGAGGCCTCTAAAGCCTTGGACTTAAGCCTATGGAGGAGGTTGTCCAGCCTCTATATACCGGCGGCTTTCCCGGGCATAGCCAGCAACCTTCCACCATCATGGGCTAATGGGCTATACTTTCTCGTCGCCTGCGAGATAATCAGTATAGGAGAGGTCGAGTGGAGCCTCCCCGGGATAGGAACGCTCTCGACGAGCTATATCATGGCTGGGAGGATGATTGAGTTTATAATGAGCTTAGCCGCGGTCGTTGCCGCCGTCATCCTCACGAATCTACTCGTCTTCATACCTCTGATGAGGCTTAGCGAGAGATACAAGTTTGAGGAGAGGGCGGCCGAGATACCTAGAGTCTGGATAGAGAAGGTTTCAGGATGGTTATCGCGTGTGGCGAGGCGGATATCATTCAGCGTAAGTCCTCGAATCACATTGTTTGAGCTGAGGATTCCATGGAAGGCTTCAAGGATCTTACTAATTGCCGTGCTGACGATTATGGTCGCGCTTTTAGGACATAGCATCTCGGGAAGGGTTTCAGCCGAGGTCACGCTAGCATGGGCCCAAGATGTAGTGGAAGCATTTCAGAGGCTGGGCGTGGTGGACCCCCTCGTGATGATCGGGTTCTCCCTAGCCCGCGTCTCCGCCGCCGTGGCCTTTGGCCTCCTCTGGACGCTCCCAGTCGCGATCCTGATCTATGAGAAGAGGACGCTTGAGAAGATCCTGATACCGCCATTCCAGGTGATAGCGTCCTTCCCGGCGACGCTCATCCTTCCACTAATCGCAAAGACCGTCATGGATCTGGGGCTCCCGCTCGAGCTAGGTGCATTCCTAATGATACTTCTCGGGACGCAGTGGTATCTCCTATTCTTCCTGCTGGATGGGTTGAGAAGCATACCGTATGAGGAGGAGGAGGTTTGTAAAGCCCTTGCTATGACTAGGCTACAGAAGCTCAGGCACCTCTATCTCCCAAGGATCCTCCCGTCACTTATCATGGGGCTCATAGTCTGCTTCGGCGGCGGGTGGAACACCTTAGTGATAGCTGAGCGTGCGGTTTTGGGGGGATTCACGTGGGATCTCAGGGCCCCCGGCATAGGGAGGATGCTTAGCATAGCCGTGGATGAGGGGGACCTCGCCCTCCTAATCGCAGCGACGATATGGATGGCGGGCTTCATAGTCCTCCTGAATAGGCTCTTATGGAGAAGGCTATACGAAAAGGCCGTGAGGATAGTTGGTGTTGCATGATGAGTGGGGCGGGTATCAAGGAGCCAATACTGGAGCTCAGGGACATAGTCTTCGGATACAAGCTGAGGAGGGGCGAGAATATCAGGATCTTCGATGGCCTCTCCCTAGATGTGAAGTATGCCGAGTTCGTTGGGATAGCCGGGCCGAGTGGATGCGGCAAGAGCACGCTAATCAGGATAATGGCGGGCCTCATCAAGCCCGAGAAGGGCGAGGTCCTCTTCAGGGGTAAGCCACTCAAGAAGCCAACGCCGAGGATCGGTATAATGTTTCAGAACCCAGCCCTCTTCCCATGGTACACCGTCCTCGAGAACATCATGCTAGCATTAATCCACGAGAAGGATCTGAGCGAGAAGGATAAGATTGAGAGGGCGAGAGTCTTCCTAGATATGGTTGGCTTAACGGCCTTTGAGTCCGCATATCCCGCGGAGCTGAGCGGTGGGATGAAGGCTAGAGTCGCGCTAGCCCGCGCCCTCGTCTCTCAACCAGACCTCCTCCTAATGGATGAGCCATTCAGCAATCTAGACCAGCTGACAGCGATATCGCTGAGAAGGGAGGTGGAGTCTCTTTGGCTAAATCAGAGCATGCCACCGAGCTCCGTAGTAATGGTGAGCCACGACATAGAAGAGCTCGTGGAGCTATCAGACAGGATAATAGTCTTGACGAAGAGGCCGGCCAAGATAGCCGGAATAATCGAGGTCGATCTCGATAGGCCGAGACAGAGGAGGAGCCCAGAATTCTATAAGTACGTTGACGAGGTTTACACTCTCCTTAGCTAGTTTTCTTCACCTTAAACGTCTTTTCCTCTCCATTATACTCGACGAGCTCCGTGTATAACAACCATTCCAGGAGCATGCGGTGAATCTCTTCCGGGTCCCTGTATTCCTCGCTCAGCCCGCTTATCTCCGAGAGTTCTTCGAAAAGCTCCTCGGCTGTGAATTCCTCCCTCTCCTCAACTAGCTTGAATATTGTGGCGAATGGGTCGACATTCCTCAGTGCATTCCTTAGGATGAGCCTCTTCTGATCCGGCCTTGCCCTCACGAATTCCCTGCCGAGTTCCGTAAGCGCTATGTCTCCATTTTCCACCTTCACGAGGCCTAGAGCTTCTGCCACATCTATCACTGGAAGGAGCTCATCAACATCGCTCTGGAGATTGATTGCTATCCGGGCTATATCCGCCCTGCCTCCGTGATCGAAAAGAACATTAACGATCCCGGTAATCATTTCAGGCGTTACCGAGGAGGAGATTTTAGGCCTATTACTCATCTACCACCTTCCTTGTAGAAGAAATAGAGGCCCTATGAGATAAAGGTTTTCCCACAATATTTTCAAGCAACTCTTGAACAGATCTGCTCAATCGGATTCAGCTTCGTGTGAAGCCTCCGATATTCCTCCGCGCTCTCCCGAAAAGATTCATTTGATAAAATTCTTTTTATCGCCGACTCGAGCGTCTCACGCGAGAGCTTGTCCTGCTCGAGAATAATGCCTGCGCCGGACTCGGCGACGGATAACGCGTTGCCAAGCTGCTCACCATGCGCTGGTATTGGTATCATTATTACTGGCTTCCCAGATGCAAGAGCCTTAGCTAACGTTGTCTGCCCAGCCCTGCAGATAACCAGATCCGAGATCGCAAATATCTTCATCGGGTCATCTATCCACCGGTAAACCTTCAGATGCTTGGCAGCATATTCAGGCTCGTCACCGCCGAGGGTCGCTATAACTTGGTACTCCCCAGCGATCTCATCGAGAATTGGTAGTATCTGCCTTGTCAAGATCCTCCGCTCATAGGATGGGCCGCTGGCGTGGTAGAATATTATTGGGCCGCCTCTCGGATCCAAGCCATATATCTCGCAAACATCATCTCTCCGCACATCTTCTTCAGGTCTCTCTATAATCGGGCCTATAAAGCTCGTCTTCCCGAGAAACCTGTTTGGAATGACGAGATTCCGTTTCGAGATCGTGTATGGTGGGGAATAATCAGCTACTAAGATCTCATCGCTGAGACCCCAGATCTCCCCAGGAGCATAGCAAGCCGCCTCGAGGACCTCTATCAGTCTTCGGTACCGCGGATACTCTATCCTTATGTTGAATTGGTTGAGTATGGTGAATGTGGTCTTTCCGAGGATCTTTCCAGCCAGCGTCGTGGATACCCTCGAGTCCGATAAGACTAGGTCCGCATCCTCGACATAGCCAAGCTCGTATGATAGCTGCTCCAAGAACCTGACTGGCAACATGATGTTCCGGTAAATGGTCATCTTTATGCTGACCTTGCCCTCGGGCAGCACGCCATAGGATACTGGCGGCGATGGCAACGCATTAACTCCAGCAGATATTAGATATCTCAGGCCATCACCATATGATGAGACTGTTACCGTGAAGCCGCGCCTCTCGAGCTCGCGTAGTATGATCAGCGATCTTGCGGCATGACCGTAGCCTATACCGCATACTCCGAGATGTATCCTGCGGGGCGGCATCCCACGCTACCCTTCACCCTCATAAACATTTTCCCAAACTTCTCTCGACAATCCTGCCCCTAGGGGCCTCTTCCTCAAATACTTGCGCGGAGAACCTGTATAGCCTCATCTTGCCAGTGAGCCAGTATGTCGGCGCGAGCCCAGCCTTTATGCAAAGATGCATGAGATATTCCTCGGGTGACCAGCCATATTCAACTGGGACCTGTGGGAGGAGGAGGCCGCTATAGATCCCCGCCTCAATTATCAGGCCGTCTTCCCCTATCTTTATCATGTTTGGAAGCTCTTTTGGATCAGTAAACTTTATCTCCTCTGGCGGCGTCAGTGCGCTAACCTCCACGATTATACTCGACATCTCCTCGAGGGACACCGGTGGGAACCTAGGATCTTCGGTCGCTGACGCTATCGCGGCTCTCATGGTTGCCTCTATTAGCGGGTACTCGGGCAATGGAATCCCTATACAGCCCCTCAGCCCCCTCTCTGGATAGGTGTAGAGAGTTACGAAGACGCCCTGCTTCCTCCTAAGTTTCTCAGGAGCATCATCTGGTGGAGCCGGCATCTTCCCAGAGAGATAAACCTCTATCGTCTTTCTAGCAAGCTTCACGAGATAAGTGCCCTCATTTAAACTGAGCCTCTCCATGCCATCGAGATAAGCATCATCGTAGATATTTAAAATTCTGCAAATCATGTCGAAGAGCTTGAAGCCTTTTTTCTAGCTTCCTCAAGCGTCCGGCTTATGTTCCTCCAATGAGACCCGCGCCAGTACTTCTTGCTGCATCTAGGACACATCCACTCCTCCCTGCCAGACTTATGCTCCAATTTTAGCGGGTGGTTACAGACCGGGCACCTCGTATATATCGGATCAAAGCTTAGGCTTAGATCGAGCTCACGCGCTATTCTCGCAAGAATTTCGGGTATATCGTTCTCTTGGAATAAGAGAACCCTTAGCCCCCTTCTCGTGGCGATTGCCGCTAGGCTCCTATCCATGGTGAGTATGATCCGGCCCTCGGCTTCAGCTATGCTTAGAACCTCTTTATCACCTCCACCCCAGTATATTGTGTCATATCCAAGTATCCTTAGCCATGAGACTATATTTTTGAGCATTGCATCCACGACAAACCTGCAGCTCCTCGATCCCTCCACACCCGCACTTACAATATATATGAAGATGCGACGCCGTCTTTTTAGGTTTCAGCGTATTGCTGGAGCATCGTTAAGGCGTATCGTAGATCTGAGAGACTTGGTATAATCGCGAGACCCAACTCACCAATTATCGTGGACCTCCTTACACCCCTCTTTATGAGAATCGCCTTCATACCTGATGAGATGGCCCCTCCGATATCCTCTATGAGCTCATCCCCGACATGCGCCGCCTCCTCGCTTAAAATCCCCAGCGCATCACATAGTCTCATGAATATTCTTCTGTCAGGCTTGGCGACGCCGACCTCATCCGCGTATATCTGTGCATCGAGGAGTCGTGAAAGCCCCACACTCTCAATGACCATCCTCGTCAGCCTTCCAGGCCAATAGAATACGTTGCTAACCACGGCTAGCTTGAATTCCTTTGACAAGTCCTCTAGGGCGCTCCATACATCTGGATAGACCAGTTTGTGTAGATCCATTGTCTTGAAGGCGTCCTCCACAGCCCTCGAGACCACATCCCTTGAGATGCGGAGTTTCTCAGAGAGCGCCTGCTGAGCAACATCCACGATCGCTGAGTCGCTGATAAACCCGGAGACCCACTTGGGCCTAAGCTCCCTATAGACGCTTATCATGATCCGGAGCACTAATTCTTCATCCACGCCAATCCGCTCGCCCAGCCTTCCAGCAATAGCCCTAGTTATTAGATCTAGCCTAAGCATAGTGTTCCAAGCATCAAGCGAAATGAGCCTGATCATTAAGTCTCGTGGATCTCGAGCAACTCAAATACCTTGATCACTCCCCGCTTTCTCCCTCTCTTCTTCTCAGGAGATCGAGCCTACAGTCCTCGCACAGGTATTGGCCCTCGACGTTTAGCAGCATATCCGACCATTCTCCACAGCTATCGCAATATCCCTCAATGTATCCCTCACCGCTTCTCCTGAGAAGGCGGAGACCCATTATCTTCATGTTCTCCTTCACTATTTCGAGTATCTCCGGCGTTACTTGCAATATATCCTTGAGGCTTACTATGCCCACGAGCTTGTTCTTGTAAACCACGGCTAGCCTGCTGACACCAAGCTTGCTCATCTTCCTGACAGCATCCTCGATCTTGGCCTCAGGATCAATCGTGTGGAGCGGCGTTGACATTATATCTCTCGCCCTCACATCACTAGGCCGCGCATTCTTAGCGATGACCTTCTCAACCAAGTCCGTCTTAGTTATGATCCCGAGCGGTGAGCCATCATTAGACGTAACGATAACAGCTCCAACCTTATACTTCATCATCTTCTCCGCAATCTCCTGAGCGCTCTCATCTAGACTACACTCTATCACGGGGCTCGACATAACCTCGCGGACGAGCACCTCATCGGTAATCCTCAAGCCCTACCTCACTGCCAACATAAACCTGTAGCCAGATACTCTTAAATGTTTAAAGCCCGAGATACAAATCTTACAATGATCCTACGGCGTCTTCGCCTTCACGTTCTCGAGCTCGAATATGGCGGCGTCCCATAGCTCGTCCCAGACGCCTCCAAGGTATTCTAATAGCTCGGGGTAGTCCATTATCTTGACCTCGCCGCAGTTCATCACCTGCCCCTCATCCTCGGCGCTCACAGTCCCCCTTATGACGAGGTATCCGAGGCCATCCTCATACCCCTCATCCCTGAATGGTATCACGAGCAGGTGCTCCGCGACAGGCTTATCCCTGCTAATGGATGCGGTATAAGGGTATACCGAGGATTGTTCAAATGCACAACGACGAACAAAGTGTTTAATAGTGATCTCATAGCGGCACGAAACATTTTAATGACGGCGGCGTCGAATAATACCTCGATGGCGCCAGTAACCCCCGATTCTCGGAGAGGGATAGGGGGTAATGGCCGGAGGCCCGGCCAAGGGCTAAACCCCCAGAGAGGGGATGTAGCCCAAACCTCCCTACTTTCTAAGTAGGGAGGAGG
>JAKCEV010000075.1 GCA_023539495.1 Candidatus Wolframiiraptor allenii
TGAGAACATGCCCATGCTAAACCTCTTTTTCTAAAGTTTTCCAGATAATGAGGTAGGTTATCGTAAATTTGCTCAATCATATCATAGATGAAGTTTGGCACAATTACACCAGATCGTTCTAAATCTCGTAAACTTTTTCTGGTCACATCATCCCTACTTACTATGTCATAGAAAATGTGTATGATCAGATCTGAAAACGGGATATATAGAATTGGGGAGATGCCAAGCTCGCTATAATATTTTAAAGTTTCGTAGACATGTCTCTTTCCACCTCCATATGGGAATGGGTTGCCAATTACAAGCCAATACCGATTACTCATTCCATCACCTCACCTTATTGATGTTAAAGTCTCCAGTTCTCGCAATATTAGCCTTGAAACATTTGTCCAATTGAATCTCCTTAGAGTATATTTTCTATTTTCTAGCCCATGTATGTGAAATATATTGGGATTTCTTAAGATTTCTACAATTTTCTTTGCTGCATCGTCTAGTGTGTTAACTAGGTATAGTGCTGGGGCATCCTTGTAAAGATATTCATAGGCGGGTAGTCTTCGGGCAACTACTGGTAGGCCTGCGGCCATTGCCTCCGCTACAACTATTCCCGCGCCCTCAATTTTAGATGGAAAAATGAAGACTTTCGAGGAATAGTAGGTTTTTATGAGCTCCCTTCTCTCAAGTTCTCCGAGGTGGAACACGTTTTGTTGGAGCCTCATTCTCTCCAGCTCGCTAAGCCATCTGTCATAATATGGTTGAACTCTTTTACCAACTACTGCAAGCTTTGCTTCTGGGATTTCATCGACTACTCTCCTCCATATGAGGAGCAGATCATAGATTCCCTTTTCAGGGGCCATTCTCCCCACGAATAGGGCATCCCAAATCTTTTTGTCCTGAGTGGGGGGCTCGTCTTGAAACTCCTCTAAATCTATGCCTATTCCGGTGATTATAATTGGCTTTCTGCGCCCAAGCTTTCTAAGCTGATCAGCGCTGAAATGTGTGCCCGTGAAAACGAGATCAACGATTTTCAGTTGCTGGATAAGTGCCAAATAATCTAGAAGCTTGAATAATGGGAGGCGAGTAACTCTTCTCACCTCATTATACATTTTTGGCAGATCAAGAAGGCTTCTCGGATAAACTATTGCTCCGCCGGGGAGTGAATAATGGTGGAAATATGATGCTACTTTTAAGCCGAGGAGTTTTGCGAAGAGCGCCAGCCAATCATTATGCCATCCCACCCCGGGATTATAGATTACATGTGGCTTATGAGCGCGAATAATTCTAAGGAAGTTTATCCAGAGCCTTATCAGGTACCTGTAGAACTCCAGCCTAAGAGGCTTGCCGAACTCCTGCCTTACAGCATATGTGATTCCATGCTTAAAGGCTGGTGGATCTGAAGAAAGCCCTATCGTTAAAGCTCTTTCATTCATGAATTCTAGGACTTTTTGATGAAGCCTGAGGCCGCCGAGGATCGGTGGAATTTCCTCTTCGGGCCTCTCCTTCCAGAGAGCATCTAGAACAAGCACTCTGAGGGTCGAGCCTCCTCTCTGAGCAGATTTTATATAATGCTGCTCCATTCTTGAAGAAATTAGTGCTCCAAACCCTTAAATAATATTTAGTTTTGAGGGGTTTGAAAATTGAAGCTAGCATTCGTGATATTGACAAAGAATTCAGGCAGAACGTTGGATAAATGTTTAGGTGCTTTAACAGGATTGAAGGATGAGTTTGAGCCTGAGGTTATTATAGTTGATGGGGGCTCAACGGACAACACCCTAAGTATAGTTGAGAAGTATCGTGGAGAGCTGGGCATCAAAGTGTTATGTGATGGTGGGAGGGGATTGGGTTATGCGAGGGATATAGGTTGGCGAGCATCAAGCGCTGAATACGTTGTTATGCTAGATAGTGATGTTATAGTGAATGGGGATTTCTTGAGGGAGGCTGTTAAGCTGCTTCAACAAGATGAGAGGCTGGGCGCGGTATCCGCAAAGCTTAAGCCGATTTCACTTGATAGAGGATGGCTTGGGAGGTTCCAGGAAAAGAATCTCGCGATATATCTCCATCACTTGGATCCACCTTACCCCGCGGAAGCGGTTGCCCTTCATACGGCTTGTACGGTTTTTAGGAGGAGGGTGCTTGAGGAGATAGGCGGATTTGATTCGTATTTTAATCTAGCGAAGGAGGATAGCGATGTAAGCTATAGGATTAGGAAGGCGGGTTATAAGCTCTCCTACCTGAATATCTACGTATTACATTTGGAGAGGGCGAGGATCCTAAGGCTTAATTTCAGGTATGGTAGGAGCTTCATACTCATATCGAGAAAGCATCCGGATATGGAGAACTTTCTGAGGCTGAAAAACATAGTCTTGATGACGTGCATTTTCATACCTGTGCTACAGCCAATGCTATACCTCTACTATCTATCTAGATATGTTAAGGTGCCTCATCTAACCTTGAGCGAGAAATTCATTCTACCATTCATAGAGCTTGTGAGGCAGGATGCGCGGATTGCTGGAGCATTATATCAATTATTCCTCAAGTAGGATGGCATTATCCAGCAGATGCTTTGAAACTTAGGCTTCTAATGACTTCTCCATAGATTTTCCTCGCATACTCATCCATGATGAGGACTAATGCCGCGTAAAATAATGCTCCCAAAACTGTTAATGTCACTGTTTGGAAAATGAGCCCAATAGCTGTTCTAGGGAAGTATTGCTTCAAGTGGTCTTTTAAGACTAGAATGAGTAGGAACATGAGTGTTGATGCCGCGAGATATTTTATGATGTTTAATGTTGGGAATTTTGTCTTAACACCGATATCATGCATAATTTTGACCTTATACACTATGAAGGGTATACATGTAAACGATGCGAGGTTCCAGTATAAGGCTGCTGTGTAGATGTTACCATTACTCCAGAGCATTAATGCTATCGCGACGGCTATAACATAGGCTATTGCAGAGAGGTTGTTCGTGGTCAAGAGCTTAAAAATAGTGCTTTTCAGGTAATCTTTCGTGTTGGCACATTCTTGGATATCGATTCTCTCGCTACCCCTAATGACCGGATCAGTTACATAATTTACTAGGTTGATTAGCCGTGCTATGGTTATTGTTATGGCGGCGGCGAGCACGGGGGTATAGTTTCTGCCAAAAATCCCGAGAATTATATCCATTAAGGCTATGTTGCCGAGGGTGATCGGTATAGCTATTAGGCTGAGGAACTTGAGCATTTCCTCGACATCCCTACTCCAGGAATGGTTGTCTGCTGTGCCTAGGGTTCTCGGGTATAGTGATAGGGTTAGGGAGGATGTGTAGTGGGGGAAGGATCCAGCTATGCATGCAACGCTCCTAACACCAATCAACGCATCAGTCATCGAGATTATTCTAGCGACGACGGCATCTAGGCCGCTCACTATACTTGAGAAGAGCTCGTAGAGTGGGAGCCATGAGAGCTTGAACCATTTCCTGGTCAAGCTTCTATCAATTAGCTGCCCGCTTATGGTTCCTCGGAAGATTAGTAACAGGTATCCGAGCTGGATTATTTGGGCCAATATCACCGAGATTATGGCCCCTTCGAGGCCCCGGCTTAACATCCTTACAAGGACGTAGGCTAACACCACCTTGCTGGTTTCGAAGATTATGCTTGAGACGCCTATCTGCTCCGGTGATATGCCTGTGGCTATGCTGCTTAATGCGCCTAGGAAGATATAGGTTACGACTTGGGGTGTGGCGAGCATTATGAAGAATATTGGCTGTGAGAACGCTATACTCGCCCATAAGGCCACGGCTGAGTAGAGTGGGAGGCCGATGAATGATAGCATCGCGGCGAATAGTATCCCGCTGCTTGGAGCCTGCTTAAACCCCCTAGCAGCATATCTAACTATCCAGAAGGATGCTATATTCGATAGCGGTATTGCCGTATAAGCGATGTATTGCGAGATCATGCTCCAGAGGCCAAACTCGCTCACCGTTAAGCTCCGCGTCACTATTACCGTGAAGGCCAATCCCGTGAAGAGGCTGTAAAAGTTTGAGGCGAAGAAGATCGCCCCGGGACGCTTCAGCCTCACAGATGACATTTTTCAAGATCACCTAGAGCAGTGTAATAAGAATCTTCCGATAGAAGCTAGCTATCGGCGTCCACGAGCCGCTCATATAGTCTCAGATACTTTTCCATAACTATCCTCCACTCATAGTTGCTTAACAGTCTTTGATACGCGTTCTCAGCCAGCTTTTTGGCAAGACCTCTATCGGCCAAGAGCTTTATGACGGCCCCCTTGATCTCGCCCGGATCCGGATTGACCAATAGCGCGTCCTCGCCATCTCTAAGGATCTCGGTTGTCCCTCCGACCCTTGTCGCGACTATCGGTATTCTTAGGGCCATGGCCTCGAGCAGTACCGTGCTGATGCCCTCCTCCCTCGATGGTAAGATGGCCACATCCGAGCCCGCTAATATCCTTAACGCCTTGGCTCGTGGTAGTGGGCCGAGGAATTTTAGGAGGCCCTTCTGCGCAGCTCTCTCGATGAGTGGTCTCATGGGGCCATCGCCCGCCACAACTATCCCCCTTAGCCCCATTAATGCTGCCCTCACGAGTATGTCAACACCCTTCTCCTTTGATAATCTCCCTAGGTAGGTTATCTGTGGCTCCGAGATCCTCTCTGCTTCGCTTGGCATCTCGGATAAGTCGATCGCATTTGGGATATGTACTACCTTGAGCCCTAGGCCACGATAATATCTCACGGCCTCTAAGCTGACCGCCGTCACGGCATCCACGCCTCTTAGAATCCATCTCTCGAATAGCTCCGCCATGGAGCCCAGCATGCCGCCATACAATAGCCCGATCTGCCTCGAATAGACCCCGTGAAGCGTTACAATCCTCGCATGAGCCCTAGCAAGCTTAACTGCTGGCGCTGATGGGAGGTTATGGCCATGGACTATATCGAATTTCCCCCCTATAGATTTT
>JAKCEV010000076.1 GCA_023539495.1 Candidatus Wolframiiraptor allenii
GCCCGCGACCGGTTTATCCGGCGGCCGGCCATGCTCCTCGTTATCCCACCTCCATTACGGCCTGACTATCGCGGATGCCGATGCCGCTGCTGTGGCGCCGTTCGCCGCTGTCGCCTCTATCGTTAGCCTGCACGTCTCGCCCGGGATGAGGTTACCGGCATCCCATGTTACCGATATTGTCTTCCCGGGATCCAATCCTGCCGACGCCGTCGCTGTTCCGGTTCCCCCTCCACCGAGGTTAAATGATGGCGACGAGGGGCTCTTTGTCTGGTCGCAGGTTAATGTGGCGGTTATACTGGTTATCCTCACGTTTCCGGTGTTTCTGACGGCCACCACGCTCTGCCCGTTCGCCACTAGGTCCAGCTTCTCGATCATTACATCCGTCTTGACGCTGGCTGTTCCAAGGTATCCGCCCATCACGGCTACGGCGATGCCGACGAAGGCTATGGCTACGACGACTAGGAGGATGGCGACGAGGGCCCCGGAGATGCCCATCCTTCTCAGCCTTTGCCTGTTTTCCGCATGCCTCATCCTTCGAACCATGTCTCATATGTGAAAGTGCGCTCCATGAAAATAGGAGTATTGATTTCTTGAGGTGTGGACGTATACGTTTGGGGGCGGGTTTGCCCCCATTATGGGCCCATTGTGGGGGCGCTTCTGCCCCCAGCCTCCACTTTCAGGGTGGGGTGTCTAAGACATATATCCCTGTTTTACGTTTCATCTCCTGATGTCTTCTGAGAAGGTTAGGATTAGCAGCAGTCTTCTCAGGAGCATTGATGCTTACCTCCTCAGCGATCTCGGCAGGTCCAAGGGATTCAGGTCTAGGAGGGAGGTTATCGAGGAGGCTGTCAGGAGGTTTCTCGAGAGCGAGGGATTCTGGTCAAATCAGAGGTTCAAGCACATTAATGCTAACGGCAACCAGGTCTTGATATACGACTCTCTACTTAAGAGGGTTGCCACGATATATGTCGGATACCCTGACAGGACATTCTGCGACCTCTGCTCCGAGCCAGACTGCATACACGTAGTCTACGCCCTCTCAATACCCAAGGTCGCCAAGGCCCTCGCCAAGAAAGGATTCAAGACGCCGGAACACCTAATCCCGGCAAAATAAAATGAGAATGCCAACCCATCATCTAGCATCCAAAGCTCATGGTGAAAAGGCTTAAACAAAGGTTGACAATATCCTGATTTAGTGAAGAACAGGTTTGAGATATGGGTTGAGAGCCCCTCGGATGTCTCGAGGATCCGCGCATCTGGATACGCTCTCGTGCTAATGGATTCATGCTTCATAGTAGAGTACTCGGATCTCCTGGAGGTGCTTGCCTCGGGGGAGCATATTAGGGCCACCGGCAGGATACCGGCCGTCTGCGACTTCACGAGACACGAGGTTGAAGGTGTAAGGCTCAAAGCCGGGGGAAGAATCTGGAGGGCCTTGAGAAGGGCTGAGAGGCTGAACCTCTGCATGGTCAGGACGGGCTTCATAGAGCATGGCGAGCCAACTGAGAAGCTCCTAGAATACAGGGAGTACATCAAGGCCTTCAAGAGGCTTTACGCCGGACTGCCCGGGAGGTCGAATAAAGAGGACCTAGCCCTCTACGTCACAACATTACACCTTAGAGACTCGGAGGTGAAGGCCGAGGCCGCCACAATAGACAGAGCATTAAGGAGAGCCCTGGAGAAAGCCGAGATAACAGTCCACACAAGGCCCTGGATCACATAAGGCGAGGCAACGTCCCCAATAAGCAGCGCTAAGAATGCTTAACCCAACACCATATGCCAATCTCAGGAAATGAGTGAAATAGATGCCTTTTACGGAGACCGTTTATGATTGTTTTGAGCCCTCCAATAGCTTTAATAGCTTTATGTAGATCAATCCACCCCTCCTAACAATCGATAACATCCTCTCATGGATCAGCCCTTTAGGTATCTCCAGCTGGCCGGTCTCAGACTCTATAACCAGGCTCTCAACCCCCCTCCTAATCCCTGTTACCGGGATCAGCTCTTCAACAGCCTCACGATCCCTCCAGACCTCAAGATGCCTAGGCTTCTCAACCCTCTCACCGCACTCCAGGCACACCCCCTCCACCACATCCTCCCCACATGCCGGGCATACCTCAACGGTTATCCTCGGTATCCTCCAAGCATCCCTCATGGGCGCGAGCCTGAAGTGCTTATAGAGGTCATAACCCCTCACGTATTCCACCAGTATCCAGTATCTGCCAAGCCTATCCTTATACGCCCTCATAATCCTGCCCGGCGATATCGCCAAGCCGGGCCTCAGGGAATCCTCCAAAACCCTATCCCTATACTCCTCCGGGGTCTTGAAGAATAACAGGTTACCCCGCCTGTAAACATCGCTAAACGGGCCAAGCAAGATCCTCCGCAACCTACATAATAACACGTTCTGGCCGAAAATATAACATTACGGCGAAGCCTGAGACAGGCTGAAAACCCCAGCCCCCAGTCTGCAGGGACAGGATAAACACATCCCCACGCGAGAAGACATCATGCAAGATCCTTCTCAAGCTTCTCCCCCTCAATCCTCTTCTCGAGATTCTTACAAACCCATAGAATTGAGTAAAGCCTAAAGTAAGAGTTGAACTTATCCGCCAAAGGATATGCAAGGTAGTAGTAGAAGAGCGCCGGGCATGCTCTACATACTTTTCTCATTCACCCCATGGATTGTCTACTGGATGATGTGCGGCATGGGGGATAAGTTGGGCATCGCCATCGCCTTAACCATCTCTATTCTACTCGTGATCCCGCAGATCTATAAGAGGGATTTTAACCTAATGGATCTAGCCTCACTCTCCTACTTCAGCATAGCCGCTATAGCTACATTCATCTTAAACTCGCATATATTTGTTGAGAGGAGTGGCTTTCTCGGCTACCTCTCTCTATTCCTGATGGCATCCCTCTCCCTAGCCATTAAGCGGCCTTACACCCTTCAGGTTGCTAAGAGAGACTATCCGGAGATTTACTGGAGGGATAAGACGTTTCTAACAATCAATAACGTAATTACCAGCGTCTGGGCAGCGATCTTCATGTTAAACGCGGCTATATTCATGCTTCTCAACATGCCTTTCACCATAATCTTCTCAAATATACTGATTGCTATCGGCATAGCGTTCTCCATATTCTTCCCATTGAAGGCGCCAGCTTACCTCGCTATAAGAGAGTTTAAGAAATATGATTGGAAGGTTGATGTTGATCCTCGAAGACCGAAGAGAGAAGATGAATACGATGTCATTATCGTAGGCTCCGGTATCGGCGGTTTAACATGTGGAGCCCTACTCTCAAAGAGAGGATACAGGGTCCTAGTTCTAGAGCAGCATTACCAGGTTGGAGGCTACTGTTCATCTTTTAGGAGGGGGAACTTTGTCTTCAACACGGGCGTGGAGAATGTAAGCGGGCTCTGGGAGAAGGGGCCTGTCAACCACCTCATCAGGGAGCTTGGGCTGGGGAAGGATGAATTCTTCGTAAGAAATAGAATGAGGCTCATCTTCAAAGGTCGTATGATAGACGCTAGCAACCTAGAGGAATTTATAGAGGCTTTATCAAACATGTTTCCAGAGGAGGAAGAGAATATCCATGCTTTCTTTCATGAAGCTATGAAAGCCTATGAAGAATGCTATAGGGAGTCTGAATATTATGGTGTCCCGCTTCCCGCCGAGCTTATCGTTAAAGTTCTTGGAGCTAGAAAACTCTTAGATTACCCGAGAGAGCATCCACACTTCTATGATTGGATGAATAAGACCTATAAGGAGAAGCTTGATGAGTACTTTGCTAACGAGGACTTAAAGTCTCTTCTATGCGCTCTACTAGGCTACCTAGGAACAAAGCCTGATGAAACACCAGCGAGTAGTGCGCTTACCGCTGTAGTTTCATACTACCTACATGGAGGATATTTTCCAAGAGGTGGCGCTCAGAGGCTCTCAGACGCCTTGAAGGATTTCATAGAATCCAACGGCGGCATAGTTCTCACGAGGCATAGGGTGGATAAGATATTAGTTGAGAATGGAGAGGTTAAAGGGGTTAGGGTAGGGGGGAAGGTTTTCAGAAGCAGGATCATCGTCGCTAACGTGAATGCGAAGACAACATTCCTAGAACTCGTTGGAGAAGAAAACCTAGATAGCAAGTTTGTTGAATACATTAAAAGCTTGAAGATGTCTCCATCATGCTTCATGGTATTCCTAGGGGTTCAAATGGACTTGTCCGGATACCCGACGATAATCGAGGATCTGGATGAGGGGTTGAGTATGGTTATAAACTCGAATGCAGACCCAAGCCTAGCCCCTGAAGGAGCATCAAGTATTACAATATTAACAGGAGCCAGTTACCATGATTTCCCGGAGAGAGGAACTAAGGAATACCTAGCTGAGAAGAAGAGGCTTACAGAGACATTGGTTAGGAAGGCCGAGAAGATAATCCCAGACCTCAGCAAGCACATAGCTGTCCAAGATGCAGCAACACCGAAAACATTGGAGAGATATACTTCCATGCCGGAGGGGGCGATGTACTCCTTTGACCAGTCAATAAAAGTTAAGAGACCCTACTTTAAGACGCCAATAAAAGGCCTATATCTAGTCGGTGCCTCAACCTTCCCAGGCGGAGGAATAGAGGCGGTCATAATCTCAGGAATCATCTGCGCAAATGATATATGCCATTGGAAGCTAGAGCAACAATATGCTTACCCCCTCCCCTCTAATAGACGACGTAAAACAGCATAAAGATAGTATGTATATTGAGTAGATGAATATTTAGGAATCCAAGGTACAAGCATAAGCCCTAGAGGAGTGAATAGCTCACCATGAAAGCTTTATAGGTGAAAGTGGCTCCGCTCATGCTTGATGCTGAAGGCTTTTCAGGTTAGGGTTTATGGTAGGGTTCAGAGGGTTGGTTA
>JAKCEV010000077.1 GCA_023539495.1 Candidatus Wolframiiraptor allenii
CACCATAATCGTTAACGATGAGAGGTGATAAAATGTGCATGGCGATTATTAGGAGGATTAGAGGCGTCAGGCTATTGCTGAAGAGGCCGTTCCTAGAGCCCATGAATGAGGGGAATATGAGGAGGCTCGCGGGGGAGGCCGAGAGGAGGGGAGGCCAAGGAAGATGAGATGAGAAGTTTATTGACTTTATCATGCCGGGGGACTGCCTGCACATAAGGATCGAGACATGTGATGGGGGAGCCGGAGGCTGAGCACGTATTCGTTATACCGTTCATGATTCGGGGTGAGCGGGCATACTTCATGGTGAAGGGCATAAAGACTTTTATATATAGCTCTGACATTATTTTTTTGTGACGTCTGTTAGTGGTTATGCAAATAGGATAGCATGGGTTGACCTCTCGGAGAAGCGCGTTGAGTATCTGGAAGTTGATGAAGATGAGGCCGCAAAGTTCATCGGTGGGAGAGGTCTTGGTGGAAGATTCCTCCTGAAGCATGCTATTGGCAAGGACCCACTATCACCCGAGAACATTTTAGTGATAATGGTCGGCCCGATGACTGGCAGCGATGCCCCCCTTTCAAACAGGATTGCCGCTATCACCCGGTCCCCATTAACAGGCGCATTCGCTGATAGCCATTGCGGCGGATATGCTGGCCCGGCGCTCAAGCTTTCTGGCTTCGATGGTGTGGTGCTTACCAATGCATCTGATAAGCCTGTTCTACTAGTCGCCAAGAACGGTACGATTACGATCGAGGATGCGAAGGCTCTCTGGGGCAAGACCACGTTTGACGCATATCAATCGGTTAAGAGGAGATATGGTGCAGAGGCCGTGTTTTATGGTATTGGGCCGGCTGGAGAGAACATGGTGAAGTTCGCGAACATCATGCATTTCAGCAGGTTTGCTCCCGGCGGCAGGGCTTCTGGGAGATGTGGCACAGGAGCTGTGATGGGGAGCAAGAGGGTTAAGGGACTCATTATGCTCCCCGACCTAAAGAGGAAGCCTCAGCCAGCAAACCCGGACAAGTTCAAGAGGGCGATCGAGGACTCGCTTAGGAGAATTAGGGAGAGCGATATAACAAGCCCTGGCAAGGGCGGCTTATCCGTCTATGGGACGGCAGTCCTCGTGAACGTGATCAACGAGCTGGGAGCGTTTCCGACGAGAAACGCGAAGCAAACGATATTTGAAGAGGCATATTATATCTCGGGCGAGAACCTCCGCGGGACGATCCTGAGAAGGCAGTGGACATGCTTTATGTGCCCCGTAGCTTGCAAGAGAGAGTCTGAAGTTAAGGATGGGAAGTTCAAGCATGAGAGCGAGGGCCCCGAGTATGAGACAGTTTGGGCTCTTGGAGCCATGACAGGATTGGGCCACATCGAGGCGGTCTCATACCTGAACTACCTCGCAAATTCCTATGGTCTCGACACAATAGAACTGGGGAATACGCTTGCCGTCGCTTGTGAGGCCTCTGAGAAGGGATTGATAAAGGATTCCGTGAAATGGGGTGATGCAGACGCCTTCATCGAGCTCATCAAGAAAATTGCCTATCGCGAAGGAGAGCTCGGGAACCTGCTGGCTGAGGGAGGGGCGAGTGCTGCCGAGAAGCTTGGTGCCCCCGAGATCTCCATGTCCGTGAAGAAGCTGAGTATACCAGCATATGATCCTAGAGGTGCTAAGGGCATGGGGCTCACATATGCGACGTCGAATAGGGGGGCTTGCCACCTAAGGGCCTACGCGATCTCCTCTGAGGTCCTCGGCATACCATACAAGACGGATCCGTTGGCATATGATGGCAAGGTGGATGTCGTGATATACTTCGAGAGGCTGTTCGCGGTCTTGGACAGCATGACGTTCTGTAAGTTCAGCAGCTTCGCGATGACGAAGGAAGATTACGCCGCCCTCTACTCCGGGCTAACCGGGATAGAGGTCACACCAGATGACTTGGATAAAATAGGGGAGAGGATCTGGACGCAGGAGAGGTACTTCAACCAGCTCCATGGCTTCTCCCGGAAAGATGATATACTGCCTAGGAGGTTCTTCGAGGAGCCATCGTCCCACGGCCAGGTCTATGATAGGGAGATGTTCGAGAGGATGCTCGATGAATATTATCGGAAGCATGGATATGACCCTGATGGAAGAGTTCCCGAGGAGACCTTGAAAAACCTTGGAATAATCTAGGCCTCTATATCCCCTCAATTTTTATTTTCCCACATGCAGGGCAACCCGGATTCCTTCTGACCTCTATCCTGTAGAAGGAGAGGTCCATTCCATCTATGATTATGAGCTTCCCTACTGCCGGCTCGCCAAGCCCTGTGATGACCTTTATTGCCTCTAGAGCCTCAAGCGCCCCGATCACCCCCGGGAGAGGCCCCAGAACCGGGATCTTATCATGCTCGGCGGGCTCCCGCGGTATGAGGCATCTCAAGCACGGCCCCCTACCCGGTATTATAGTCATAAGCCTACCCTCAGCCCCATATATCGCGCCATGGATAAGCGGCTTCCCAAGCTCCACACATGCATCATTAAGTATGAACCTGGCCCTGAAGTTGTCGAGGCAGTCCACCGCCAGATCAACATCCGATAAAATCTGCTTGACATTTTCCTCCGTCAGCCTTTCCCCCAAAGCTTCAACCTCGATCTCCGGGTTCAGCTCTCTGAGGCGCTTAGCAGCCACTTCGACCTTTCGCCTACCCAGATCTCCGGTATTATAGAGTATCTGCCTATTCAGGTTGCTGAGCTCAACATAGCCATCATCAATTATTCTCAGGAAACCAATGCCAGCTGAGGCGAGGTAAAGAGCTGCGGCGGATCCAAGGCCTCCAACGCCGACGATTAGAACCCTAGATCTCTTCAGTTTTAGCTGGCTCTCGACGTCGAACCCGAGGAGCCTTAGCTGCCTATCATATCTCTCAAGCTCCTCGAGCGATAATTTATCCACCTGCGACCGGTGGTATAAAGGCGATCGAGTCACCATCCCTCAGCCTAGTCCCTAAACCATCTAAATATGTTATCTCCCTCCCATTTACCAGGATCTTCACACTAGGGTTCTCATCCACAAACCCACTAACATCGAGATTAGAGCCATACTGCTCTCTAAGCTTCTCCAGCAAGTCCTTGATAGTTGAGCCTTCGGGGAGCTCGAGATAAAGAATCCCTGTTCCGCCAAATATCTCCCGGAGGGTAGCGAATGCCTTGACTATTATTCTCAAGCCGTTTCTCTAAAAACTCTTGCATTTCCGAGATTTATTCTTTGGGGTCTATCTTGAAAATGGGAGATAAAAATATGGGGGTGTTGTGATGTGGGCTTCGGCTTTATGGCATGTTTGTCTCGGCGGTCTTCAGCTTGAATAGCATGGCGTCCCACATCTCCCCCAGAAATCCCCGAGGTATTCGATCAGCTGATTCCAGTCCATTATCCTGATCATGTCGCATCTCGTTACACTTCTATCGCCCTCCCTCACGCCCCTCGCCATGAAATACCTGACATCGTCTCCTCCCTGACGGTATTATGAATGCCTGCTCCGAGGTCCTTCCATCGCCATGGAATCCTATGTTTAGCCAGCTTCCCGGCATCTCGGCATCATAATAATCTTCCACTTTCAGGCTACTCCCCAACGAATAAGGGCAGGCGCGTATTGGGAGGGTATTGTGACAAGTATGGGTGGTTATGTAGATGCCTTCGAGGAAGCAGGCCTCCTAAGGGAGTTCATCAGGGTCGTGGATTATGTGGACTTGCGCTTGCTGCCGCCGAGCGATACAGGCCGCCATCAATCATTGTTAGGACGCTTGTCCATGATGAGCTCAGGATACTCGATGATTTCGCCAAGAGATATCGCGGATATGTTGGCAAGGTAATGGACCATGTCTGCGGGGAGCTGAGAAGCCTACTCTACGAGGTCTTCGAGGAATGCGAAGGCTTCAGAGGTGAGTAGGAGGATCGTGAATGAGCTCATAGAACATGTCCACTCGCATGAGATCACCAGTTTTTATGGGCCTGTATCATGCAAAGTACCGCGAGCTACGGCAAAGATATCCAACACCGCCATCGCATTATATTTTTACTGCCTGCAGGCATGCCGCCAGCATCTACGAGTCCTTCATAGAGCTGAAGAAGCTGGGGATGCGTGAAAGGAAGAAACCAATATTTAAGGGATGGACGATATGGCTTGACAGGCAATTATTCAAACTTGATGTCGAGGGCTGGAAGGTTTCAATAGCTGTTTATGGTGGAAGGTGGATCACGCTGAAGCTGCTCCATGGGAAGCGTCATGAGAGGTTTAAGGGGGGTGAAACTGGGTGAGGCGCGGCTGGTGCTAAGGGATGATAGCGACCTTTACCTGAACGTCGCATTTCGCTGGGCCGTTGTGTTGCCGGAGGTGAGCGCAGATGTCAAGATCATCGCCGTTGATGTTAACGAGAACGTCATCGTATATGGAAGCGATGACTTCATTGAGAGGTTTGAGACTGATGAGGGGATTATTAGAACCCGATACTTCCTTAAGCGTAGGCGGATTCGGTCGAGGGTTCGCGGCAGGGGGCTACGGGCGAGGTTGCTGGGGAAGTATAGGGGACATGAATGGCGGAGGATCAGGGAGATCTACTATAGGGCAACTAAGGAGATTATTGGTAAGGCTAGGGAGGTTGGCGCGACGGTAATTGTGATGGAGGGCCTCAGGCGCCTTAATGAGGAGGATAAGGGCTCTAGGGAGCTTAATGGGCGGATAC
>JAKCEV010000078.1 GCA_023539495.1 Candidatus Wolframiiraptor allenii
CTCTTCTAAAGCCTCCTTTTTGGAAGCCTTGAATCCAGCGGATGAGAGAGGAAGAAAAAGCAAAAACGCAGGGCTTTTATCCTTCCCCTTCTTCCATCCTTTTATCCTCGTAATTCTTCCATCCTTTGAAGCAGAGGGGGAGGATTGATGCTGGTCGCGGCTCTTAGAGAGCCTAGCGAGGATGAGCTTGTCTGGCTCCTCAGGTATAAGACGAGGAGGAGGATCATCTTGGCCATAGGTGATGCTGGGAAGATCAGCGCAACCGCACTCAGAGACTCCCTTAAGATTAGCACAGGATCTCTCTACTATAACCTAAGGCAGCTTAGGAGGTTCGTGACCCAGGACGGCGATAAGAACTACATGTTGACCGAGGAGGGCTTGAAAGTATATAAGGCCTTGAAGGAGAAGGGAACGATCACTGCAGCCGACCTGATGGAATCGAATCAACGAGGCAGGGCGATCTCAATATTCAAAAGCCTTTTCTTCCCATTATGGCTCTATACGCCGCTCTATGAACAGAAGACGGTCTTCATGATCCTGCCAGCTCTCAGCGCCATCCTCTCCATCGCCCTCCTCATCTACACGCGTCAAGCACCGCTTATACTCCATTTCTACAGCGTTGAGCCCAATGTATTCCGGATAACCGGCCAGTATCTGCTGAACATTGGAATACTCTACATACTCTCAACGATTTTATCGATAATATTCTCGGGCGCGCTGTTTAGGAGGAGTGAGGAGGGGTTTGCAGCGAGGATTAGGGGCGTGGCATGGCAATCAGCCTGGGATGAGCTGAAGTTCGTGGGGGCTTTAGCGGTGGCCCAGCTACCCCTTATGCTATATCCTGCGGTGCTAGCCATGAATAAACTCTTCAGCCTAGGCATAATCCCTGTTGAGAAAACCGCTCAATACCACGTGATAACCGGCACGCTATCAACGGTATCACAAGTCCTGACGATACCCCTTCTCACGGGACTCATAGCATACGGCAGGAGACTTGACGGTGCGACCGCAGCCCTAACAGCGCTCATAATATTCTTCGCATCGCAGCTAATCTTCCAAGCAGTAGTATTTACGTCGATAATGTAATGTGATTTATCGAGGAGGCTATTGCGCCGCCGCGAGCACCTCTTCCCCATACTTTTCGCGGCGGCCCAGCGGTGTTAATCCAAGCTTTCTCTCAATCAACCTGCCCTTGTATGTGGCATACTTAAGGAATAGCTGGAGCATCCACCTTAACGGGAAGTATTTTGGATTCCTGAGGTAGAATTCGCTTAAGATCTTCTCGGCCCAGTATATGCTATGCCATAGACATCTCCTCATCACTTCTATGTGTTCGTCAGTCACTTTGACATCGGTGAACCAGTCCTTGTTCTTCAGGATGCCCATCGGGACGAAGAACATGGGCACTATAAGGGATCTATATGGCCTGAGCCTGTCAATGAGCTCAGCGGTCTTCATCACGTCATCCGGCGTCTCCTCTGGTAGGCCTAGTATCAGCGTCGCCGCAGGAACTATATTGTTCTCGTGCATTATCGCGAAGGCATCCTCAACTATCTCGGGCCACATCTCGGGCGGGTAGGGGGCCGACTTCGCGGGCATGATCTTCCTCGCGAGCCTCACGGACCCGGTCTCAATTCCCACCTCGACCCCTAGATAATCCTGCCCACCGCTCTTAACGATCTCCATTATCTTGGATATGAGGTGGTATTCCTCCTCAGCATTCTTCACCGCCGCCAGGCTTGCATGGCTCCACGCTATGGACTTCCAGTGTCTTCTTGCCAGCTGGTGGAGCTTTATCAGCGCATCGGGATTCAGCTTAAGCCCCATCGCGCCGTAGAGGAGGATGTCCTCCGAGTGAAGTATTCCCGACTCCACGCCGCCCTCCACATTCACAAGCATCTCCTTCTCGATTCTATCGAGGGGGATGTGGCGGAGGGGCCTGAGGGTTACGGAGCAGAACTTGCACCCCCTTGGGCATCCACGCATGATCTCTATAAGCCCGTTTATGCTCGGCCGCTTTATCAGCGGAATCTCCTCTATTGAGGGAACATCACTTGGGCCGACGAACACGTATCTGGGCAGAGGCTCCCCCGCATACACCCTCTCAACCAAGCCCGTAACCACCCGCTCGCCCTCACCATCAACTATCGTGTCTATGCCCCATCTCTCAATCAGGTCCGGCTTGTAGAGCCATTGCCACGCCGCCGGCCCCCCAACGATTATCTTGAGACCCCGCCTCTTCGCCTCGGCGAGGTTCAAGCCATCCATGAAGCTCCGAAAGCTCTTGGAATTCACGGGCTCCTTCTTCGTGACCACCCACCACTCGCTGCTCGGCGGGCATAACGCGAAATAATCATGATGGCTGAGCATGAGTATCTTAGCGTCCGCGAGATACCTGTTTACGTGATCCGGGTCTATAACCGCCGCATTATACCCTCTGTCCTGGAGGAGGGCTTCAAGCTTCCTAAGCGCGTATGGTGCCTGCCACGGCCTTCCCGCGGAGTCGGTCCTCATCTTAGGGCATGCTATCCACATCCAGAGCCTCTCCGGCATCCCGACAGCTGGCCCGGTCGCCATAAAGCCCAGAAACTCCTTCCCATGATGCGTCGTCATCATGCTCCGATCCGTCGTCAAGATTATGTCGAGCTTATTCTCGAGCATCTCCCCCCACCTCCTCAACAATTAAGCCGGCGCTCCGCGATGGCTTAGAAGCACCCCTACCAAGCACGAGCAAAATCTCCTCGCCAGAAGCCTTCTCAAGATCTCTCTCAAGCTCGGAGGCCGGCCTCTCCTCAACCACGATGCTCAATGAGACATTGCTTAAAAGAATATTTCGCAATGCATCATAATAGGATTCGTGGGAGCCCTCCTCCAAGTAAAATCTCAGGAGTATTCTCCGCCCTCGGCGGGCCAAGACCTCTCCAAGCTTCCTCTTCAAATGCTCGACAGCCTCCTCATCAAGCTCACCCGCAAACCATATCTTAAGAAACTTTTGAGAGAACAAGCAGCCGGCCCCCGCTAATCTCTCTGAAGATAGCGGAGAATTAGAGCTTAAAAGCTTAAGCATCGAGGCCGCCGGCCACAGACCTTCACGATCTCTATAGATGTAAGTTCGATTCTCGGGAGAGGTATTCCTAATAATTAGTTTGGTGAGAAGGAGGGGGCTGGAAGGGGACGTTGGCCTCCTCCCCATTTGGTGTGGGGAGGTTTGGGCTACATCCCTCCTTCTGGAGGTTCAGCCCTTGGCCGGGTCTCCGGCCATTACCCCCTACCCCTCTTCGGGGCTCGGGGGTTACTGGCGCCAATAAAATATTGTGCGCCGCTATGAGGTCTGCGTTGAATACCTTGCTCATCGTCGTGCATTTGAATAGCCCTCGGTGTATCCTGACGCCACAGCCGTCACCATGCCATGGACACCTCGACGAGGTGCCTGCCTCATCAACGTAGATCACCTTTATACCATACTCCTCCGCGACCTCGCCAATCCTCCTCAACAGGTATCCATAGGTCCAGACGTGGACGTTATCGAAGTTGCCGTTCCTCTGCGCGATATACCTTGGATAACCAACTTTGATCCTTGAGACGCCGATGTTATGAAGCCATTCTATGGCCTCCCTTACCTTAGTGTCTATGTAGTGTTTCACCTGTCTCCGCCACTTTGTATACATCCGTCCAAGTCTCTTCGACGTCTTCAGACCATATTTGTTCAACATCGATTGATACTTGGAGATCCTCTCCTTCCAATAGAATGCGATCGCCTTTAATGGTCTGCCATTGATGAGCCTCGTCAAGCCATTCTCGACATATATCGCCATCAGGTTATTGATTCCAACATCTACGCCAGCGGTCAGGTTGCCCTTCGGCCGCAGCGGCACCCTCCTCCACTCGTCCCCCACCATCTTCTCGGAGACCTTGGAGAAAGCAATGTTTGCATACCACTTCCCTCTATCGGTGTCATAGCGTATCATGAGCTCTCCTCGCTCGCCCCTCAAATGTATAATGCCCCTATACTTTACCTCTATCCAGCCGATCGCGCCAAGGCCTTGAAGAATAATCCTGTCGCCATCCATCTTATACCGGTCTTTTCTAATAATGGTCCACAGCGTCCTAGATCCATTTCTCTTGCTGAATCCCGGCGGGCTAACCTTCTTCATGGATGGCGGTAGCCTCCCCTCCCTCCTCAGCTCCAATAACCTGAAGAAGCTTTTCCACGCCTTACTATTCTTCAGCAGGATCGTCTGGGTCGTAGCCGAGCCTATCAATGGTTTATATTTCTCATAGAATTCCTTATACGTCGCCTTAAAGTCGATGCCCTTCTTTTCAAGGAACATCCTCAGCCTGGCATAATTGACCTCGTTCCATAGCTTCGATGAAAGGTCGCAGAGCCGTCTCAGCTTCTTCTCAGCCTCCTCATCAACGATCAACTCTACAACACATACCCTCTTCATCTTTTATTCACCTCCGAGGACTTCATAGAGTAGGCTTCGCAGCTCCATGCACACATGGTCCATCACCTTACCGACATATCGATGGTATTCTTTAGCAAAGTTGTCAAGAATGCTGAAGTCATCATGGACGAGCGTCCTAGCGATGACTGATGGCGGCCTGTATCTCTCAACAGCGGCAAGCGTCGAGTCCACGTAATCCAAGACCCCGATAAACCCCA
>JAKCEV010000010.1 GCA_023539495.1 Candidatus Wolframiiraptor allenii
GAGGAGGCTAGAAAGCTTGGCGCAAATGCTGTCGTGGGGATAGATTTCGAGACCACTGAGGTATTCCAAACTGTGGTCCTAGTCTCAGTCCATGGGACGGCCGTCGAGGTCGAGCGGGAGCAGGATTGACGCCCATTAAGCTTATTATGCTGCAACCCGAGTTAATGCTCGCGAGAAGATGAGCGAGGAGATATCTCTCGAGGATTTCAAGGAGGCCTTAAAAGAGATTCGGGTGATCAATGCTAGAAGGGGCTTCATCAGCCACCTCACCGCATACATAATTGTGAACGCTTTCCTCCTTTTTATCAATCTGTGGATAAACCCTCACTATCTGTGGTTTCCCTATCCCCTCGTGGGATGGGGCATCGGCATAGTCTTCCACTACCTAGCAATCAGACCCAGCGCTATCATCGAGGAGGCGGAGAAGGAGATAGCCTATATCGAGTATCATGCTAAGAAGAGGAAGAAAAGCATGAAGCAGTAATCCGCAACCTCAAAAATCGCTTTTACCAGGATGATTAGGCTAAAGAAATCACCGCCGATCTCGGCAAGGTTTATAGTATGAAGTATTGATCGTGATTCTTAACTGGCTGGCATAAGGTGAGTGGGGACGAATGGGATTGAACGCGGGAAAGTATTATCAGTTTTATCCGTCACAACCCTAGCATCATTTCTAACAGGCTTGAATGTTAGGCTCGCCCTTGTCGGATTCCCAGTCATCGCCCATGAGCTTGGGGCAGGCTTCGATGAGACATTATGGATAATTCAGGGGTTCCTGATAGGATCCACAATTATACAGTTGATTGTTGGGGATCTCGCCGATCTATTCGGCAGGGTGAGATTATTTAACGTGGGCCTGCTAATCTTCACGCTTGGAGGTCTAGCATCCGGCCTGGCGCTAAGCCCACACATGCTGATAGCATCGCGAATCGTGCAAGGAGTGGGTTCTGCATTTCTGATGACACTAAGCATAACTATACTAACGGATAATCTCCCCCGCGACGTCTTGGGAACATGGCTCGGCATAAATCAGATCGCCTGGAGGTTGGGGGCGCTCCTAGGGCTGACACTAAGCGGAGTAATAATAGACGTGCTGGGGTGGAGGTGGATCTATTTATTCTACGTTCCAATGGGATTCGCCTCCCTTATATGGAGCATGAAAACCCTGAGAGAGATGTACAGGCCCCCACAGAAGGTTTGCCTCGACATCACCGGATTCCTGCTATTCACATTATTCCTATTCTCCCTAGCCATGGGCTTGACGATGATGCTGAACGCCGCCAAGTGGCTCGCTGAGACAATACTC
The DNA here is from genome assembly GCA_023539495.1 of Candidatus Wolframiiraptor allenii. GTDB lineage: Archaea > Thermoproteota > Nitrososphaeria_A > Caldarchaeales > Wolframiiraptoraceae > Wolframiiraptor > Wolframiiraptor allenii. The sequence continues at coordinate 1,307 of JAKCEV010000010.1, forward strand.
TTCATGGCCCTCGCAATGATACTATTCACGCTCTTCATAGCATATGAGCGGCGAGGCAGATGCAAGGCGCTAGACCTATCAATATTCAGAAACCTCCAATTCACTGGAGGGATAATAGCACAGTTCCTCTATTCCATGGGCTTCGGGGCATCATTAACCCTACTAGTCATCTTTTTCGAGACCTTAGAAAACTACTCGGCATCATTAACAGGGTTGCTGATAATACCCTTCGAGCTCTCATTCCTAGTATTCGGGGTCTTGGGCGGCAGAATCTCAGATAAGAAGGGGTTCGAGATACCGACAATAACAGGACTACTGCTCGCGGGAGCAGCCCTACTCATGTTATCTAGGATAAGCGCCACTACAAGCCCAGCCTACGTGATGACTGCGACAATACTCCTTGGCATCGGCGCAGGCCTCTTCGTCGCGCCCAACACGAGCTCAATAATGGTATCAGTCCCGCCGGAGAGGAGGGGAGTAGCCTCAGCAATAAGGACCCTCTCCTTCAACATAGGATTCCTGATAAGTCTAAACATAGCAGTCATATCCCTCGTTCAAGTAATCTCATACGAGACCGCTACACGATTAATAATCGTGGAGGGAGCAGCAAATATCGAAGAAAACGTCATGACAAGCAACTTCGCCAAAGCAATAGCGGAGGCCTTTCAAACACAAGCAGCCATCATGCTAGCAGGAATACCGTTCTCATTAATGAGAATAATTCTTAGAAGATCGGGAGGGGGCAGGTTCCGTGAGACTGCATAAAAATGCTAATAAACAAGCTGATAATGGGAATAACGATGAATTCTAGGAAAATATTCCTGTTGTCCTTGCTAGTGATCTTAGCGACATCTCTGATGATTTCGCCTGCCCTTGCTCAGTATAGAGCCCCTCATACGATGCCAGGACCAGCTGTTGAGAAGGTGATCTATAAGCGAGTTCCCGTGGATCTGGCACCAAAGGCCATTCAAGCCGGCGATATTGATATGTATCAGTTCGCCCTGAGGCCTGCACAGGCCAAGGCTCTGATGGGCAACCCCAATGTGAAGCTTTACATGGCTCCAGCCGGCCTCGTTGACATCGTTTTAAACCCGGCACCCGCCCCCGCAGGAGAATTAAACCCATTAGCCAATAAAAGAATCAGATTAGCCCTTCAGTACGTATTCAACAGAGAGTTCATAGTAACCAATATCTACGAGGGGTTCGCCGCGCCAATGGTAACATTCCTATCAATCTACGATCCAGACTACACAACAATATTCGATATAATCGCGAAGTATGATTTCAAATATGATCCAGCCCTAGCCGCCCAGATAGTTGATGAGGAAATGACGAAAATGGGTGCCGAGAAAATCGGTGGAAAATGGTATTACAATGGCAAGCCCGTCACCCTAAAGTTCATAATAAGAATCGAGGATGAAAGAAGAGAGATCGGTGACACATTTGCAACAGAGCTTGAGAAACTCGGATTCACTGTGGAAAGGGTTTATGCGCCATTTGGAGTAGCTATCGAGAAAGTATACGGCACGGATCCAAAGGACTTTGAATGGCACTTGTACACGGAGGGCTGGGGCAAGTCGGCTCCCGAGAAATATGATGCTGGAACAATAAACCAATTCAACGCGCCATGGTTCGGCTATATGCCGGGATGGCAGGAGGCGGGCTATTGGCAATACGAGAACTCGACTATAGATGAGCTAGGGCTGAGGATTTATCAAGGCCAGTTCAAGAGTAAGGCGGAGAGAGACGAGCTATACAGGAGGATGTCAGAAATGTCAATACAGGAATCAATAAGGATTTGGGGGATCACTAGGATGGAGGCATATGCTACGAGGGCAGAGGTCACAGGCATAACCAACGATATTGGAGCTGGGATTAGAGCCTGGCACGTTATTAGAAACGCCTACATCCCGGGTAAGGATACATTGACCGTTGGACACCTGTGGATTTGGACGGAGAGAACAACGTGGAATCCTGTTGGAGGATTCGAGGATATATACTCCGTTGATCTTGCCGCCTCCACATGTGACCCAGTAATAGCTCGCCATCCGTTTAACGGCTTGCCAATCGCCGTTCGAGCCTCATACGATGTCGAGACCGCCGGGCCCGATGGAAAACTTGATGTTCCTTCCGATGCCGTTATTTGGGATGCGGTGAACGATAAATGGGTTAATGTTCCGGCTGGGACAAAGGCAACCAGTAAGGTGACATTCGACTTTTCCAAGCTATTCAAAGCCAAGTGGCATCATGGAATTCAAATATCACTCGCTGATGTGATACACAACTTAGCTGCCTCATGGGATCTTGCCAAGGATCCAGAAAAGAACTCGACAGAGCCTGCCGTAGCTTCTAGAATTGCTCCAATTTTCGAGATGATAAGGGGGATAAGGATATTGCCCGACGAAAGAGTGGAGGTATATATAGACTATTGGCATTTCGAGCCAGCTTACATAGCTGATCAAGCTGCCGCAGCTGTCTGGCCCGTCTCCGCTCCTTGCATGACTGTGCCTTGGGAAGTTTGGGCTGCGATGGATAAGCTTGTCTTCGAGAAGAAGACCTATGCATATAGTGATACCGCCGCGACGAAGCTTGGAATACCGTGGCTGAGCCTAGTACTTAAGGATCATGCCGCTGCGGTTGCGGACGTGATTAAGGAGATGAAGTCAAAAGCATTCTTCCCGGAGAGTTGGTTCACTATTAATGGCAAAACATATGAGACTGCGGATAACGCGATGGCGAGATATGACGCGGCATTAAAGTGGTATGAGACCTATGGTCTGATGTGGATAGGCAATGGCCCCTTCATGCTGACGAAATTCGATCCAGCGGCGCAGTATGCTGAGTTCGCAGCCTATAGAGATGAAAGCTATCCATTTAAGCCTGGAGACAATTACTGGGGATTACCAGAGCCCGTCGAGATAGTAAGTGTCGGTAAATCCACAATAGTCCCGGGCGGCGAATCGACACTGATAGTTGACGTCAAGGGACCTGGAGCTCTCCACGTAAAGTATCTCGTTAAGGATCCACTTACCGGCAGCGTGGTGAGGATTGGCGAGGGAGATAGAGTCACGCCGACGAGATTCGCTATCAAGCTAGATCCAGACTTCACTGCGAAGCTGAGGCCTGGAGGGCTCTACGAGTTCACTATTGCTGCATACAGTGATGAGGTTGCCTTCGTGACCGCTGTCAAGGAATTCGTTGACGTCCTAAACATAGAGCCATTAAAGAAGGGTGTCGAGGAGTCGGTTAAGGTCGTATCCGAGGATGTTGCCCGAAGAATTGGAGAATTATCAAAAGACCTTGCAGATGCTCTCAAGGGGGTTGAAAGTGCCATTGGAAAGACAGCGGAAAGTGTCACAACGGTGAATACGGCAGTTAAAGATCTCGAGAGTAAGACGACCGCAACAATGAGTGATATCAGCAAGTCATTATCGGAGCTAGGCGCTAACGTTGCAATGCTACACAAGGAGGTCTCCGATCTAAAGGATGCTGTCCAGAATCTGTTGATGATAGTCACAATCGTGCTGGTAGTCTCGATAATCGCCGTTGCATTGTCTGCGGTCGCCATCATAAGGCAGCGGAGAACATCATAGCACTGTAAGGTTTATTACTTTACCCCCTTAATTTTTTACGAAAATAATGGGGCTGGCAAGGACACTAGCTATCCGTGCCGTAAACCTTTTACTCGTCCTCCTTCTAGTACTTCTTCTAGTTGTCGTGATAATAGGGGCAACCGGGACCTCTGACAGGATATTGATGTCCATAGTCAGGCAGGAGGTAAGCACCTACAGGCAGGCAATCTCCAGAACTATAACTAATCCTGAGGCCTTAGAGAAGGCTGTTGAGACCTATCGGCAGGAGCTGATAAAGGCCTATGGACTTGATAAACCATGGTACACCAGAATTGGGGACATGCTAAAGAGGATAATATTACTTGACTTAGGAGTATCCAAGTCACTCCAAACATTCTCCGGAAGCAATAAGGTTGTAGATCTAATAATGGAAAGATTGCCTAACACGATCCTCTTAGTTACGACTGCAACCGTGCTATCCTTCATAATTGGCCTCTTAGTGGGGGTTAAGCTGGCAACAGCCATAGGATCAAAGCTTGATAGAGCCCTCACATACTTTTCTGCAATTTCATATGCTCTACCAACATGGTGGACTGGGATAATCTTTATACTCGTATTCTATTTCTATCTTAGGATCTTCCCGCCAGGAGGAATGTATAGCATCCCCCCACCTGAGGACACGTTAGCAAGGCTTCTCGATCTCTTCTGGCACGCAACACTCCCGATTATAGTCTTGGTTCTAGCTACAGTCGGCTCCAACATTTATGTTACCAGAACCGTAGTCATGAATATAGCTCAAGAAGATTTCGTGCTAGCAGCTAAGGCTAAAGGCCTACCAGAGCGCATAGTCAGATGGAGATACATCGCGAGGGTTGCAGCACCGCCAATCTTAACCCAGCTAATATTGGGCTTGGCCGGATCCATAGGTGGCGCCATCTTGACGGAAACGGTCTTCGGATGGCCGGGCATGGGCCTGCTATTCTACCAAGCAATAGTCTCGAGCGATGAAGCCCTGATCCTAGGTCTAGTCTACGTCTTTACACTCGTCTATGTCATAGCCAGGTTTGTGCTCGAGATCTTCTATGTCATGCTTGATCCTAGGGTGAGAATATGATCTCATCAAAGAGAGAAATGCTCCGGATATTCTTTTCGAGCTCAGTCTCAAAGCTTGGAGTGGCGCTCCTGATAATCCTACTAGCATTCTCAATCTACGCACTAGTGGCATTTCCACCAGACTATGGAAAGCTTGTCTGGAATAATCCGAAGGCTTGGGAAAACTACCCGAAATCTGCCCCACCTTCATGGGTGAACTTTTTCACACAATCCAAGCTCTTCGAGCACAAAATACTGGAAACACATGAACCAGTAGTGTTTAAGTCGCCAGATGGAACGATCAAGAAACTCTATTACTTCGATTTAGATTATGATGCGGGCGAATTTCCAAAGTTCTTTTCGATGTTAATGAAAGACGTGAGATACTGGAAATCTCCACCAATTATCACGCTTAAGCTCATGAGACCTGATGGAAAGACTGTTGAGCTGACATCATTCATAGTGTCATCTCCAAGAGAGGGAGAAAAGCCTCCTTATTCGCGTTACGAGAAGGAGCCATTTATCTTGAAGATAGACTCTGATGTAAATGTCTGGAGAAGCGTTTCGTCGTTCTTAAAAGAAAGCTATGGATTGAGCTTTAGCCCATCTGAAATTGGCAAAGATCCGGAGCGATTTATTTTTGGATCTCCCATTGGGAGTAATTTTTCCTCACCATTAAAGGGGAAGTACAGGTTTGAGGTCTCTGTGACGACATATGATGAGAGGGACTCGGTGGGTGACATCCTCCTAATCCTTGGTGGAAGTGTTTACGGGCTGCTCGGTACCGATGTAATTGGGCGAGATATCGCGATCGGCGTCTTACTAGGCTTCCCAACATCCCTCTTCATAGGGATTATAACCTCCGTGATAGTGACTTTGATTGGATGCCTTCTAGGCATTATAGGCGGATACTTCGGTGGCAAGATAGATGAAGTCACCCAAAGGGTCTCTGACATAGTTTACAATCTCCCCCTCCTTCCGTTGACAATATTTCTTATCTTCTTGATGGGTTCGAGCATCTGGAACATAGTTCTTCTCCTAATAGTATTTGGTTGGCCGGGGTTGACGATCGTTACAAGGTCAATAGTGCTACAGCTGAGGGAGGCGCAATATATTGAGGCTGCAAAATCTTTTGGCAGCTCACCTTGGAGGATAATCTTTAAACATATGCTGCCCCAGGTAATGCCGTTTATTGTGGCTCAAATGATATTCTATGTACCAACGTTTATCCTGCTTGAGGCTGCGCTTAGCTTTCTCGGGCTTGGAGATCCCTCACTTCCAACATGGGGGCAGATGCTGGAGCTGGGATTCAGGAATGGCGCAATATATCTAGGATTATGGTGGTGGATAATCCCGCCAGGGGTCATGATAGTCTTAACAGCTTTTACATTCGTGCTCATAGCGCTTGGAATGGAGCCCGTTGTTAATCCTAGACTTAGAACTGGCTAGCATGGTGAGATGAGATGGGCGAGCCACAGGTGTTAACCGTTAGAAAGCTTTTCCTACATTATAGGTCCGGAGGGTCCATAGTAAGAGCAGTTGATGGAATATCTTTTGAGCTTCGAGGTAAACATGCCATAGCTTTAGTTGGTGAGAGCGGGTGTGGGAAGAGCTCCACAGCTATAGCACTGATGCGCCTGCTTCCACCGAATACCGCGAGATATGAGGGCGAGGTTTACATCAATGGAATGGATGTCATGAAGCTACCTGAAGAGGAGTTTAGAAGAAGGATAAGGTGGAGGACCATATCCATAGTATTTCAGGGAGCCATGAACGCCCTAAATCCGGTGCTGAAGGTCGGATTTCAGGTGGCTGAACCCCTGATTCATAATCTTGGTCTTAAAAAGAAGGATGCGCTAGCCATAGCTGAAGAGGCTCTTGAAGAGGTTGGACTTCCTAAAGGAGTTTCTGAAAGATATCCTCACGAGCTCAGTGGTGGGATGAAACAAAGAGTCTGCATCGCAATGGCTCTAGTGACTAAGCCGAAAATAGTTATTCTGGATGAGCCAACATCGGCGCTCGATATAATAACCCAGGCCAACATAATTAATCTCCTAAAACAGCTGAAGCAGGAGCGGGGCTTATCCTATATTTTCATAACACATGACCTAGCGTTAAGCAGCGAACTGGCGGACTCGGTCGCGGTGATGTATGCCGGGAAAATTGTCGAACGCGGGCCCGCTGATGACGTTTATCTCTCTCCTGCCCACCCATATATGAGGCTGCTACTCAATAGTATCCCGAGATTAAGGCAAGATATCCCGCCATCATTCATACCAGGCGCGCCGCCCGACCTAAGAGACCCGCCATCAGGGTGTAGATTTCATCCAAGATGCCCCTACATTATAAGAGGAAAATGCGACGTTGAGGAGCCTCCCGAGTTTGATATTGGGGGAGGACATTATGTTGCTTGCTGGCTACATGGAGGTGGGGGAACATGAGTGACCCGGTCATAAGGGCGATAAATCTTAAAACCTATTTCCCAGTTAGGAAAGGCTTGTTCAGGATAGCTGGATACGTTAGAGCGGTAGATGAGGTTAGCCTCGAGATCTACCCCGGTGAAACACTCGCATTGGTAGGTGAAAGTGGCTGCGGTAAAACAACACTTGGTAAGACGTTATTGAGGATAGTTGAGCCAACGGCAGGCAAGATCTTCTTCAAGGGTCAGGAGATTACAAACACAGATTATAACGAGATGAAGAAGCTTAGGAGACGTATGGCAATGATCTTCCAAGATCCATATGCAAGCATAGATCCCAGTTATAGTGTTTTTAAAGTGATAGAGGAGCCCCTAGAGATACATGGTATTGGGACTAGGGAGGAGCGGGCTGAGCTTGTTATGAAAGCCCTAGAGGAGGTGAGACTCATACCTCCTGAAGAATTCGCGAGAAAATATCCACACATGCTCAGCGGCGGCCAGAGACAAAGGGTTGCCATTGCTAGGGCGCTGGTCCTCAGGCCAGACTTCATAGTAGCCGATGAGCCTGTCTCAATGCTAGATGCTTCAGTCAGAGTAGAGATACTCTTACTGCTAAGGGAGCTTCAGAAGAAGCATAACCTATCATACCTCTACATAACACATGATATTGCCACATCGAAATACTTCTCCGAGAGAATCGCGGTGATGTATGCTGGAAAGATAATAGAGTTGGGTCCCTCCTCTATGCTGTTAAAGAATCCATTACACCCGTATACTAGGGCGCTAATAGATGCTATCCCAGACCCGGATCCATCAAACAGATTTAGGATCAGGGAGGTGATTAAAGGCGAGCCGCCCGACCTATCTAACCCACCGACTGGATGCAGATTTCATCCAAGATGCCCATACGCCATGGATATATGTAAGCAGGTGATTCCCGAGTTCAAGGAATATCAACCAGGGCATTTAGTGGCCTGCCATCTCTACGATTAAAAATCAATAATTATTCCACTAATCTCGTTATTCTGGTTTGACCCACCGCTGATTTAGGGGGCTAAATCTTTATTATCGTGGCGCCGGGTTTTATATGACCGCGTGATAGATGGTATGGAGCCCTTGGATCGTGTGAGGGCGGTTCTTTCAAAGTATAGGGATCCGGCTCTTGCTAGGAAGCTAGTTCAGAAGATCTGGGAGACTGCTAGAGATCTTTCGAGGGTTAGGATAATGCACGTATGTGGGACTCATGAATGGACTATAACTCATTGGGGTATTAGGGCTCTTCTCCCGGACAATGTTGAGGTTAGGGCTGGGCCCGGCTGCCCGGTCTGCATAACCCCTGCATCCGATATAGATGTTGCTGTTGGGCTTGCGCTCGATGGGGTCCATGTGCTTACTTATGGTGATATGTCTAGGGCTAAGGGATCTAGGATGATCTCGTTGGAGGATTGTGCCGCTGAAGGCGGGAGGGTTGGGGTCGTATACAGTTTCATGGACGCTGTCAGGATTGCTGCTAGCAACCCGGATAAGGAATATGTCTTCCTTGGAGCTGGCTTCGAGACCACGGCGCCAACCGTGGCCTATTTTGTCTTGAAGGGGCTTCCGAGAAACCTTAAGGTCCTCTCTGCTCACAGGTACGTCCCGCCGGCTGTTGGGCTTTTAGCAGAATCCGAGGATCTCGAGATAGATGCTTTCATTAATCCGGGCCACGCTTCGACCGTGAGCGGGATGAGAGCGTATAAGCCGTATTTCGATAAGTGTGGTAAGCCGATGGTCTTCGCGGGCTTTGAGCCCATAGATGTCCTAGTGGCCATCTACATGGTTCTCAGGCAGCTGAGGGATCGCGCTCCGAGGATGGAGAATGAGTATGTGAGATCTGTGACGTGGGAGGGGAATCTAAAGGCGCAGAGGGCTCTCCAAGAGGTCTTCGACTTTGAAGATGGCTATTGGAGAGGTGTCGCGATAATATCGGAAAGCGCCATGAACTTCAAGGAGAAGTTCTCCCAAGTTGATGCTAGGAGGGCTTATGGCCTAGAGCATGGAAGAGGAGACTACTTCCCCTCGGAGGCTAGATGCGCCGAGATAATAAAGGGAATTATTGATCCGCCGGACTGCCCCCTATATATGAAGACTTGTACCCCCTCGACGCCAGTGGGGCCGGCGATGGTAGGACTTGAGGGAACATGCAGGATCTGGGCTCAGAACAGGATATTAGTTAAAGACATCAGGTGCATGAGCGGGGCCTGTGGATTAAATCGTGAGGCGAGGTCGTGAGAAGATTATGAGCGTGGGGTGGGTTTTTGATGAAGGTAGATGATAAGATAAGCATAGCGCATGGAGCTGGCGGCCTATACATGCATAAGCTCATCAAGGAGCATATTCTGCCGAGGTTTAAGCAAAGGAGAGTTGTCGAGGTTCCTCTCTCCCTCCTCGCCGACTCGGCTGTTGTTGATGGTATAGCGTTCACGACAGACTCCTATACTGTCAAGCCCTTATTCTTCCCTGGAGGCGATATAGGGAGATTGAGCGTCTCCGGGACCGTGAACGACCTTTCCGTGGTGGGGGGCGAGCCCCTAGCAATCTCATGCGCCCTAGTAATTGAGGAAGGCTTTGAGATAAAGAAGCTGGATAAGATTCTATCGAGTATGGAGGAAGCCGCCGAGGAAGCCGGCGTCGAGATCGTGACGGGTGACACGAAAGTTGTAGAGAGGGGCAAACTTGATGAGATGATAATTAACACGGCTGGCATAGGTAGGAGAAGCCCATACTTGAATAGGAACTTGGAGAAGGCGGCATCTGATGGGAGGTCCCTGAAGTCGAGGTGGCTTGATCCGCGGAATGTGAGGCCGGGGGATAGGCTGATAGTCTCAGGGCCCATCGGCGACCACGCGATGACGATTATAGCTGCTAGGGGTGAGCTTGGCTTTGAGGCGCCAGGCCTAAAATCGGATACCGCGCCATTAAACCATCTCATGGAGAGGGTTCTCGAGGTGGGAGGGGTTGTGGCGGCAAAGGATCCGACTAGAGGAGGGTTAGCAGCTCTTCTAAATGAGTGGAGTGAGGCCACGGGTCTCGGCATACTAGTGAAGGAGGCCCTAATACCGGTCCGCGATGAGGTTAGGACAGGTTGCGAGATACTGGGGATAGATCCGCTTGAGCTGGCGTGCGAGGGGAGGGTTGTCCTAGCAGTCTCCGAGGGTCTCGCGGAGGATGTCTTGGAAGCCCTCCGCTCTCACCCGCTGGGCCGCGAGGCCGAGATAATAGGATGGTTCTCCGACGAACATGAGGGCGTTGTTGTCGAGACCGAGATAGGTGGACTGAGATATCTGCCGATGCCCCTTGGAGACCCGGTTCCTAGGATATGCTAGGATCCAAGATTTAGAACAGCTAGAACAGCTATATCGGTCGATGGGTTAAAGCCACTCCGGGATGAGAACCCAGAAAACCCTGATACTATGCGTCGGCAGCAGGCTCATGAGGGATGATGCTCTCGGCCTAGTTGTGGGCGAGACCCTTCTCAAGCGCAATCTACCAGCCAAGGTAAAGATCTTTGAAACAGGTTCAGACGTTTTCACGCTTCTAGACGAGATCGCGGGATTTGACAACCTGATAATTGTCGACGTCATCAAATCGGGTTTATCCCCTGGCGAGGTAGTCGTAGTGGATTTGGGCAGGCTTTCTCAGGAGCGTGTCAGCGAGATTCAATCGTTACATGATGTTGACGTGATCTCGGCCATAAGGCTGGGCTACGAGCTCTTTAGGGAAAAAATGCCTCGCAAGATACTTTTAGTCGGCGTGGGGGTCAAGGAAATAAGCCTAGGAATAGGATTGAGTGAGGAAGTGGAGAAGGCAATCCCAAAAATATTGGAGACTATATCTCACCTGCTCGAACTGGATTCACCTGATGACTAGGAGCGTGGAGAATATCCTCGCGAGTGCTTCATCTATTCTCCGATAGAGATCCTCATTGTAGTATGGTTGTCCTCCGCCTCTGACGCATCCGCCGGGGCACATCTTAAGTATTGTCGGCTCCTTGACGCACACACCTCTCGCATATTCTTCTAGAAGCTTGGTCACGTTATCCGGCCCATGAACCTCTCTAAAGCCGGCATTTCTCTTGGAGGGCATTATGGGGAGAGCTTCCTCAACCTCATCTAAGTCGATGCTGGAAATAAGCTTGATTGCCTCCCGCGTTGTTAGGACTAGTCTTTCGCGAACCTGCGCTTTCTTAGCCAAGCACGGCGTTATCAGGACCGATGATCCTCCCGGTGGGGCTGGTGGCTCAGATAATAACTCAGCCAACTGTGGATAGAAGTTGTTGATGAATCTCCTCTCTGCCTCGCTCGCGGGCATCAGCGGCTTCTTGGTATCGGCATGATGCTCGGGCAAATATACTGTGACACTCTCGAAACCCCTGGCGATAAGCGCTCCAACGATTACCTCGACTTCGCGGTTGAAGTAGCTGGACATGGCTGCTAGGCTCTCGGGCTCTATGTAGGCCCTTAGCGCCGTGGATCTTGACAGGATCCTTTGAACCCTTTCTAGATCACTCCTCTCATGAATAGCGCCAACTGGGCAGACGAGTGTACACTGGCCACAGAGTATGCATGTACTCTCATCGAAGGGTATTGAGAAGGGTGTTGTCACGATCGTGCTTATGCTCCTATATGCATAGTCTATTGCGTAGACGCCCATCCTCTCGCAGGCACCGACACATCTACCACAAACTATGCACTTATCGCCGTCGAGCCTTAGTACGCTCCCCTCTATGCTGGCAAACTCATCCCTGCAGAACTCCAACCTCCTCTCATGGAGCTTAAACAGCTTTCCGGAGACTATGCCCGAGATTATCGCCCTAAAGAGTCTCTCGAAGTTTTCTCGATCCGGTGGGCACCCCCTAATCCAATAATCTACTTGGACATATGCCGTTATCGGTTTCACGTCGATAGGCTTCTTCGGCAGTGGTTTGCCAAAGTAGACCATCTCGACCGCGTGTGGATCCGTGAACCTCTTATTGCCCGGCACGCCGCTGAGGAGGGCGCAGGAGCCTAGGGCGATGAGATATTTCGCTCGAGACCTCAGGCTCCGGAGCTTCTTGGAGTCCTCGTCGGTGCAGACGGCACCCTCGATGACCACCATGTCATATTCAGAGCTCTCCTTGGAGAGCCCGATGAGGGGCTCATAGACTATCTCGGCGCCGAGCTCTTCGCATACTCTCAGTATCGAGTCTATCAGCCAGTATCTGCAGCCCTCGCATCCACCAAACGAATATATGCCGACCCTCATGCTTTCAACCCCCTGATGTCTATCTTAACAGAGTGGGTTGCACAACCGAGGCATGGATCATATGCTTGCACGAGCTTCCTTAGGTAGCGCTCTATCTCTGTGGCCGGCGTATCCTCATAGAAATGGTGTCTGATAAGCTCCAAGGCCGCGACCTCCACGTGTCTAGAGTTTATTGTCGTCGGCGTTATCACGTTGGCATAGACAACATTGCCCCAGTGATTAACCTCATAATGGTGGATTAGTATGCCACGGGGGGCCTCAGACAACCCAACACCAGTACCCTCTCTAACCGTGACCCCCGACCTCCCATAAATCGGCTTGGCTTCGAGAATTCCGAGAACCTCCTCGATCAATGTCTCCATAGCATCCATGCAGTGAATCAGCTCTATGGCCTGCGCTTGGAGATTATCGAACGGATTTCTTAGCGGGAATCTCCTTGTCTTGAGGTAGAACTTGGCTCGGTCTGAGAGCATGTCGGCCTTCAGGTTCACCCTCGCCCTAGCCCCAACATATACTGGTAGACCATCAAGTGTCACCCTCTTCGAAGTCGTATATGGCTGCACATCCTCTATGAGTACTTTCCTATAATCATCCGCTTTAACCTTCCGCTCATCCGAGGTGATTATCTCATCCCCGATGTAAAGATAATCATCCCTCAGAGATGCACATGCTTCCATTATCACCTCGAATTCGGGGAATTCTGTTTCGAGGAATATTTCCGCGATCTCAATGATCCTGCCCCTGATCTCCCTTAACATGTTCCTCGCCTCCTCGAGCTTCGTCTTCCCGGGGATCTTAGAGAATCCGCCTATTGTCAGCGTGTTTGGATGGACGAACCTGCCTGAAAACATCTCCATGATCTTGGAAAGCTGCGACCTAATCAGTAATATGCTTTTGAGGAGCTCTGGCTTATACTTGGCGACCTCAATAAGATCGGCGTATCCAAAGTATTCCGGCAGGCATACTAGCGTGAGATGTAGTAGATGGTTCTCAGCAACCTCCCCAAGTACCGCTATCCTCCTGAGAATCCTCACCGGCTCCGGGACACTTACTCCGAGGGCCTTCTCCATAGCCATCGTGGATGTTATCGTATGGCTTATACTGCATGGCCCACATATCCTTGAGACTATTGATGGAACCTCATAGTACTTCTTTCCCAATACTATGGCCTCTATGAAGCGTGGATCGTTTAAAACCTTGAAACGCGCATCTAGTGTCCCTCTTTCCAAGTCTATGTCTAGGGTCGCGTGGCCCACTATTCTATCAACGCCCGGAACGCTTATCATTCCTTCACCACCTCCTTCACTATGAGATACTCGCGAATTAGGTCGAATTCATGCGAGGAGGCGCAATATGTCTTGAGTCTCTCGAGAACCGTCTCCAACGATATGTCATGCTCGATGTAAATCCTTCTGGCCCGCTCTATTACGTCCCTCCTCGTGACCGGGCCTCTGCAGCCCTCGCATGCCCTGCCATCGCGAATGCACTCGGCTTTGCATCCACTAGCCGTGATCGGGCCTAGACAGATCTCGCCCCTCGCGATGAAGCAGTCCTCGCCGTGGAGGGGGCACTCGGCACATACCGGTATCCCCTCAATGCCACACTCGGAGCATAACTCTACCAAAGTGCACTCGCCCTTCTTGGGGCAATTCTGGCACGTGATTCTATGAGCCGAGAGCAGCAGCTCCAGTGTCGTCCTCCTGCTCTCCCTAATCTTTGGAGTATCAGTGCTTACTGTGAGACCATCGGATACCTCATAAGCGCAGGCTGGTATGAGCTTCCCATTACCTAGTTCGACGACGCAGATTCTGCAGGAGGCGCCTTCATACACATTCTTGAGATAACATAGTGTCGGTATTCTAATGCCTAGGCGATTGGCGACATCAAGTATCTTCTCACCTTCCCTTGCCTCCACCTCCAAACCATTTATCCTAACCTTCATTACTCATCACCTCTTCTCAACAGCACCTCTTGGGCATGTAATAACGCATGTGCCACACCTAATGCACTTGGACTCATCTACTGTGAAATGTCCATCGGCGGTTTTTACTATCGCGCCCACAGGACATGACTTGGCGCATAGTCCGCATTTGACGCAAAGCTCCTGGTTTATGGCATATGTGACGAGCCTACTGCAAACCTTCGCCGGACACTTCTTCTCCAATATATGAGCCTCGTATTCATCCCTAAAGTATCTGAGTGATGATAGGATCGGATTGGGCGCGGTCCCGCCTAGGGCGCATAGGGCCGCCTCCTTCATCATCATTCCAATCTCCTCAAGTAACTGTAAGTCTTCTTGGCTGCCCATGCCCTCGACTATCGCGGATAGACGATCGTACAGCGCCTTCGTGCCAACCCTGCACGGTATACACTTGCCACAGGACTCGGCTAGGGTGAATGAAGTAAAGTATCTCGCCACATCGACCATGCAATTTGTGTCATCTATGACTACTAGACCCCCAGAGCCCATTATCGCGCCAGCCTCCTGAAGACTCTCATAGTCTATGGGTAAGTCGAATAGCCTCTCCGGGAGGCAACCGCCCGAAGGCCCTCCTATCTGGACCGCCTTTATCATCCTGCCCTCACGCGGTCCCCCAGCTATATCATATACGAGGGCCCTGATCGTGGTACCTATTGGGACCTCAAATGCACCGGTCCTCTTGACGCCGCCAGTTACACAGAACATCTTCGTCCCTTTACTCCGCTCAGTCCCATATTTCGCGAACTCCCGCCATCCATGCGCCATTATTGTCGCGACATGCGCCAGCGTTTCGACGTTATTGACTACTGTCGGCTTATCCCAGAGGCCCTTAGAGGCTGGATAGGGTGGTCGCTGCCGCGGCATCGCGCGCCTTCCCTCGATAGCCGCTATCATCGCCGTCTCCTCCCCGCATACGAATGCCCCAGCGCTTCTCATCACCCTCACATCGAAGCTGAATCCCGATCCGAGGATGTTCTCGCCCAAGAGCCCCCATCGGCGAGCATCCTCCACAGCCTTCTCGAGCCTAGCGGCCATCAGGGGCTTCTCCGCCCTGACGAATATCACGCCCTGAGAAGCGCCTATCGCGTATCCAGCAATTATGAGCCCCTCTAGCACCCTATGCGGATCAGATTCTGCTAGAAGCCTGTTCATGAAAGCCCCCGGATCACCCTCGTCAGCATTACAGATGACGTACTTCTCCTCTGATGACTGCTCGCGGCATATCTTCCACTTGAGCCATGTTGGGAACCCAGCTCCACCCCTACCCCTAAGCCCCGCCAGCCTTATCTCCTCTATAACCTCCTCAGGCTTCATGGTCAGCGCTCTTGAAAGCCCCTCATAGCCGCCCGTGACAATATACTCCTCGATTGATTCCGGGTTAATTACGCCGCAGTTCCTAGAAACCCATTTTACCTGCTTCCTCCAGACATCAAGCTCATCCAATAAAGGGACCCTCTCCTCGTCCTTGAATCTGCCCGTACGCCTCCTGATCGCGAACGCGCCATCCACGCTCCCTTCCTCAAAATACTTAGCAAGTATATCACCGACATTCTCAGGCGATACATGGCCATAGATCGGGGATGGTCCATCCTCGCTCCGGATCTCGATGAAGGGCTCCATGAAGCATAATCCTAGGCAGCCCACCGCGGAGATCTCCGCCTCCACGCCCATTGATCTGAGACCATCTTTTACGGCCTCGATAACCTTCTCGGCGCCGGCGGCCAAGCCACAACTTGACGCGCCAATATTGATTCTAACACCCTGCGAGCCATAAAGCACTTCCTTGACCCTCCGCTGCCTCTTCTCCCTGCACTCCACACTCTTGTGGCAGAATGGCCCGCGCACCCTACAGACAACATACTTCGCGCAAGGATTATCCCATGAATGAAGACAGTAATCACAGCATGGATCCATTAATGTCCAGTACTCCTGTCTCATCATGTCCTATCACCCCCTAGTCTCGCGAGCAGCCTCCTCCCTCAAGATCTCCTCCCTAATGCGGGAGATTGCCCTTTGCAACTCCCTAGGCGTGGCCTTGCCGATAAGCATGTCGCCAATTTTCACCACCGGAGCTAAGCTGCAGCAGCCAAAGCATCTAGCCTTCTCCAAGGAGAATAAGCCATCATCGCTTGTGGATCTACCGGGCCCTATGCTCAAGAACCTCTTTAGAAACTCATAGTTCTCAGCATTCCCCCTAAGATGGCAAGCAGTTCCCATACAAACAGCAATCGTTACCCTCCCAGGCGGCTCTAGCCTAAACTGGTGGTAAAACGTCGCCACACCAAATATCCTACTCAGGGGGATCCGCGTATCTTGGGAAAGCTTTATTAGCGAGTCTCTCGGCAGAAATCCATGCTTCTCCTGAACATTCTGAAGAGACTCTATTATGTTGCCGGAACTTATTCTCCTGCTCATTTTTACCCCCCAAGCATTTACCAATTAGCCTTGATATATATCTAAAGGAAAAGAAAACATATTCCAGTATATAGTATATATACCTCTACTTCCTTCCGGACCTCAGACAATAAATCTTATCTAGCGAAATTACTACAATTATTTTGTTGAGGGGCCCATGGAGCAGCGCAAGATACAGCGTGTTGGTAAAGGCACTTTAACGATCTCTCTGCCATATTGGTGGGTTAGGGAGCATGGCCTCAGGCAGGGGGATATTATAACTATTGAGGAATCTCATGATGGCTCATTAAAACTGTGGCCCGCCAAATCAGATGCGGAGCACGTTCTTGAGGCATGTAAGATAAATGCTGATCTATGTGATCAGCCCGGACTTCTAAACAGGCTGATTGTTGGGAGCTATATTGCTGGCGTTGACGTGATTGAGATTTTCTCGGAAACACGCCTGAGCTATAGGCATATCAAGGAAACCCGGGAGGCAGTGAAACTGTTAACGGGGGTTTCCATAATGGATGAGACCGAACGGCACATTATCTTACAATGTATCGTGGATGTTCTAAAGTCCTCGATCTACTCGATTCTAGAGAGGATCTGTAACTTAGTCTCATCCATGCAGGAGGAATATTTCAAGGCATTTATCGAAGGGAACCGCGAACTAGCTAAGATGGTAATATTGAGGGATGAAGAGGTCAATAAGCTCTATTACTTATTTTCTAGAGCTCTCTCAATAGCTCACAAAAGGAAAGATTTTGCCGAGAATTTAGGGATAACGCAACCACTAGAGATGTCTTTCCTTGCAATAATAGGTTACTGCCTTGAAAGGATGGCCGACTTATCCAAGCTCGGCGCTAAAAGCGTTCTAAAAATACTGACGTGTGAAGCAGAGCTAGATAGGGAGACACTTCAAAAACTGACGGAATATTATGAGCGCTGCCGAGATATTCGTGAAAAAGCCATAAGAGCTGTGTTTTCAAAAGATATTAGGCTGGCCAACGAGGCGATAAGAAGATACTTCGAGGATATAGAACTCGGAGAAAATGAAATTATTGACAGGTTAAGGTATAGATCGGTCAAATGCGATGTAAGCGTGCTTTGCCCGAACTTCACGCAGTTCATATGGAGCATGAGGCGGCAGGCCGAGCTTTCAGCCGAGATCGCGGAGATCATAATAGATATGGGAGTTAAGCTGAGCCCAAGTCTCGTCAATGTAGGAAGCATTAGTTTGAATAAACTTGGAAAGTTGACATCAATCTAATCACATATTAGCAGCCAGGAGAACTTCACAAGATAAAACACGTGAAGAGAAGCCGTGCATCCATATGGTAAGCTAGGGTTCCTCCAGCCCCAAAACTTAACCAAAGCTTGTTTCTCTTATAACGAGTATGATGTTTTCTTTAGGAAGGGATAAAGTTAAAATTATAACGATTTTATAACATTCGCCAGATTGTGCGTTGTTCCGGGGGTCGGTTTACTCCGGTGTGGAGGACGACCTTAAATCGCTATTCAATATAGTGGTTTCTCGAGGTTATCGGGTTATAGGTCCTAAGCTCGTAGATTCCGTCATAAGGCTTGAGAGATTACATGATTTCAATGAGATTCCATATGGCTATGAGGATAAGCAGGCTCCCGGCTATTATCGTGTTGTCAATAATGGTGGCAGGTTTAGGCATGGGCCGGATTCGCCGAAGAGGTTTCTATACCCTCCCGAGCTCCTTCTATTCATTATTAGGCCTAACCTGAGTATAGAGTATCCGAGGTTCGAGTTTGCTAAGACGGCCCTTTTCGGCATAAAGCCCTGTGATCTCGCCGCGATAAATGTCATGGATGGTGTTCAGGGCGAGCTGGGAGACGAGTATTATCAGAAGGTTAGGGAGAACCTTCTTCTCATCGTCGAGAATTGTGTGGAGCCTGGAGGCACATGCTTCTGCGCAACCATGGGTACGGGCCCCTTCGCCTTCAAGGGATTCGACATTGCTTATACTAGGATTGGTAATGGCGCCGTAATTTTTCAGCCTGGGAGCGATCTCGGGGTGGATATACTCAGCGAGCTCGGTCTCAGGCCTGCTGAGGATGAGCAGGTTGACCGCCTTAGGAGCCTCATGATGGAGGCGTCTAAGAAGGCTAGAGCGGAGTTCACGCTGGAAAACCTCCCTGAGACCCTTGAAATGGGATTGGACTCAGAAGTTTACAGGAAGATTGCTGAGAAGTGTCTTGGCTGCGCCAACTGCAACATGGTATGTCCCACATGCTTCTGCTTCGACGTCCTTGATGAGCCGGAGCTTGATGGGTCCGCGAAGCGTGTTAGGATCTGGGACGGGTGCCATAGCTATAGCTATGCCCAGGTTGCCGGGGGGCACTTCAGGAAAAGCCTCTATGCTAGGTATAGGCACTGGGTTCTCCACAAGTTCGTGTATTGGCTCAGGCAGTTTGGGACTTTTGGATGTGTGGGATGCGGCAGGTGTATAACTTGGTGTCCCGCGGGAATAGATCTTAGGCAAGTTGTGAGGGATGTGGTGAGGGAGGTGGAGACGAGGTGCAGGAGATAGTTAGGACTCGGATGGCGCCGGGCAGGGCCGAGATCGTCAAGATAATCCCCGAGACCCCGGATACAAAGACATTTTACTTCAAGGTTCATGAGGGGCTTGTGGAGGCGCCTAAGCCGGGGCAGTTCACCGAGATATATGTTCCAGGCGTGGGCGAGGCTCCCGTCTCAATATGTGGGCTAGAGGGTAATGGGATCCTAGTCCAGACCGTAAGGTCTGTTGGAGCGCTGACTGATTACTTGTTCAAAATGCATGAGGGCGACTTGATCGGTATAAGAGGGCCCTATGGCAAGGGCTGGCCTACCGAGAAGCTCACTGGAAGGGATGTGCTCATCGTGGCCGGCGGTATTGGGCTAGCACCGCTCCGGGGAATAATCCTAGAGGTTGAGAAGAATCGAGGGAAATATGGGAAGCTGACGATACTCTATGGAGCGAGGACCCCCAGCCTTCTACTCTACCGCTATGAGTTCGACCGGTATAGGGAGATACCGAATACGGAGTTCCTTCTCACCGTAGATCACCCCGATGAGACTTGGAGGGATCATGTCGGCGTTGTTACGGAGCTCATACCAATGGCGAAAATAAATGTCGAAAAGACCATAGCCCTCGTCTGCGGCCCTGAGATAATGATGAGGTTCACAGTTAAGGCTCTCGAGCAAATCGGATTCAAGGAGAACCAGATCTACCTCTCCCTAGAAAGAAGAATGAAATGCGGGATCGGCCTCTGCGGCCACTGCCAAGTGGGCCCCTACTTCGTCTGCAGGCATGGCCCCGTATTCCCATACTGGTTAATCAAGAAGTACTTCTGGGTGGATGAGATATGAGCAGGGATGGTGGAAAGGTGAAGCTAGCAGTCTTTAAGTTCTCCTCATGTAGTGGATGTCAAGATAGATTGATAGATCTGGGAGAAAACCTGCTCTCGCTAACTGAGAAGGTCGAGGTAGCGTATTTCCTCGAGGCTAGCAGTAGAACTGATCCGGGGCCATATGACGTCGCGTTAATCGAGGGATCAATCTCGACACCGCATGATGTTGAGCTTGTTAAAGAGATTAGGAAGAACTCGAGGATCGTGATCACAATAGGTACCTGCGCTGTCTATGGCGGCATCCAAGCTCTGAGAAACTGGATGAATTACCAGGAAGTTGTCAAGCAAGTTTACCCGAGGCCTGAGTGGATCAATAGCCTTGAGAAATCCACGCCCGTATCCGATCATATAAAGGTGGATTATCAGGTTAGCGGATGCCCCGTGAACGAGCTTCAGCTCTTCAACATCTTGAAGCAGGTGCTAACCGGCAGAAGGCCTTATCATAGGCTTGAGAGTCTATGTCAGGAGTGTAAGAGGAGGGGCAATGCCTGCGTGATGGTTTCTCGGGGGATTCCATGTCTTGGGCCAATAATGGTTGAGGGGTGTGGCGCCCTCTGCCCAAGCTATGGCCGCGGATGCTATGGGTGCTTCGGCCCCATGATAGATCCGAAGCCCGACGCACTCGCCATGAGGCTCGAGGAAATAGGTCTCCCCAAAGAGGAGGTTATTATAAGATTGAGAGGCTTTACAAGCTGGTCTGATCCTATTAGGAGGTTTTTGGAGAGGTATGAACGGGAGTAAGAGTTTCGAGATAAAGGTCGGCCAGCTGGCGAGGGTCGAGGGTGAGGGAGGAGTCTGGGTAAGGGTGAAGGATGGCAAACTAGATTACGTCGAGGTCAATATATTCGAGCCGCCGAGGTTCTTTGAGGCATTTCTCCGCGGGAGACCATACCTCGAGGCGCCCGACATAACGGCGAGGATCTGCGGCATATGTCCTATAGCTTACATCTTCGCTGCCTGTAGAGCTATGGAGAAGATCCTCGGGATAGATGTCCCTGAGGAGATAGAGACCCTGAGAAAAATAGCATTCTATGGTGAGTGGATCGAGAGCCACGTGCTGCACTTCGCATTTCTCCATGCGCCAGACTTCCTAGGATATCACTCCGCCCTCGAGATGGCAAGGGATTACCCGGACTTTGTCAAGGACGCCATTACTGTGAGGAGCTGGGGCAATAGAGCGATAGAGATAACCGGGGGTCGTGCAATCCACCCAATAAGCTTCAGGGTCGGAGGACTATATAGAATCATAAGGAGGGAGGAGCTTGAGCTGCTGGCCCGCAACTATGATGAAATTAGGAAGAAGGGCGAGAGGCTCCTCGAGTTCATCCTAAACCTAGATCTGCCGGACATTGAGTATGACATGGTCATCATGTCCCTCAAGGGGGATAGGGAGTATCCGGTGCTGAAGGGTGTGGTCGCCAATAACTTGGGCTGGGAGTTCCCGGAGGACTCCTTCGAGGATAACGTCATCGTCGAGCAGAAGAAGTACTCCACCGGCCTACATTACAGGCTGAGGAATGGCAGGCCATATATCACTGGGCCTATTGCTAGGTTCAACCTGAACTATGACCTCCTAGCGCCGGAGGTCAGGGATATTCTAGAGAAAGCTGGATACAGGGCGCCCCTCAAGAATACCTATCAGAGCATCGTGGCGAGGGCGGCTGAAAACCTCCACGCGATAATCGAGATAGGGAGGCTTATCGAAGAGTATTCGGAGCCGCGCGCCCCATACGTCGAGACAGCTATCAGGGCTGGCGAGGCAGCTGCTATAGTCGAGGCCCCAAGGGGTATGCTATATCACCGCTACAGGATAGATGAGAGAGGCAAGATATTATACGCGAACATAGTGCCGCCGACAACCCAGAACTACGCCGCGATGGAGGAAGACATATTCAGGGTTGGGAACCTTATCCTGAGCGGGCCCCCAGAGAAGGCGCAGCACATAGTGGAGACCACGATAAGAAACTATGACCCATGCATTTCATGCTCCGTTCACACCATCAAGCTGAGGATAATCAGAGAATAAGGGCCCCGGTCTAGTTTTTATCCTCCACAATTTCTTATCCTGCTGGGCTTCTCGATGAAGGCTCTGAGGATATATGTTACTGGGATGGTTCAGGGCGTTGGCTTCAGGCCCTTCGTCAGGAGGATAGCCAAGATCACCGATGTGAGAGGATATGTGAGGAACCTTGGCGGCGGGGAGGTCGAGATACTCGTTGAGTCCGATAAGGATGATCGTGTGGATGAGTTCCTCAGGCTGCTCAGGGAGAGGCATCCCCCACCAGCCAAGCTCGAGATAGTGAGAGTTGAGGAGGTTGAGCCCTCCAGCCTCCAAGATTTCATAATACTTGAGAGCGGGAGTGAGAGGGTCATAGCGTCTGAGATTCCCCAGGATCTTGCTATATGCGAGCACTGCCTCGGGGAGATTATGAATCCCGCGAGCAGGTGGTATAGGTACCCATTCAACAGCTGTGCATGGTGTGGTCCTAGGTACTCGATGATCTATAAGCCTCCATATGATAGGGAGAATACTGCGATGAGGGATTTTCCGCTATGCGATGAGTGCTTGAGCGAGTATAATGATCTCTGGAATGAGAGGAGGTATCATGCTCAGGGGATAAGCTGCCCTAAATGCGGTCCCAGAGTATCTCTCCTAGACAGGAGCTTGGAGAGGGTTGAGACCGATGATCCCGTGAAGGAAGCCGCTAAGCTTATTGACGAAGGGATGATTGTCGCGGTAAAGGGGATTGGCGGCTATCACATAGCATGTCTCGCGAGCGATGATGAGATCGTCTCGAAGCTCAGGATGAGGAAGAGGAGACCTCGAAAACCCTTCGCTATAATGGCGCTCGATCTAGAGATCGCAAAGAAGCTTGTTGAGATACCGGAGGATCTAATAGACCTGTTCACAGGTTTTATTAAGCCGATAATTATCCTGCCAAGGAGGGAGGGGTGTCCAGTCTCCGATTATGTTGCTCCATCGCTCCGAAGCCTCGGGATAATGCTTGCATACACTCCTCTCCACTATCTTCTACTCATGGAGACGAGAGACAAGTTCTTGGTAATGACAAGCGGGAACGTGCATGGGGATCCCATGATAAGCGATGACTCGAGGTTGAAGGAGCTCACGAGCATAGTGGACTACGTCCTGACGCATAATAGGAGAATAGTTCATAGGATTGACGACTCAGTTGTTAGGCTGACTCATGGTGGCCCTGTGATCCTGAGATATGGGAGGGGATATGCTCCAAGAATCATGAGGCTTAGGCATAGCCTCAAGAGACCTGTGATAGCCTTTGGAGGCGACCTAGAGACCAATGGCGCGGTGGGATTTGATGATAAGATAATCTTGGCACCATACTCGGGCGACATGGATAATCCAAGGGTTCTTGAGGAGCATGTTAGCAACCTCGAGTTCCTCATGAGATGCTATGGCTTGATGGAAAGGAGGCCGGTCGTCGCGGCAGATCTTCACCCAGCCTATCACTCGAGAAGAGCTGCGGAGAAATATGCGTCCAGCAAGGGGCTTGAACTTAAGTTTGTTCAGCATCACATTGCCCACTTCGCATCAGTTATGGCCGAGGTTGGTCATGATCCGGAGGAACCAGCCGTGGGAATAATGATTGATGGGGCCGGCTATGGGCTCGATGGAGCTATCTGGGGAGGCGAGATCCTAACATGGGCTGATGGGATATTCGAGCGCGCCGGATTCCTAGACTACTCCCTCATGCCGGGTGGAGACCTGGCGGCATACAGGCCCGTTAGGATGCTTGCCTCGATACTATCCAAGTTCATGGACCTTGAGGAGGTTGGATCCTTCATCCGGAGGCGCGGCCTCTTGAGGGGGCTCAAGCACGGGTCTAGGGAGCTCGAGGTGGTCTTAGCCCAGATAAGGCGGGGAAGGGGGCCGATGACATCAAGCACTGGTAGATTTCTCGATAGCGTCTCAGCTCTCTTAACACTCTGTCTTGAGAGGACATACGAAGGTGAGCCGGCAATAATGCTTGAGGAAGCGTCTTATGGAGGGAAGCTGATAATCATGGATTCATTGGATGACTTCGTCTCTAAGAAGGGCGATGCGCTCACCATAATGACGGGCAAGATCATGAAGGCCATAGTGGAAAGCCTCGATAATAATTCTAGGCATGATATAGCTTATACGGCACAGTATATCTTGGGGAGCTGTCTTGGAGCCGCCGCTGCTGAGAAAGCCTGCGAGCTTGGGGCCAAGATGATATATGTTTCAGGAGGCGCCGCCGTCAACCATGTGATCCTCTCAGCCATAGAAAGAGCCTCAGGGCTTAGGATCCACGTAAATAGGATGATCCCACCTGGTGATGGTGGAACAGCTGTAGGACAGGTTTATTTTGCCGGATATTTGGGAGCGGATTAGCAATTCTATTCCTTGGAGGGCTTAGCCGAAAATCTCTAGAATGGTTAAAGTCTTAAGGCGGACGATTTCCTCGGGTCATCGAGAATAATGTGCGGGATCATAGGATGCGCCTTAAAGAATGGAAGCGCCGCACCCATACTCCATAAGGGTCTCAAGAGGCTCGAGTATAGGGGATATGACTCAGCCGGGGTTGCGACAATACATGGTGGGAGGATACATGTGAAGAAGGACTCGGGGAAAATAGATGAGATACATATTAGGCTGAACTTGAATGATCTCCCGGGATCCATAGGGATAGCTCATACTAGGTGGGCTACTCACGGCGCTCCAAGCCAGGTTAATGCCCATCCGCATATCGACTGTGATGGGCTCGTGGCCGTGGTTCATAATGGTGTGATAGAGAACTTCCTCGAGCTGAAGGAGGAGCTAATTGATAGGAGGCATGTTTTTAGATCTAGGACGGATACAGAGGTCATCGCCCACCTGATAGAAGAGGGTTTGGAGGCTGGTAAGGGCCTTCTAGAGTCAGCGATCGCGGCGGTCAAGAGGCTTAAGGGGAGCTATGCGCTCGCCATTATATCGCCTAGGGAGCCGGATAAAATCGTCTTTGCGAGAAATGAATCTCCACTAATAATTGGGCTTGGGGATGATGCGAACTTCATCGCGAGTGATGTCGCCGCATTCATAGAATATACGCGCAGAGTAATATTCCTTGATAACGGTGAAGTAGGATACTTGACACCCTCGGAGGTCAGGATCTTCAAAGTTGACTCCGGGGTCGAGGTCAATAAGAGGGTAATAGAGCTGACCTGGACTGTTGAGGAGGCGGAGAAATCCGGCTACCCACATTTCATGCTGAAGGAGATATATGAGCAGCCTCAAACAGTTAAGGAGGCCCTCAAGGCGCAGGAGAAATACCTTGACCTCTTGACCGAATTCTTGGACAGGGGCAAAGACGTGTTTCTCCTAGCGGCTGGAACTTCCTATAACGCGTGCATAGCCGCATCATACATGTTCTCAAAGATCGCTAGACTGACCACGATCCCCGTGATAGCGTCAGAGTTCATAGAGAACTATGGTAGATCGATAGGCATAGACTCAATCATATTGGCCGTGAGCCAGTCGGGGGAAACTGCAGACGTCCTGACAGCAGTAGAGCATGCTAGGATGACGGCGGCGACGATACTCGCGGTCACGAATGTCGTGGGCTCAACCTTGACAAGGGTGTCGAGGGCGTATGTCCTCCAGAACTCCGGGCCGGAGATCGGGGTTGCCGCAACCAAGACCTTCACGGCCCAACTTACCGTTCTCGCCCAGCTAGCCCTCCGTCTAGCGAGGAAGAGGGGAAAGCTCGCACAATACGAGATAGATGAACTCGATGAGGAGCTTAGGAAGCTCCCGGAGCTTGTCGAGAAGACTCTTGTGATCTCGGATAAGCCTATGCGGGATCTCGCAAAGGAGCTCGCGAATGCGCGGAGCATCTTCTTCCTCGGGAGGGGGATAAACTATGCGACCGCCCTCGAGGCAAGGCTCAAAGTGATGGAGCTCAGCTATATCCCCTGCATAGCCTATCCTGCTGGAGAGAGCAAGCATGGGCCGATAAGCGTCATCGAGGACGGATATCCTGTATTCTTTATAGCTCCATTGGACTCGACCCGAAAGCATGTACTAGGGAATATTATGGAAATGAGGGCTCGGGGCGCCAAGATATACTGCGTCGGAACCGAGGGCGATAACGAGCTTAGGGAAAATGTAGAGTGGTGGCTCGGCCTCCCAAAGGTTCACGAAATCTTGAGCCCAATAATCTATGTCATTCCATTCCAATTCCTAGCATACTACCTAGCGCTGGAGAAGGGGCTAGATCCAGATAAGCCGAGAAACCTCGCTAAGAGCGTGACTGTCCTCTAGCGAAGAGAAAGATAATTATGAGGCCGTGCGCGATGTAAAGGTGGTAGGAGGCATGGTGGAGCTATTCCTACATGAGAGGTTTGAGGGAGTCTATTGGATAAAAGATGAGGAAGAGAAAGTGCTGGCTACCAAGAACCTAGTTCCAGGATTCCAAGTTTATGGTGAGAAGCTTTACAGGGTTAGGGGTGAGGAGTATCGTAGCTGGATACCTTATCGGAGCAAGTTGGCCGCGGCAATAATGAAGGGCATGAATAACATGTTCATCAAGCCGGGATCGAGGATCCTCTATCTCGGAACCGCAACCGGGACCACGTCGAGCCACGTTTCCGACATAATAGGGGAGCGAGGCGTGCTATATGGGGTCGAGTTCGCGGCCAGGGTCATGATACAGTTCAAGCGTAATGTCTCGGATAAAAGGGTAAACGTGATCCCGATCTTCAGCGATGCTAGGAAGCCGGAGACTTATGCGCCCATAGTCGGCGAGGTTGATGTGATCTACTGCGACGTGGCCCAGCCTGAGCAAGCTAAGCTATTATCGGACAACGCCAGGCTCATGCTCAAGAGTGGGGGGCATGGATACCTAGCTGTCAAGGCAAGGAGCATAGACAGCGTCCAAGAGCCTGAGGTGATCTATAGGAGGGAGGTTGTGATCCTTGAAAAGAACGGGCTTAAGCCGATCGAGGTTATATCCCTCGAGCCATATGAGCGCGATCACGTCATGGTTGTCCTCGAGTACCGCTAGAGAGACAAACTCCTTAGGTAGCGGTCAATCTCCTTAGCGGCCCTAATTCCATCAGCTGAGGCTAAACTATAAAGCGATGGCCCTCTAACAACATCTCCTCCAGCGAAGACACCACGCCTGCTAGTCTCCAGTCTTTCATTCACCTTTATCCTCCCATCCTCCGTCAGCTCTATGCCATCCCGCTCCGAGAGCCACTCGGTTGAGGGATGCTCGCCGGTCGCGAATATCACGTGATCTGCCTCGACCTCGAACTCAGAGCCCTCCACCGGCACAGGCTTCCTCCTCCCATCAGGCCCCGGCTCTCCAAGCATCATCCTAATGCATCTTATCTTTCGAAGCCTACCGTCCTCACCCATCAGTTCTATCGGCTGGGCGAGGAATATTATCTCTATCCCTTCATTTAGCGCCTCCTCAACCTCCTCCCTCCTAGCTGGCATTTCCTCCATGCTCCTCCGATACATTATCCTGACGGGATCTGCTCCCAGCCTAAGGGCTGTTCGAGCGGCATCTATCGCCGTGTTACCTCCGCCTACAACCCAGACTTTACCGGACAGGAATCTAAGCCTCCCCTCCTTGACCAGCTTCAAGAACTCCAGCGCGGCGTGAACGCCCTCTAACTCAATCCCCTTCATTCTAGGAATGCTCGACTCTCCAGCGCCCGTCGCTATGAAGACCGCTCCATAACCCTGCTTGAAGAGGTCACCGATCGTTAGGTCGCGGCCGATCTCAACTTTCATTCTAAACTCCACGCCAAGCATCCTCAATATCCCAGTCTCCTTCTCGACAACTTGTGAGGGTAATCTGAACTCGGGTATCGAGTCGGCGAGCCTTCCTCCAGGCTTCTCCCCCGCGTCAAAGATTGTGACATCATGGCCCATGAGTCTCAGATGATACGCCGCCGTGATCCCGGCCGGGCCGGATCCTATCACAGC
>JAKCEV010000079.1 GCA_023539495.1 Candidatus Wolframiiraptor allenii
AGCTTGGATAGGGCGTCGGCCTTCGGAGCCGAAGGTCCCGGGTTCAAATCCCGGCGGGCCCGCGTATCGATTTTGAGCATTAATGCCAAGGCTTTCCCCGTCAAAAACTCGAGATTATCATGTGGTTTATTCGGGGCGACTAGTTTTTATCGGGCGTAAAACCGCTTTAAGTAGGATATGCTTCCAAAGAGGACTGTGATAGGCAGCTTTCCCAGCAGGATGGCTGAACTAGGTCTTGATGGCGCTATAAAATGGGCTGTTGATCTCCAACTCAAGTACGGTATACAGGTTGTGACCGATGGAGAGCAGCGGGGAAATATTATAGACTACTTTGAGCAGGTCCCAGGCCTTGGGAAGCGGTTTGGAAGACCCGCGATAATAGGCAGAATAAAGCCTGTAGAGGATTTGGATGATTTCCCGAAGATAAGCGACTGCAGGAGAGTGCTTGAATACTTGAGAGGTCTTGGGGCCAAGGATGTGGAGGTTAAGGTTACTGTAACGGGGCCTGTTACCTTGGGCTTTACATATGGTATGGGAGGCCTTGGCCCCTATAGTAGCGTTCTTGATGAGAAGCTTTACCTCGACCTAGCATACGCCTTAACCCCTGTGATCGAGAAGGCTGTAAAGATGGGCTGCTATATCCAGGTGGACGAGCCGGGGCTTGCGGGTAGATTTCTTCCACCTAAAATCGCCGGCCACATTCTCGATGAATTTTTCAGCAACATAAAATCCGGGAAGGAAGTGACTTTACATGTATGCGGCTCCTTAAGTAATGTCCCAAACTTATACGATACTTTGTTGATGCTTCGGGTAGACGTCCTGAGCCTTGCCTTCAGCGGCAAGAAGGAGGAGAAGAATCTTCAGCTAATTTCTCGAGAGGCCTTTGAAGAGCATGGGAAAAAGCTGGGCGCGGGATTCATCTCAAATATTGAGATCGAGCCCGTTGAAAAGGCTCTTGAAAGATTAAGAATCATCTCCAGTAAGATTGGTATTGAGAATGTCGCATATCTTCACCCCGATTGCGGATTCAGGGAAACACCTCTAGACCTTGTTGAAAAGATCCTGACGAATATGAGAGAAGCCTCCGAGATTTTCTTAAGAGAGATTGCTGAGTAACATAACCATTTACCTGTGGGGTATTAAACAGAGGAGTTTAAGTGATCCCTCACCTATATTGATGAGAGTATGCCTCATGTTTGGTGGAATGTATACCGCGTAGCCTGGCCCAACTAAGTACTCGCTTTCTCCGATGATGACCTTACATCTCCCCTCCAAGATGAAGATTTCATGTTCCCATGGATGACTGTGTAATGGTGTTCTTCCACCGGGCTCTATCTCGAACAATCTCATGGAGAAGTTTGGCGCGCCGTCGTCCTTGGATATCAGCCACCTTATCTTGGCGCCCGATGCCCCGGCCTCTCTCACCTCTGAAGCTTGGACCTCCGTGTAGTGGATTATCTTATGGCCATGCGCCCCTCCAGACATGCCTTACCCCGTATCTCGATAGAATAAGAGCCTTCACTCGGCTTTTCTGAATCTCAAGTTCCTTAACTGGAGATAGTAGTCCAGTCCCTGTATTAGGGCGTCGAAACTGGCCTCGATTATGTTTGTTGAGGTGGCTGTTGTGGTCCAGGTCTCAAGCCCATTCGTGAACTTTATGAAGACCCTTACGAGGGATGCTGTATCTCTCTCGGCCTCCGGCAGGATTACCCGGTAATCTATCAGCTTGACCTTCTTGAGCTCCGGGTATTCCTGCTCTAGGGCCTTTCTGAGGGCCACGTCTATCGCGTGGACCGGGCCGACCCCCTCGCCGCCCTCAACCATAATCTTATCGCCGATCTTCACCTTGACGAGCCCATATGCCTTCGGCCTATCTCTTCCTCCCCCAGCTAGCGAGGCCCATTCAAGGATCTCGAACTTGGGCACGTATCTCCCGAAGTACTTCAGGAAGATTAGGGAGATCGTCCCGGTGGCATCATCTAGGTTAACCTCCCTCAGTCCAAGCTGTTTAACCTCCTCGAGGATCGCTGACAGGTCTTCTGATTTTTTATCCAGCTCTATTCCGAGGAGCTCGCTTAGGCTGGCTATGAGGGCTGATTTGCCGCTGAGATCCGAGACCGTTAGAAGCCTCTTATTCCCAACAAGCTCCGGGTCTATATGCTCATACGCCCTCCTATTCTTCATTATCGCATCTATATGCAATCCAGCCTTATGTGCGAAGGCGTATTCGCCGACATATGGCTGATACCTGTTTCTCGGCAGCCCGGAGAGTTCGTAGACCATGTTCGAGATGCCCGTGAGCTTCTTAAGGCCCTCAAGCCCAGATTTGATCGTCCTGATCCCGAGCTTTAGCTCAAGGTTTGGTATGACTTGACATAGATCCGCGTTCCCCGCTCTCTCCCCGATGCCGTTCACCGTTGTCTGGACGTGTGTCGCCCCAGATATTACGGCCATGATCGTGTTGGCCACGGCATTGCCAGAGTCGTTGTGCGCGTGAATGCCGATCGGCCTCCTAACCCTCTCCTTCACCTCAGCGACTATCTCCGCGACCTCATGTGGTAGGCATCCGCCATTCGTGTCCGCGAGGACCAGCGTCCTCGCACCAGCCCCCTCAGCCGCCTTAAGGACGCTTAACGCGTATTCTGGATCCTCCTTATAGCCGTCGAAGAAGTGCTCGGCATCAAATATCACCTCTAGGCCATGATCCCTGAGATACTGGATGCTGTCGGAAACTATGTCGAGATTATCCTCCAGCGTTGTCCTAAGAACCTCTCTTACATGAAGGCTCCAACTCTTGCCAACGACGACCGCTACGTCAACACCACATTCGAGTATCTCGTTTAGGCTAGGATCCTTGTCCACCGACACATCCTTCCTCCTCGTCATGGTGAAGGCCGCGACTCTGGCATTCCTTAACCCGGCCTCGGAGAGCCTCCTAAATACCTCCTTATCCTTTGGGCTGGCTGCAGGCCATCCGGCCTCGATGAAATGCACCCCAAGCTCATCCAGCTCTCTAGCAATCCTGATCCTCGCATCTAGCGTGAAATTAACGCCCCTACACTGCTGGCCCTCTCTTAAAGTCGCATCAAGTATCTCGACCTCGCGTGGAAGATCTCTAGAAGTAGATTTGTCGACCACCTGCCATACCTCAGCCCCTCCAGAGTTTGATCTCATGAGGCGCGCCAGCTGCTTATAAGCTTCATCCCCGGACCCCGTTCCTAGAGATAATCTTCAAGCCTTGTGAGGTGTTTACCGCCCGTTTCCTCGGTATCCCGCTCCTCCAGAACTATCCTGCCGTAGACGCCGTCGTAGCCCGGTATCAGCTTTATCTTGCCCTCTCTCAGCCTCGCGATCGCCCTAGCGACCTCGGCGCCCGAGATCCTCGCAACCTCATCTAAGCCCGCTTCGAGCAGGACCGTAAACTCGCTTCCAAATGCGTCTACGAGCTGCTCATAGATTCCCCAGACCCTCCTGGAGTTTAGGGCTGCCTCGGACTCCGGCTCAAGCCCTATCGCGATCGCTATCAGCTCCTGTAGAGGCAGCAGGTAGATGAATTCTTGGGCATTCTCGGGCTTATATCCTCGCGGCCTATCTGCGAGCTCCTCAACCCTATCATCAACACCCTTTGTCAGGGTCTTCCCGCAGACAGGGCACTTGTAGCCCATCCTCTTAGCCTCCTCCGGTGGAAGCGGGCCGATACCGCACTTCCTATGACCCGACCAGTGGTATTTCCCATACGCTGGTGGAACCTCGATCGTGAGCTCGACCCTATTCCTTCTAGTCTTCTCGATGATCGCCTCGTGGATGCTCCTATATGTTGGCGCATCCAGCTCGAAGACAACTGCCTCTCTTCCAAGCCTAAATGGATATGGGCTGTGAGAGTCGGAGAAGCTGAGGATCGTGTAGTGGTGGAGCCAGCTAACCCTCCAGTTCATCGGCGGATCACTACTCAACCCGGTCTCAATTGCGTGGATATGCTTCACCTGATCCTCGTAACATTCCTCAATTCTGTCAACGCCGCTCCTCGCGCCGAATATCGACCACCAAGGGGTCCATACATGTGCCGGGAAAATTATGTTCCTCGAGTCGAGACTCATAACGAGCTCGACGAGCTCCGCTGGGTGCATATTCAAGACAGGCCTTCCATCAGATGATATGTCGCCAAATTGTCCAAGCATCTCCGAGAGCTGCTCAGCGACCTCAAGGCTTGGCATGAGGATCACGTGATGAATCCTCCTAGACTTGCCCTTGTACTGGTGGATTGTAGCAACCTCAACTTGGGGTACAAAGTATATGTCTTGGCCGGTCTTGGGCTTGTAGAGGCCGTCTGGATCGAGCTCTAGATCCTTCTTAAGCTCCTTTAACCATGCTGGATGAAGGGCGTCGCCTGTGCCGAGGATATTTAGCCCCTTGAGCCTCGCGAAGGCCACGAGCTCAGGCACGTTCATCCTCTGGGATGTCCCACCAGAGAACCGGCTATGCAGGTGTAGGTCGGCGTAGAACCTCAACCCAGCCTCATCTCCAGATACTATATCTTCAACAGTTGCCTAATGACCTCTTC
>JAKCEV010000011.1 GCA_023539495.1 Candidatus Wolframiiraptor allenii
GGGGCCATCCCCTGAGGGCTCGCCTGTATTTTTTGGGGTCACCATGCCCCGCAGGTGGCCCCAGGGATGGCGCTTATGGGGCGACTTCGTTGACGGGGTCGAAGCAATGAGCTTGACTTCGACGGGTTTCTGCGACATGTCATGGACGCCGATGGCTCCAGCGAGGGCTATGAAGAATTCAATGAGTTCGAGGAGTTGCCGGAGTACTACAACAATCAGAGGTGGTGAGGGATGACCCTCGATCTCGATGGCGAGGCAGTGTTCCCAGTAAGGAAAGAAGAGGCCAAAATTGTAAGTGATGGCAGGAAGAGGAGAAAATACGGAAAATACCGGCCCAGAGAACTTAGGATAAAGCTGTATGATAGGGTTATGGCTCTCCGCCAACTAGGACTGTCATACAATAAGATCAGAGACGTAATCAAACAAGAATACGGGATTGAGCTGTCCACGGGTCAGATAAGTCAATGGGTGCGAGGACTACATAGTCCGTATAACGGGAGGAGGATACCTTCGCTGGAACTGTTGGAGCCTTCCGAGGATTTAGCATATGTGATCGGCGTGGTTTGCGGCGATGGATATGTTGGTACTACAAGGCGCGACCGCAAAGGCTACAAGCAAGCCAGAATACACCTCAGGGCGAAGGATAAAGAGTTTGTCGAGGAATTTGCTATAAGGATAGGCAGAGTACTGAACAGGCCACCGCACAAACCGAAAATCCTGAGATCGACAGGTCGCTACTACTATTACACCCAGGTTAAGTCGAAGACACTCTACGAACTGTTGAAAAAGCCGGTTGACCTCGAGAGGTTGAGGAAATACATTGAACACTGTGATAAGTGCAGCGCCGCATTCCTTAGGGGGTTCTTCGACGCGGAAGGGGGCGTATTGAAAGATGGGTCAATTTATGTAGTGAACAGCGATTATCGCCTCTTGAAGTATGTGCAGTCCCTTCTTGGAAGATTTAAGATAGCAACGACGGACCCGAACTTTCTACATCAACGAGGATCAATAATACACATGAACGAAAGACAATATATTCGCCGACGTGATGTATACTATATTTACGTGAAACAGAGTTGTAATATGAGGTTCTACAAACATATAGGATTCACCATAAAGAGGAAACAAGAACGCCTAGTAAACCACTTGATAAGAACTGGAAAACTGGAATACTAACCCACCCCTTTCCCCATTTACCCCCTTTTACACGTATACTTACTGGTTCACCACGTCTATGGCCCCCGACATAATGAAGTGAAGAAATCTAAAGTCTCCATTAGATTTAAGGTTGTCAGATGCCCTAGATGCGGCTTCCTCCAGCTGACTATGGCGTCGAGATCCGTGAAGTGTTTCAGCTGCGGGTTGAGGAAGATTGGGGCACCAATGGATCCGGAGCTCGCCGTGGGCGCAATCGCCGAGGAGGGGGCGATCTACGTGGATGAGGAGGTTGCGAGGCTCGAGCGGCGCTTAAAGCCTGCGGGCAGAACTGCTTATATTTATGCCGCGTGACAATGTTTATTCTTTGATGGTCTATGGGCGGGCCCCTCTTTCTCGGGACCGACGTCGGGACCTTTGGGACGAAAAGCGTCATCGTTGACGCCTCCGGGAAGATTTTAGCGTCATCTTTCGTCGAGTCAGACATTCTGATCCCTAATCCGGGCTGGGCGGAGCAATGGCCTGATGTCTGGTGGAACGCTTATGTTGAGAGTATACGCGGAGTTCTTCACGCGGCTAAGATTGATCCTGCAGACATAGTAGGCATCTCGATAAGCGGCTTATTCTCCGGAGCTGGAGTACCCGTTGACAAGGAGTTTAAGCCAATACGTCCTGCAATAATCTGGATGGATAGGAGGGCGATCGAAGAGTGTGAGTGGATTAGGAAGGAGATAGGGGAGGATAAGATCTTTAATAAGACCGGGAACGTTATCGACCCATATTACGGCTTCCCGAAGATCCTTTGGATAAAGAGGTATGAGCCGAAGAACTGGGAAAGGATACATAAGCTCATGACGATATATGGTTATATAATCTATAAGCTCACGGGCGTTAACTGCATAGACCACTCGAGCGCCGGCAACATCGGCGGGATATATGATATCTACAAGAGGGATTGGGCTGAGGACTTGATGGAGGAGATGGGGATCCCGAGGGACTTCTTCCCCGAGGAGATAAACTGCTCGAAGGATGTTGTTGGCGAGATCACGGATGAGGGGGCTAAGGCGACAGGCCTCAAGAAGGGGACCCAAGTGGTTGCCGGCGGAATAGACGCCCCCATGTCGGCGCTCAGCGTCACGGCACTAAATGATGGAGACTTAACATCCATGATCGGGACATCGATGTGTAATGGGGTCATCCAGGATGAGCTCCGGCTGTCGAAGAAGATCGTAACCCTTCCACATGTAGCATATGACTTGCAGAAGGTTTACTCGCACTCCGGGATAGCGACGGCCGGCGCGATAGTCCGATGGTTCAGGGACATGTTATCACAGCATGAGAAGCTGGTTGCGGAAAGCTCGGGCATATCGGCATACATGTTATTAGATAGGATGGCTGAGAAGATCCCGCCGGGGGCTGATGGGCTCATCTTCACGCCGCACATGATGGTTGGGGAACGAGCGCCTTTCTGGAGTCCGAACATGCGGAGCTGTCTCTTCGGCCTGAGGCTATCTCATACCAAGGCTCATATTTATAGAGCATTCCTAGAAGCGGTTGCATACGCGCTTAGACACAGCATAGAGGTTGCCCATGAGGCTGGGATACCGATTAAGAGGATAATCTTGGTGAATGGAGGTGCGAAGTCCCCGGTCTGGAGGCAGATAATGGCCGATGTAACCGGGCAAGAGCTGAGGTATGTTGAGCCGGCTCCAGGAGCCCCGCTTGGCGACGCGCTGATAGCTGGCGTGGGGACGGGATATTTAAAGTATGAGACGATATATGAATGGGTTTCCGTTGAGAATGTGGTGAAGCCGAATCCCGAGAATGTCAGGATATATGACAAGTATTACCAGCTTTACAAGAAGCTGCATGAAAGTCTAATGGAGTGCTATGAGCTTGCCTCGGAAATATTGTCCTCTACACAGTCTTAAGGTGCTATCCACCCTCATGAAATCTATCCCCAGTACTTCTCTTTTCATTTTTGTTGCCCTATCATAGTATCCTTGGAATTCTTCTGGAATTCTCCGCGTCTTATCCTAGAAGGCTTTTCCACAAATCTCTAAATAGGTAGTGATGCATGAGGGGCGGTTGAGTGGTCATAAATGAGGTTTTGGGAACTGTTTAGACGTGAGAGCCCTCAACCCCAGCAACAGAGAAGCCTAACGCTGAGCCCTAGGATAAACGATGTCATAATCCAGCTTAGAGTCCAGTCGGAGAAGCTGAAGAGGGCTTATCAGAGGCTGGTGGCGAGGGATAGAGAACTCTTCGAGGCATGTGTAACGGCTGAGCAAGAGCTGGATAGGGATAGGGCGACGATATACGCGAATGAGATAGCCCAGCTCCGGAGGATGAGTAGGACCATCTTGAGAAGCCAGATATCCCTCGAGAAGGTGATCCTGAGGCTGGAGACGATAAAGGACTTTGGAGACGTTATGAACGTTCTAGCACCTGCCACGAGGATAATTAAGCAGATTCAGACCGATCTATCGGGAATAGTGCCAGAGGTTGCGCATAACCTCGAGGTGATTGATGAGATGCTCGAGAGCTTGATGGTTGAGGCTGGAAACTTCACGGGAGCGATGACCTCGGTAACTGTTGCCGATAGGGAGGCCAGGAAGATCTTAGAGGAGGCGGCTGAGATCGCTGCACAGCGGATGAGCAAACAATTCCCAGAGCTGCCCGAGATAGGCTCCGAGACCGCGGAGAACTACAAGTCGCAGACCTCGAACACACCATAAGATCAAATCCAAAAATCAAATTCAATAAAATAAAAATTGGCGAGAATGGGCTAAGGCTGCTGAGCCGGCCTTTGACCATACCTTTTTTTCTTAAATTCCCTCATGTACTCTATATCAGCTTCTGTAAGCTCCTCCGGTTTTC
Organism: Candidatus Wolframiiraptor allenii; assembly: GCA_023539495.1. Lineage (GTDB taxonomy): Archaea > Thermoproteota > Nitrososphaeria_A > Caldarchaeales > Wolframiiraptoraceae > Wolframiiraptor > Wolframiiraptor allenii. The sequence goes on from JAKCEV010000011.1 coordinate 4,036, forward strand.
CAAGAAGCAGCGCATAAATCGCCGACTTAGCGAGCTCCTCAACGACCACGGCATTGTCCAAAGCCTCCTCATAGCTCGTGCCATAAGTTATTACCCCATGCTTTCTCAGCAATGCGACCCTACTCCTCCTAAGAGCCTCAACTATGCTCTCCAGCTCCTCAACCTTCGTCGTCCCAGGATAAGAATAGTTTCTAACAACTGGTACTCTTCCCTCAAAAGCATGCGCCTGCTCAGTCGTCAAGCATGGTATATCCATCTCCAGAATGGCGAAGACCGTGGCCATGGGCGAGTGCGTGTGGACAACACATCTAGCCTCAGGAACCCTTTTATGAATATAGACATGCATAGGCGTTTCGCTTGAAGGCCTGAAATTACCCCTAACGACTTCACCCTCCAAGTTTACGATGACGAGATTTCTTTTGGCAACCCTCTCCTTCCTGAACCCGCTTGGCGTAATGACGACATAATCCGTGTCCGGTATCCTCGCGCTCACAACGCCGAAAGTACTTTTCACCAAGCCCTCTTCAAACAGTCCTCGAGAGACCCTTAAAACGCCCTCCATAACCTCATTAAGGACCTTAGAGCTTACACCGAGCTTACTCATCCCGGCATCACGCCGTAAAACCGTGACCGGCTGATTATAGGGGTTGCGCAGCCCCCGCCCTGAAAATACTTATATGCAGCCACATTAGAGGAATGGTTGGCACGATGAAGGTTTCCAGCGCGGGTGCGCTGGAAATCGGATGCGGGAGGACGCTCAGTTCGATGACCGCGCTCATAGGCCTCGAGACACCGCCTACTGGATAGTAAGCGCCCCTGGACCCGAGTACGCCGGCCGGTGGATGCCTCGGCTCGGGCGCCGAGGAAGGACGTGGCAAGCTGCGAAAAGCCCCGGGTAGCCGCAGGCGGGCGTTGATCCGGGGATCTCCGAATGGGATCTCCTGAGGGTTGGGGGCTTTGCTCCCAGCCCTCGATCCCGGGGGCTGAGGCCCCTGGGATCGGGAACCCCCCGAACGGAAACATCCAAGTAGGGGGAGGAAAAGAAACCAAAATGGGATTCCCCGAGTACCGGCGAGGGAAAGGGGAGGAGCCCAAACCGAACCCGCAGGGGACAACTCTGCGGGGATGTGGGGTGATGGGCCCGGGGCCCACCCCAGCCTGCTGACCCGAAGTGCCCTGGAATGGGCCGCCATAGAGGGTGATAGCCCCGTAGGGGAAGGCGGGAGGGGTGATGCCCGGGTCCCCGAGTACCGCACCCCGGATAGGGTGCGGGAAGTTGGGGGTCATCGGCCTCCAAGGCTAAATACGTCCCGAGACCGATAGCGCACCAGTAGCGTGAGCGAAAGGTGAAAAGTACCCCGGGAGGGGGGTGAAAAGCGCCTGAAACCGGCCGGTAACAGACGTGGGCGGCCCTCAAGGATAATCCCCCCGAAGACCCCTCACCATGGGGGTCGAGGGGGGATACCGGGGTCGCCCGCTCCGTCTTGAAACACGGGCCGGGGAGTGCACGGCCGTGGCGAGCCTAAGGGCTTACCAAGGCCCGTAGGCGTAGGGAAACCGACTAGCCCGCAGGGGAGCATTATGCTCCCCGAGGGGCGGGGTCTGATAAGGGCCTGAAGTCACGGCCGTGCGGCTAGAAACCGGGCGATCTACCCCTGGGCAGGGTGAAGCCGGGGGAAACCCCGGTGGAGGCCCGTAAGGGGTCCTGACGTGCAATTCGGTCCCCTGACCTGGGGGTAGGGGCTAAAGACCAATCAAGCCCGGTGATAGCTAGTTCCCCCCGAAGTGTCTCGCAGGACAGCCCCGGGCGAGGCCGCCCAGGGGGTAGAGCACCGATAGGGGGGTAAGGGCTCGAAAGGGCCCGCCTCCCTTTCGAACTCCGAATCCCTGGGCGCCGTAGACCCCGGGAGTGGGGGGCGGGGGGTAAGCTCCTGCCCCGAGAGGGGAACAACCCGGACCTGGGGTTAAGGCCCCTAAGTGCCCGCTAAGTGAACAAACCGAAGGGCGTCTCCCGCCGAAGACAGCGGGGAGGTAAGCTTAGAAGCAGCTATCCTCTAAGGAACGCGTAACAGCGCACCCGCCGAGGCGGGAGGCCCCGAAAATTGACGGGTCTAAGCGGGCCGCCGAAACCCCGGGTCACCCGGCGGATGCCGGGTGGCGGTAGGGGGGCGTAGGGGCTGGGTAGAAGCCGGGCCGTGAGGTCCGGTGGACCGGCCCCTAATGCAGATCCCGGCGGTAGTAACAGCGCTAGAGGGGTGAGAAAGAGGGGGCTTGGACCAAGTGAATTTATAAGTAGTGCAATACCTTATTTTCGAAATTCTCGAGAAGACAATTGATGAGGAGAATGCGTTACCCCGCTTTTCGATACAGTAATGGTTGCAAAGGCGTGCTGAAATCCGTCGTTGCAGATGAGATTACGCTTTAATGAATCAATATCTCAGGGTAAAGGGTTGGAGCGCAAAAAGGTCAGTTCCATTGAAAATATCTCTCTTGCAATTTCGTAAACCCTCTATAGGATAGGGAGTTACTGGCTCATGCTCAGAACTTGGAACTCTATCAATTTAGGGTTTATAATGTGTTGCTCGTAGATTTATTTGCCTTTTGGGAAAGTTTGGTCCTCAGCCCCCTCCTCATATCCCCTCCGCCGTAGGGGCAAGGGTTCCCCGGCAATGGTCGTCAGCCGGGGGTAAGCCGGTCCTAAGGCCGACCTTAACCGGGTAGGCCGAAAGGGAAACCGGTTAAGATTCCGGTGCCACGGGGGTAGGTGCGGCAACGCAAGCCCGCCTCCTGACGCCTCGGGGTAGGCCGAGCCGGGCCGTAGCCCGGTCCAACCGTATAAGCCCGGGGAGTGCCGTAATGGCGAGAACCGGGTGAAAGCGGGATGGGGCCCCCGTATGGGGGCTTCGGCTGAGCCCTGGGGCCGGTGAAAAGGGAGGCGGGAACGAGCCCCCGTGACCGTACCAAGAACCGACACTGGTGCCCCTAGGTGAGGAGCCTAAGGCGTCTGGGGGTACTCCGGGCGAGGGAACTCGGCAAATTAGCCCCGTACCCTCGGTAGAAGGGGTGCCTGCGATCTTGGGCCGCGAGCCTGGGATCGCAGGTCGCAGTGACAAGGGGGTCCCGACTGTTTAATAAAAACATAGGGAGCCGCGAGACCGAAAGGTTGTGAACGGCTCCTCAATCCTGGCCAGTGGGGGTCCCTGAACCCCGGGTCCAACCGGGATAAGGGCCCCTAAACGCCGGGAGTAACTCTGACTCTCTTAAGGTAGCCAAATGCCTTGTCGGGTAAGTTCCGACGTGCATGAATGGATCAACGAGGGCCCCGCTGTCCCCGCCCGGAACCCCGTGAACCCACGTAACCTGGATGCACAGTCCAGGGGCCCCCGGCGGGGAGAGAAGTCCCTGTGGAGCTTTACTGCAGCCTGTCGCTGCGGTGCGGCTGGGGGTGCAGAGCGTAGCCGGGAGCCGTCGATCCCAGCCTCTCCGGGGGCTGGGGGAGGCGCCGATGTAACACCGGCCACCTCCGGCTGCGCCGCTAACCAGGGCCTGTGCCCTGGGACAACGGCAGGTGGGCAGTTCGGCTGGGGCGGCACCCCCTCGAAAAGGTATCGAGGGGGCCCAAAGGTCGGCTCAGGCGGGACAGAAACCCGCCGTAGAGTGCAAGGGCAAAAGCCGGCCTGACTGCGCCCTTGAACGTAAGGGGCGCAGGGGGGAAACCCGGGCCTAGCGATCCATCGCCTCCCACCGGTGGGGGGCGGTGGTGACAGAAAAGTTACCCCAGGGATAACAGGCTCGTCGCGGGCGAGAGTCCCCATCGACCCCGCGGCTTGGTACCTCGATGTCGGCTCTTCCCACCCTGGCCGTGCAGCAGCGGCCAAGGGTGCGCCTGTTCGGCGATTAAAGGGGAACGTGAGCTGGGTTTAGACCGCCGTGAGGCAGGTCGGATTCTACCTGCCGGGGGCGGTGGCCGCCTGAGGGGAAGGTGCTCCTAGTACGAGAGGAACGGAGCGCCGGGGCCAACGGGGTACCGGTCCTCCTACAGGGGGACGCCGGGCACCCGCGCCCCAGCGGATAAGGGCTGAAAGCATCTAAGCCCGAAGCCGCTCCCGAGACCAGGCGGCCAATCGAGGGCCATGGGGCCCGGCGACGGGCCTCGGCCCTCGACGAGGGCTCCCCTAGAAGAGGGGGTTGATGGGGTGGGGGTGTAAGGGCGGAGGCCTTTGCGCCGGACGCCCTCAGCCCGCCACTCCCAATCGCCCGAGGGGTCCGTGAGGGGGCGCTTACTATCCAGGCGAAAGTGTCCTCGAGGCCTATGAGCGCGGTTTTGAAGATATTTCTGTGTTCTCGAAATTCTTTTAAAGCACGTCCTTTGTAAGGAGAGCAGGCCGGCATGCTGGCGTTGAGGCTTTATGGCAAGGAGGATCTTAGGCTTGAGGATGTTGATGTTCCGAAGCTCGAGGGTGATGGAGCCATACTCAGGGTTAGAGCTACCGGAATCTGCGCGACGGACATAAAGGCTTATACAACAGGTGCTAGGACAAAGGTCCCCATAACCTTGGGCCATGAGTTTGCTGGAGAGATCGTCGAGGCGAGCGAGAAGTATCAAGAATATGTTGGCAAGCGGGTTGTCGTTAATCCGAACATCTTCTGCGGCAAATGCGAATACTGCTTAAAAGGGGAGCATGTCCTATGCCCAAATAGGTACGCGATAGGCATTGATATTGATGGGTCATTTGCCGAGTACGTGATCATTCCTGGCCAGGCATTCGAGGTTGGAGGCGTGCTCGAGATACCGGGCCACCTTAGCTATGAGGAGGCCTCACTAGTTGAGCCCCTTGCAGCCTGCTTCCGAGGCCAGAGAAAGCTCATGATAGGGCCGGGCGATATAGTCGCGATAATAGGCGCAGGCCCTATAGGCCTCATGCACCTGAAGCTCGCGAAGGCATTTGGAGCAGCGAAGATCATCATGAGCGAGATCGATGAGAGAAGGCTTGAGGCTGCGGTAAAGCTCGGGGCAGACTATGTAATAAACTCGGCCAAGGAGGATCTTGAAAAAAGGGTGATGGAAATAACCGGAGGCAGGGGAGCTGACGCAGTCATAGTAGCTGTTGGCGTTGGGGCCGCACAAAAGGATGCTCTGAGAATAGTCTCGAGGGGCGGGAGGATAAACTTCTTTGCAGGATTACCAGCCGGGAAAGAGGAAGTCCCGATAAACACGAACATCATACACTATAAGCAGATAACCGTCCTCGGGACATCAATGCAGACGCCATACGAGTTTAGGAAAACCCTAGAGCTTGTCGCGGCCGGAGTGATCGACGTCAAATCCCTGATAACACACATATTTGGGCTGAAAGAAGGGCTAGAAGCATTCTCAACAGTGCTAAGAGGCGAGGGTCTTAGGGTTTTGATAAAGCCCTAGGAATAAAAATCGGGGCTGGATTTTTAGGGAAAATGAGCAGGTCTAGATCGTCGAGCTGACATATTTCGGGTTATCCACAACCTTCGGCTTACCCTTTTCCTCGATGACTATCTTCGCGAATCCCTTTTCTTTCACTATCCCATAGTCATGACCTGCGTCTGACGGATACGCGAAGAAGAATACGAACTTGCCCCTGCCCGTGTTTATCGTCCTATGACCCCAGCCCGGTGGAACATAGCCGATGACACCAGGTCTTAGCTCGACATACTCCGCCCTGCCATCCTCACTCTGTATCAAGAGCATCCCCCTACCGCGAATTCCATAATAGAATTCAGCGGCAGGCTTTAGATGGAAGTGCCCCCTAGTCATGAAATACTCCTTCCCAACTTTCCCTGGGTAAATTATTGTCAACCCAAGACTTAGATGGCCGGCGGACTCATCGACAACATACTCATAGTATTCGTAGACTACCGGATCCCTGCCGGATGAGAGTATTTTGTTAGCGGCGGCAGGATCGCTGAAGTAGTCTTTCAGCTCGCTGAGCCTAACCTCCCTCTTGCGGGTAGCCGGGGTCATCGTAAAATTCTTTAGATCTAGGTTGATCACCTTCGAGAAGGATTCGGAGCTCATCTCATCCACCTCACGCTAGATTATCTCGAGCCTCCTCTTAGTCTCTTCCTTCACAATACCATTCGAGTCCCAGCCCCTTGCCTCATAATATTCATCGAGCATGAAGTTGAGCATCGCGGGCGAGATCCTGTGCCCCTTAGCGGGCCCGTCTGGCACCGGCTCATACATTATCCTCGGCGGCAGCATGTCATCTTTCCTAGTTACGCCTTCACGATTCAGGAGTATCCTTTCAATCGTGTAAATTCTCTCACCAGCGATCACGAGATCCCTCCCGGTAAGCCCAGCGCCCGTGATATAGTTTACGACCTCAGGGCTTGGGTCATCTGTAAGGTTTAACGACCGCCTTGGTATCGTACATAGCGCGATCGAGTCTATGTATGCTCTTACATCTTGAAGCGTCTTAACGAGCAGACCCTTACCCCTAATGGCAAACCTATCGATCTTCGGCTTGAGGAGCTCGTCTCTAATGGTCCAGCCGCCAACATTATGGCAGGCACCCCTTGATGAGGTAGCATAGGCCAGCCCGATACCATAGAATGCTCTCGGCTCATAGGCAGCGAACTCCTGCCTCTTCACATGCATAACATACTTTATTGAGTCCTTTCCAATTCTCTCGGCTGCGGCGACAGAGCCATCTGCAAAGATCTCCCCAACACCTCTCCTCTCACCCATGAGCTCAAGCAGCTGGATCTCGGCCTCGCCATCCCCGAATCTCAAATTAATGCCCCCCGTGAACCCCTTATCTATTATGCCGCGTTCATACAGCTCCATTGCGAATCCAACAGTATAACCAGCCGATATCCCGTCAAAGCCATACTCGTCAACCAGCTGGTGGGCAGCTATTATGACGTTGTAATCAAATACTCCGCAATGAGGACCAAGTGACCAAAGCGTCTCATACTCCACTTTGCACCTTGCACCGCTCCAAGGCCCCTCCCTTGCCTCTAGGAACTTCCCACAGGCAACCGGACAGTTCACACATGCGACATCCTTAGCGAGATAGCGGCTTCTCATAACCTCTGCATAGAGGTTCCTCATTAGAGATTCATCGTCGACCCTCGTCCTAGTAAAGTTCATGAGCGGATATGCTCCGAGCTCATAGAGCGGTCCAACATACTGGAGCGTCCCATATTTAGTGTGGTTTCCAGTAGTCTCCTTAAGCTCCTTAATATGCTCCTTCAGGTAGCTTCGCAAACCATCCGGATCCGCGAGCTCCACACCCTTTGTCCCGAGGACAGCGATCCCCTTTAGGTTCTTTGAACCCATGATGGCGCCGAATCCACCCCTCCCAAAAGCCCCTCCCCTGCGGCTCGAATGATCAACCATGACCGACGCGATTCTCGAGAGCTTCTCACCAGCCGGGCCGATACAGGCTACGGAGGCCCGCCTATCACCAACTTCCTCTCTAATCGCATCCTGAGCCTCAGCAGTCTTCATTCCCCAAAAGCTACTCGCATCTCTTATCTCGACATTTCCATCCATTATCGAGATGTACACGGGGCTGTTAGCCCTGCCCTCGATAATTATGCCATCATATCCAGCCCATTTTAAGTGAGCGCCAAAATATCCACCGGCATTCGTCACCGAATAGTGTCCAGTAAGAGGAGACTTTGCGACAATGTATGATTTCGTCGAGCCGAAAGCCGGGACGCCCGTCATTATCCCGTTCATGAATATCAGCTTATTCTCCGGGGACAATGGATCAACACCCGGGTCAATTTCCTCGTAATAATATCTCGCCGCAAGCCCCCTGCCACCCAAGTACTTCTGAATCCAAGGAAAGGGGATATCCTCGGTCGCAATCTTCCTAGTCGAGAGGTTTATCCTCAGAAGCCTCCCCGCGATCCCTTTCCACCTCTGAGTGCTCGCGAGCGTCATAATTTTTCACCGCAAAATAATCGCCAATCTCCTAAGTGATAAATATTCCTCCTATATCCAAAGTCATAAGCTTAGAGATACATTATTAAGGCCCCGCAAAACAATAACTATTTTTGGTAGCTCCAGTATTGCTATGATGAAAAACTATTCCTCAACCAGTCGCTCATGCCCTTCGAAGAGAATATCCGATTTTGTGATCAGCTTTTCATAGAACTCCGCGTATTGTAGATACTTCTCATGAATGCTCATTCTCGGCTCTATTCTCTTAACGGGCCTCACCCATTCGTTTATTGTCTTCTTATAGTCCTTAAAGGCCTTAACTGCGTATCCACCAATGACCGCGAGGGCCAATGCAGCGAACTCCTCTTGGTTCAGCAGCACATATGGTACTCCAAGTATATCGGCTTTAATCTGGCTCCAGATCGGGCTTTTGCTCCCGCCACCTATACCCCTAACCTCCGTGATCTTCACGCCTTTCAAGAGTTCTCTCAATATACTCAGATAGTGGTAATATTCGTAGGCTATCCCTTCGAGAATCGACCTGTAGAAATGTGCCATAGTATGTTTCCAAGTATATCCCATCCACAGGCCACGTAACTTTGGGTTATACGGGTAGGCCCTTCCTCCGAGATGCGGTATGAAGAATAGACCTTCTGATCCCTCGGGGACCTTTGAGGCCATCTCATCTAGCAGTTTATACGGGTCTATGCCTCTTTTCTCAGCCTCAACTTTGATATCTTTTGCGATTTCATCTCTAAACCATCTAAGGCAGAGACCTCCGCCATTAATGTATGCACCTATATTCCATAACTCTGGGACAACGGACTTTAGATGGAGCAAGGTCTTATACCTCATGTCGGGTACTATCGTGTTAACTGACACGTAAAATGCCGATGCTGTTCCAGCTATGTCGAGGCATATTCCAGGCTCCGTAAGTCCCGCTCCGAGGGAGCATGCCATGGCGTCACCCGCCCCAGCAACTACAGGTATGCCTTTGACGAGACCCAGCCTCTCCGCCTCCTCCGATGTCAGTTCTCCAACAATGTCCCAAGGTTTCACTACTCTCGGAAGCTTATCGAGTGGAAGATCAAATGTTTTACTGAGTTCCTCAGACCATTCCATTCGCTTGATATCAAATAAGCCTGTGAAGGTGACATAAGTATAATCGTAGAAGGCGTCATCTCCCTTGAGCCCAGCAAGCCTGCCCGCAACATACACCGCCGGCACAGTAAACTTATAGATCTTCTCGAATATTTCGGGTCTCTCATTCTTCCACCACATCATCTTTGGTAGATGGTCGACTGTAGGTGGAGCACCGGTAATCTCTATCAATAGATCAGCATACTTTTCCATGAGCATGTCAATATACTTTTTACATCTTATATCGAGCCATGAGTCATATGGAATTACGGGGCTCCAGTTTTTATCTATGCCAAGTATACCAGCCATTTGACCGCTAAAGGCTATGGAGGCAACATCCTTTGGATTCACCTGCGACTTCTTCAATATCTCCCTCACAGTATTCACGACCGAGGAGTAGAAGTCCTCAGGTTTCTGCTCAACCCAGCCAACTCTTGGATAATAGAGCTTGGACTCCTCATAGGCTATTGCAAGCTGTCTCCCTTTTTCATCGGTTATCGTCGCCTTTGTTCCTGTAGTCCCTATATCGACCCCGATAAAATACTGGGACGACATAATATTCCACCGTAGGGATTTTAGATGTCGTGATGAGAGATAAATGTTGCGCATGCGCGGAATTTAATCCCTTAGTAAGCTTAGGGCATCTCCCCGCGATGTCTTTTGGCATATCTTCTATCAATCACATCATCTATCCTGATTATTGTGGAGGCCACCTCAGTGCAGGTTTTCAAGACCTGTTCTTTGACCACTAGGGGTTCTATTAAGCCGGCTTCAATAACATTCACAATATCCTTGGAGAAAACGTCTATCCCATACTCGTACATACCCCCGACATGCTTTGCCCTCAGTTCCGTTATTATATCTGTTGGATCGAGCCCGGAATTACGGGCCAGCAGAATTGGTATAACTTCTAGGGAATTGGCGAACGCCTGCATCGCGATCTGCTCTTTTCCCGGATATTTGAGCGACTCATTCCTAACGGCTATTGAAAGAGCCTCCTCAACAGCTCCTCCACCGGGGACATATGCTGGCTCATTAACAAGGTTGGAGATCATGGCCACAGCATCTTTTATTGCGCGCTCCGCCTCATCTGCCTGGTGCGGGTCGCCCCTCAAAAGTATCGTGGCCACTTTGGAAGCCTTGCCCCCCTCAATAACCACCATGCGATCTTTCCCAAACTTCCGCTCCTCTACCAAGTCTGCATGTCCTAAATCCCCCTCCCTGAGATCTTGAAGATTTGCAACCCTCATTGCGCCTGTAGCCCTTACGACAGGCTCTATCCGCTCATCCTTAAGAAGCCTCTCAACAGCCATAACCCCGGCCTTCGCAAACTCATGCTTCGCAACCCTCCCGATGCGTTTCCTACAAACGACGACATTTGCCCCAGTGGAGACTATCAGCCTAACAAAATCCTTCTCAATCTCATCCTCCTCATCAATGAATCTCTTAACCAATTCATTCCCGCTAATATGTATCTCCCTCTTATATGGTTGGAGATGCTTGAATGGATCAACCTTCAAGGCCATATCCAGCACAGCAATCCTCGCGTTGACAACCTTTTTAGGCATCATCGGATGCGCTAGCCTCTTATCAATGACAACCCCCTTGATGAGCTCACTCTCCAAGATATCTTTCCCAGGCTTCTTAATTATATGAACTAGGCCCCTATCTATGATAGCCTTACCATTCCTGAACTCGATCACGACATTTATGGCCTTGATAATGAGGTTAGTGAGATGATCAATGGCACCTTCAATCCCCCTCGTACCAATCATATTCTTTATAATCCTCCTCATCAACTCTGGATCATTTATGCTAAATGGTTTGGAAAGCCTTTTCAAATGTCCCAAGGCTATTTCACACGCTTTCTTGTATCCACTAACTATAACCCCCGGCTGGATCCTGCTCTGCAATAATCTTTCAGCCCGCTTTACAAGCTCCCCAACTAATATTATCGTCGTTTTCGTACCGTCTCCGACGGTGCTTTCAACGCTCTTGGCAGCCTCTTTTAAAAACTTGGCAATTGGGTGATATATATCCATCATGTCGAGTATAACTGCGCCGTCTCTTGTAACAGCGGTATCGCCGAACTTGTTTATCATAAGCTTGCTCATACCCATCGGCCCCAAGGAGCTCCTCAAGAACTCGGCCATAGTTTTAGCCACCTCAATATTCCCCTCCCTAGCCTTCTCACCTCGAGATCTAAGAACACCCTCACGATGCAACAGGAATGGATCGCGAATTATGTAACTTCTTTCAGACATTCACAGTCATCCACAAAATACTAAGGAAGCCACCCTAAATGTGTATCCCCCTTCTTCTATATCAGCTGAAAGGGCCCATGTTGGTAACTGATACCGAAAGTTACTAGTTTTTAATTTTTAAACTTTTAAAGTTTATAAAAACTCACAGCTCTTATAGACGTGTTAAATAACGCTGGCATGACACTATGCATTAGAAAACTTTAATTCTTGGCTGATCCCACACTATACGTGAGAAATAGGTATGTCAGAGAAGAAGAATTTTGAGGGGTTAGATGTGCTAAAGGCTAGGATGACGCGTAGGAGGGCCGTTGGAACTGCCGCTAAGGTGGCTGGAGCTGCAGTTGCGGGTCTCGTGGTAGGAGGAATTGTCGGCTATTTCGCGAAGCCAGCGGCCCCTGCTGAGACTGTAACTTCAACAGTAACAAGGACTGTGCCAACAACTGTCACTACCACGGTGGCGGCCGCAGAGCGGACGGTCACTGCAACTACAACTGTAAGGGAGACCGTTACCACTACAGTGACGGGAGCTCCTCCGGTCACCGGTCTCGCGGAGATGAGGAGGGAGCTGGCTCAGAGATATGCCACTGGCAAGCCGGGCGAGAAGTTCCTCGTAGGATATGTCACCTGGACCCTAGCTCAGGAGGCGCCGAAATATGATTATCAGGGCGCCGATCAGGCATGCAAGCAGCTTGGGCTAGACTTTAAGGGAATTGAAATTGGCGCTGAGGCTCTGAAGGCCGTGGAGGCCACGGATTCCCTGATCGCGGCTGGAGCTAAGGGTGTTGTTTACTGGGCTCCAGCTCTCGCTGCTATGCAGGAGATAGTCAGGCTCTGTGAGGATAACAAGGTGTTCGCTGCAACTGCATGGTGCAGGGATCCAGCGTTATTGCCCGGCGACAAGGGCCCGTACTGGTTCCTAGAATTCAGTACAATGTCTGATGAGATGAGTTTCCACTGCATGACACTGCTCTTCGAGAAAATGAGGAAGTATGGCAAGAGCAAGGTCTTGCATGTGCAGTCCTCGAAGACAATCGCCCCAGACTCAACAGCACTCATTAATCAGGGTATCTCAATTGCTTGGAGAAGGTATCCATTCATACTGCTACTCGGGCACTATTGGGGTGAGTGGGCTTATCCAGGAGGTAGGAAGGCTGGAGAGGATGCACTGGCCGTTAGAACAGATTATGATGCCGTCTGGGGTCACAACGACGACCAGGCCATGGGCACGGTCTCGGTGTTCAAGGAGCGAGGGATCGACATAGGACCCTTCGCAGCCGCTAGGGACGCTATCGTCGCCTGTGTCGAGGAGGTGATCAAAGGGGCTTGGTTCGTTACATCGCTGACCGAGTTCCAGTACTTCGGCGGAAAGCGTGTTGCTGATACATATGATGCGGTCACCGGGGCCTCCTATCCACTGAGAGATGAGATGGTGCAATCACCATGGGTCACAACAGTTCTAAATCTATCGACACCAGGCATCAAGGAGGAGAACGAGGAGCTTATTAAGGCCTCGGGCCTATGGTGGCACCCGAACTTCATCGCTGTTGATGCAGCAAAGCTCCTAGACTTCCTGAAGATCAGCGAAGTATATCCGTCCAAGACATACCCATATGACTTCAGGACGCTGTCTGTTGGCAAGTGCAAGGAGCTTAACCTAACATATGACAGGCATGCGAAGAACTACTTAACAGCAAATGACTTCTATTATGTGCCACTAATGAGCAGGATGAAGGTTACTGATGACAGGACGAAGGGAGAGAACCTCGAGTCCTTCAGGAAACAGTTCGCATTAACGATGAAATATTTCCTTGACCTTAACTGGGACACTTGGAACGACAACGAGGCGAAGATTAAAGCTGCTGAAGCCGAGGGACTAAAGCTGGAACCACTCTGGGGCAAGATTGGGGATTAACAATTTCTATGAGGATACAGACAGTAAATACACTAAATATTTTTTAATTCTCATTTCTTTTTATATTCTAGGTGAATGCGAGCATAATGGGTACCTTAGACCCTATTCTTGAGGTCAGGGATGTTTCTAAGACCTTCGATAGAGTTGTTAGAGCGCTTGATAATGTTAGCATAATGGTTCGAAGAAATGAGATAGTGAGTGTTGTCGGCGAGAATGGGGCCGGAAAATCCACGTTGATGAAGATCTTAGTTGGGGTATACCAGCCGGACAGTGGAGAAATGTATCAAATGGGCAGAAAAGTCCCATTCCCGAGGGATCCCTTGGATGCTCTTAGTAGAGGAATCTCGATAGTATATCAGGAAAGGGGGGTCATACCGCATCTGAAGGTCTATCAGTTCCTATTCCTTGGCCTCGAGGAGAAGTTTACGAGGCTTGGGAGGTTGCAGCTCGGGAAGATCATTGGCTTAGCAAAATCCGTTTTCGAGGAGCTTGGGCTAAAATGCGATCTAGCAAGCAGCATGTATGAGCTCCCACCATCAACTCAGAAAATGGTTGAGATAGCTCGAGCAATATTAAGCGTAAGGTTGATGGTTGGGATGGATGGTGAGGCTGAGATAATACCTGTCATAATCCTTGACGAGCCGACAGCGCCTCTCTCGATTGAAGAAAGGGACGAGCTATTCAACTACCTCCTCAACCTGAAGAAATCAAACTCATTCATCTTCGTCTCTCATATAATCCCAGAGGTGATGAAGTTCAGTGATCGCATCTATGTGTTGAGGGATGGGCGAGTGGTTGCTCATCATGATCTTTCATCAGAGAAAGTTACTGAAGATCAAATCTTCAGGGAGATTGTTGGAAGGGAATCCTACTACGACTTATGGGCGAGATATGTATATAGCGCGGGTGCTGTGGAAGGGAGGCGCGTAGTCTTATCTGTGCGAAACCTGACGAAGAAGGGCTACTTTGAGAATATTTCTTTTGATCTCCATGAAGGGGAATGCATAGGGCTATTTGGGCCGGCTGGATGTGGTAAAAGCGAGATAGCCAAGGCGTTATATGGAGAGATAGCCGCCGATGCTGGTGAGATCCTCGTAGATAGCAGGAAAGTTAAGCTGAAGAGCGAGCCATATGCGAGGGTTAAGCTGGGCATAGGGTATTTCTCAGGCGAGACGGGGAAAGAGCTCTTCCTTTTCTGGCCTATAAGGAAGAATGTGTCGATAGTGAATTTTGATAAAGTCACAAAGAGGCCGCTGAAAATTATATCAGTGATAAGCTTCAATGCTGAGAGATCGCTGGCTGAGAAGATAATGAAGAAGCTCAGGATAAGGGCACCGAATGTGGAGACTGAATGCTATTCACTGAGCGGTGGAAATAAGCAGAAGGTATCGGTTGGTAAGTGGCTTGAGAAGAGCCCAAAGATACTCGTACTTGAGGATCCGACAATAGGCATAGATGTTGGGGCAAGAGAGGAGATATACGAAGTCCTACTCGAGATGAAGAAGAACGGCATAGCGATGATCCTCGTGAGCGATGATCCTAAGGAGTATGCCATCTTATGCGACAAGATAATCTCTATAAGGGGTGGAGTTATACAGGCAACCTATACTAATGAGGAGTTCAGGAGGTTAATGGGACTATGAAAAGCGAAGTGGAGCGATTAAAGATTGGCTCGGTAATCGCGGCATCAATATGGAGGCTTGTTAAGGTTAATCCAGCTGTATGGGCGATAGTTGCGCTAGTCGTAATATTCTCGGCGCTAGTGCCCGACAAATTCCTGTCAACAAGCAACTTGGTGGCTATACTGAAGAACTTTGCCGTTACTTCGATGCTAGCTGTAGGGCCGACCTTCGTAATACTGCTTGGCTCCATAGATGTATCATACATGGGTATATGGATGTTTGGCGGAGCTCTCGTCTGGCTGCTGTATCCCTATCTAGGGCTGGCATCAATAGCGATATATCCGATTTTCGGCCTACTAGTAGGGCTCTTCAATGGCGTAGTCCATGTAAAGGCTAAGGTGCCATCATTTATATTAACGATCGCTGTGACCGCGGTGCTCGCCTTTTTAACAACCTACGTTAGGAATATCTCTGGGGTTCTCACATTAATTGTCCCAGCATATAACTTCCTGCGAGAGTCGCCGATACCATATATTCCATCGCCCTTCCTGCTAGCTCTCCCCGTAATAGTACTCGCCCTATTCATAATGTTCTTCACGAAGCTGGGCACGTACTTCTGCGCAATAGGGTCAAATGAGGAGGGAGCGAAGCTCGCTGGAATAAATGTGGAAAAATACAAGATACTAGCCTTCACGCTCAGCGGATTGCTGACAGGGCTTGGCTCAATAGCCATCTTCGTCCACCTCGGATGCCAAACGAGGGTGGACTTTGACCCCAGTGAGCTTGTAAGGGGGCTCGCGGCTATAGTTCTCGGAGGAACTCCTCTCGCGGGTGGCATGGGAGGACCGCATAGAACACTACTCGGGGCACTGGTTTACGTTCTCATATTCAACGGGCTATTTCTCCTGCCAGGAGTGGATCCAAACCATCTCAAACTGTATGTTGGAACACTACTGCTGGGAGCTGTGATCGCCGCATCCAGAGCTCTTAAGGGGGCCTTGATAGCGTGAGGAGGGGTTAAAAATGGCTCAAGCTTGGCTTTCCCGAGAATGGCTTCAGAGGAATATTAACACGATAATACCTATCATGGGCTTCATCGCACTAGTAATCGCTCTTAGGATGGCGAACCCCTACTTCCTGACAAGCTGGGATAGCGTTATAACGTTAGTCTATGGGATGTCTTGGTTCCTTATCGCTGCATGTGGCTTAACGCTCGTGATACTAATGGGATCATTCGATTTCTCGGTACCCAGTGTCCTAAAGCTTTCGGCGATGATATTCGCCGTACTCTATCCTTCAATGGGATTCTCCTCGATAATCGTGGCAATCGTGGTCGGGCTCATCTTCGGATTCATTAACGGCATCCTGCTAGCCAGATTCAATATACCATCATTCATGGCGACACTTGCGACATCGATGGTGGCTGAGGGACTGGCGCAGGTAATCTCCGGGGGATATACGAGGATGATCACCGATCCCGCTTTCAGGGCCGTTTCCACGACCATGATACTCGGACTACCTTCAATATTCTACTGGGCTATAGTAGTCTGGGTAATATGCATCTTCATGACATTTATGACGCCCTTCGGCAGAATGATTTACGCGGTGGGCAGCAATATCGTTGGAGCGCGGCTGGCCGGGGTAAATGTTAAGATGGTGAGAACTCTGGTCTTCATGATCTGCTCCCTGCTCGCCAGCATAGCCGGAATACTCTATGCATCGCAGATTCAGGGCGCACATATGCAGGTAGGAGTTCTTGACATGATACCATTGTTCGCGAGCGTCGTGGTTGGGGGAACCGCGCTAACCGGAGGCGTGGGTGGGGTCCATAGAACTCTGCTCGGGGTTTTGATAATCAGGTGGCTTGACTCGGGGCTTAGCATGCTCGCAATAGACCTCAACGTCAGGATGATAATTTTCGGAGCTATAGCCATAACAATGGCTATCCTGACGATAGACCGGAGAAGAATAAGAATAATGAAGTAAAAGCTTCTCACGGATAAATCAGCTAAGCACGTCATCATCATCCACCGCGGTCAGATACGGCCGCATACATCATTCAAGGAACATTAACTAGGACGATTATATTATCTTTCCGAGATGATGGTGAGTTCTGTTTTGAGGGTTCCCTTCATCATTATTTAAATTTCGGGTTGTGTAGATTTTGTCTTGGATGGATGCTTGGATAAATGTTGTGATGATCGGGCCGGCTGGGTGTGGTAAGACCTCGATGGTTGCTTCATTTGGCAGGTGGCTTGAGAAGGAGCTCGGCGAGAGACCCATATATGTCAACTTGGATCCCGGCGTTCTAAAGCTCCCATATAAGCCTAGCTATGATATCAGGTCTCTTGTGAGGGTTGATGACTTGATGAGGGATACTGGCCTCGGGCCGAATGGTGCGATGATTAAGGCAGCAGAAATAATCGAGGAGAGGCTGAATGATGTTGTTGTGAGAATACGATCTATTAATGGTACCGGATTCAGGCTCATCGATACACCAGGACAGATGGAGCTTTTCCTCTTCAGGGAGATGGGGCCTAGGATAGTCGAAAGGTTATCCGAGGGATCGAGAGCCGTCGCCGTCTACATACTCGACCCGTTTCTCGCCTCGAGCCTCTCGGGCTTTGCGGTCGGAATCTCGATGTCCATTATAACGAGGCTTAGGCTTAGGATCCCAGTTGTCTCCGTGATAAACAAGGCGGACCTGCTCAACACCATCGAGCTCGAGAGGATGCTGCTAGACGAGTCTAAGCTCGTGGAGAGGATAGCGTTAGAAGAGCATGGGCTCGCCGCAGAACTCTCAGCAAAATTCATGAACCTAGTAAGGGAGTACTCGAAGGCCATGAGAATTGTGAAAACCTCGGCAAAGACTGGGCAGGGCATGCAAGACCTATACAACCTGATAAACGACGCTCTATGCGAGTGCGGAGACCTAACCTAGAACCTAGGAAGGAAACCTGAAATAAGAGAGCCGGTAATGTGTCTCAATAGGGGGCGAGCGGCGGGGCGGGCCACGGGGAGCTCCCGAGGAAGTTCCTCCCCCGTTCCGGGAGGCGCGCGGTGCCGCGAGGCACCGGGGGAGACCCCGGGCAACGCCGCAGAAACGAGACCCCCCACGCCCGGATGAGGATGACTCGGCACAGTGAAGCCGATGAGCGAGGGCGTGGGATCGGGTGAAACGGGCGTCCCGCGCGGGGAAAGGGTGGGGGGGCCTGTGAGCATGCCTCCCGGCGAGGCTCCTCCAAGCCGATTAGACGAATCCCGCCTCAACACAGAAGGAGGGCTACCGCCGCACGCCCCCTGGCTAAAAGTACTGGATTAATGTGAGGATGCAGCGAATGAGGGTCATAGATAATATGAGGGATTTCGTAATCTACTGGAGGGATTATTCAGGAGAACCTTTGGATGAAATGCTTCATGGATAGCTGGTGAATTACATCTCGAGGTATTCTGAAAAAGCTCTCATCTTTGAGGTCTCTTATTGGGAGGGACTGGATAATCTCTGGTCTAAGGTCGCCCAAATCCTTGCACAGCTTGATGAACTTATTCACAACATTTCTCCAGAACTTGGAGGATATATCTCATCGCCTCTAGAAGGATTTGCTTCCCCCACAAGCCCATTTCCGCGCTCTATGTAGGCTCAGGGTGGAAGTCGAGGTGGGCGACCTCGATCCTCGATGAAGCGGTACTATTCCCAGACTTGGGACCCTAACATCCCTGAAATGGGTCAGCAGAATATCCGCGGCCTCATAGCATTCGGCATCGGCCAGCTTCGCTAGGCTATGGAGAAGGGTGGGACGGAAAGATACTCTAAAACTCGAGGAGAACTCCTTTTTAAGCTCTATAGCCAAGGTCTAGCGCAATTCATTGAGAAGCTGATCCTTGAAGATGGCTCGTGGCACGACATCACGGAGGGGGATGAATTGGGAAATGCAGGAAGCAGATGGGTGAGCTCGCTACAGCTACTTGGAATGGCTGAGAAGTGTCTCATAAATTGTTTCTACTCACCATCCGGTTTGTGAAAAGGTCTAGGCTTCGCCAGCAGATATTTGGGATATGTTCTCATCAGAGAACTGAGCGACCGTGGGCTGGAGGCCGGATCAGCTTCTCGGGATGCTTGAGAGTGAGGTGGCTAGCTTATTAAGGGAATTTTTAGAGAAGATGAGCATACGGTGAATATTTCACGGGAATTAGTGCTATAACCGTGAAATTTCTTTTTCTGAAATACTTATATCGGACCCACTCGAATACATTTTGTCATGGAGGAGGTTAAGCTTAAGCGTAAGGGCGAGCTGTTCAGGGACGAGGAAGGAAACCTAGTACTAGTTAATGAAGCGAATGAGGCCTACAGGGTTGATGAGATTGTAGCATACGTCTGGAGTATTTGTGATGGGAAAACGATTGATGAAGTTGTGACAGAGTTCTCGAATCTGAGCGAGACAAGTATTGAGGAAGTTAGGGAGCCCTTAATAGACCTGATAAACAGGCTTAAAGCCGCCTCACTGATAGAGTAAGCTTAAAGGCCGAGGTAAGAAGTAGTCGGCTCAACCACGCCTATAAACAAGCTTCACCAGGTTTTCTTTATGAGTGAAATCCTGATAATGGGGCTTCTGAAGTCCCTCATCTCGCTCCTAATAGTGATGGATCCACTAGGAAATATACCGATTTTCCTTGGGCTGACGAGCGGGCTTAGTAAGGCTGCAAGGATGAGGGTTTTCAACATAGCAGTTCTCACAGGCTTCAGCCTGCTCATATTATTCGCTACACTGGGCGAGTGGGTTCTAAGGATATTTGACATAGAGCTTTACAGCTTCAGGATCGCTGGTGGAGCACTTCTCCTATTCCTCGCATTCGAGCTCCTACTCAAGACGGAGACCCAGCTTAAAGCCTATAGCCCGGAGCATGCCGGTGCAGTGCCTTTAGGCGTTCCGCTTCTCGTCGGGCCGGGCGCGATAACCACCACGATTATAGTATTGAAAACCTTCGGGGCCGTCGTGGCAATATCGGCAGTGACGCTCGCGGCCATCATAACATGGATAACCCTCAGGTTCGCGGCCCCGATACATGAGGCGCTAGGGGAGGTTGGCGCCAATGTGGTCTCAAAGATAATGGCAATGCTCTTAGCCGCGATAGCCGTCCAATTCATACTCGAGGGCGTGAGAGAATACTTGGGAAAGCTTCATTAAAATATGAGATATGGCTGAAAGTGCTTAGAGGGGGCTGGTATAGGATTGGAGTATCGCATGCTTGGGAGAACTGGTGAGAAAATAGCGGCCATAGGTCTCGGGACATGGGGCATAGGTGGTGGCATGATGCCGAACTATTCGGCCGATAAGCAGGCGATAGAAGCCATTAGACACGCGGTGAAGCTTGGGATGAATCATATTGACACGGCTGAGATCTATGGTGGCGGTCACGCTGAAGAGCTTGTTGGAGAAGCCATTAAGGAGTTTGCGCGAGATGATATCTTCATAGCGAGCAAGGTGTGGCATACAAACCTGAGATATGACGATGTTTTAAGGGCCTGTGAGAGAAGCTTAAAGAGGCTCCAAACAAGCTACATAGACCTATGTTACATACACTGGCCTAATCCCTCGATCCCGCTTAGCGAAACAATGAGGGCATTGGAAAGGCTCTATGATGAGGGGAAAATAAGGTACATCGGTGTCAGCAACTTCTCCGCAAGCCTCGTCGAGGAGGCGAGATCATGCCTATCACACGCGGATATTGTAGCGGACCAAGTTGAGTACAGCCTATATGAGAGGAGCATTGAAAGAGACTTAATGCCCTACTGCCTCAGGGAGGGCATAACCATAGTGGCATACAGCCCCCTCGGGCAGGGAAAACTTGTTAGGGAGCTTCACGATGGGCGGAGCAGAAGGGCAAGGATATTAATGGAGATTGCTAAAAGGTATTCCAAGACACCGATCCAAGTAGCATTAAATTGGGTTATTTGGCATGAGCATGTTATCACGATACCCAAGTCCATTAGAAGGGAGCATCTGGAAGAAAATGCTGAAGCTGCTGGATGGAAGCTTGATGAGAAGGACTATAAGCTCTTGGCCGAGGCTTGGGGCTAGGCTGCGAGGGGAGGCTTGTGGATGAGGCCGGCCCTATGGATTGCTGAGATCATTATATTTGCCGCCTTATATTTCACCATAACATTCCTGCTCGCCCCAATAAGTTTTCTCCCGTTTCAAGTCAGAGTCTCTGACGCGCTGATAATGCTCTCAGTAATATTCGGGCTCCCGGCGGTTTATGGCGTCTCCCTCGGTTGTCTCTTCGCAAATCTCTTCCCAGTAGGGTATCCGCCAAACCCGCTGGATATAGTGTTTGGAAGTCTCGCAAATCTCGCCGCCTCATATACGGTCTACCGGATCTGCTATAGCAGGCTAAGCAGGCTCAGGGTAATCTTATCAAGCTTGTTATCCTCGCTAATTATAACGCTGATAGTCGGCTCATATCTCCCGATACTAGTCCTTCCAAGCCTTTCATTGTGGGATATGGTATGGGTTGGGTATATCGGGGTTCTGCCGGGCGAGCTGATAGCACAATCAATAATTGGCTCAGCCATGGTGTTGGCGCTAGCAAGAGTTCCAAAGTTTAGAGAATACTTCAGGCAAAAGAGCTAAGTGGAGTGAATCCTCAGCCTTGTCAGGCATCATCATGGCACCCCACTTTGCGGCCTCAGAAAAATGCCGGGATTCATCATCATGATACCGATCCATGAAGCCAGATTTGTAAATACCTCATCATCGTGAGACATGAGAATAGATTTTAACCGGGGGCGCCCCTGTAAAGAGGACCCAGTATGAAGATCGTCTTGAGTGATGAGGTTCGATTGAAGTTTCCCAACCTCCACGTCCTCCTGAAAAGAATTGGTGGGTTAAGCGTCCGTGAGAGATCGGAGGAGCTTGAGAGGTTTAAGATCGAGGTTTATCAGAGGATTAGGTCGCGGTTCAGCCTCGAATCGCTCAAAGATGATCCGGTGATAAGGGCTTACCGGGATTTCTTCTGGAGAATTGGTATCGATCCGACCAAGATCAGGCCGGCCTCCGAGGCGCTGATAAGGAGGATTCTCAGTGGAGGCGGGCTGCCCACAATAAACACGCTCGTGGATTCATATAACCTAGCCTCGGCGGAGTCCCGAATCGCGTTAGCAGCATTCGATGCCGATAAACTGGAAGGCGAAGGGCTTGTCATGAGGTTTGCTCGCAGCGGTGAGGAATTCCTCGGCATAGGGATGGATAAGCCGAGGAGACTTGAGGGAGGCGAGATAGTTATCGCCGATTCGAAGAGGCTGATAGCGATATACCCGTATCGGGACGCGGACTACAGCAAGGTGACGCTTGAAACTAGGAGCATCTATCTGATGACATGCGGGGTCCCCGGCATAGATATCGAGAAGCTGAGGGAGGCTGAGGATCTCGCAACCAAATATATTCTCAGGTTCTGCGGAGGCTCTGAGTAATGGGATTTTCCTCGAGAAGATTTTTAAAGGTCTTCATAGCCCTCTCGCTACTCTCGCTCTTCGCAGACATAGTGTATGAAGGGGCGAGATCGATCAGCGGAGCATATCTGAATATTTTAGCGGCTCCGGCGATTGCTGCTGGGATACTCAGTCTCGGCGAGCTCATGAGCTATGTCATGCGGCTCGTCGGCGGCGTCGTGGCCCAGAAGGCAGCATCCGGGAGAACATACTGGGCCATAATATTCTTGGGGTATGCCTCGACGCTCGTTGTTCCACTCTTGGCCTTGGCGGGAAGCTGGGAGCTTGCGCTAACACTATTCTTCTTGGAGAGGCTCGGGAAGGGCATCCGCGCGCCGCCGAGAGACGTGATCATCGCAGAGGTGACAGAGGGGATTGGGAGGGGGAAGGGCTTCGGGCTCCATGAGCTATTGGATCAGGTGGGCGCTATAACCGGCCCACTAATAGTCTCGCTCGTAATAGCTCTCCGCGGATACCCGGAGGGATATAGAGCCGCCTTCTGGATAATGTGGATCCCGTGGATCCTTTCCATGAGCATGTTGATGTTGGCGGCGAGGCTATACCCGGAGCCGAGGGCGATAGCCGCTGCCAAGGAGAAGACGTCCGGGAGCTCGAAGACTACACTCAACAGAAGATTCTGGATATTCCTGGCGGGCTCGATCCTAACCATGCTCGGCTTCCTCCACTGGGGCGTGATAAGCTACTATGCGCAGGACTCCGTGAAAATAGGCCTTCTATCAGCGGAGGAGATCGCCCTCCTATACCTAGTAGCAATGGCCGTTGACGCAGCGATAGCCCTCCCAATAGGAGCATTATATGATAGGCTTGGCGTCAAGTCGATAATCGTCGCACCCATCTCTGCAGCCCTAATAGCTCCATCGCTCTTCATGACCCCGGGTAGACCCGGATTCTATATATCAGCGGTCTTCTGGGGATTCACAATGGGGATCATCGAGACGATAATGCGGGCAGCAATCGCCGACATAGTCCCAGCAGAGGCCAGAAGCATGGCATATGGAATATACTCATTCGGAATAGGGCTTGGATGGGCGGCCAGCGGAATGCTCCTCGCATACCTATACCAAGTAGAGGCCATCATGGGCATAATCGCGTTCTGCGCAATAATGGAGGCCGCTGCCGCAATAATCTTCATGGCGATACCAAGGGCCGCGGGAAAACTTTAATCCCCGCAAAAGAAAACATCAACCGCTGATATGTGAAGAGCGTCGGAACTACTGACACAACCGGATGATGAAGGACTCCCTTACTCCGAAAACTTCTCAACATAACTCTCTTAGAGCCCACACATTTTCATAGACTCTAATTCCCTTAACATAATTATGATGTTTAAAGAAAGGTGGTAGCCCGGCTGGGATTCGAACCCAGGTCGCCGGGGCTCCCCCTCATGGCCTGCTGTCTAGCGGCCACAGGTCCAGAGCCCGGCATCCCTAACCCCCCAATCACTCTGACCAGCGAGGGTTTGGCCGCTAGACGACCGGGCTTCAAAATACCTTTTTCATAACTCTACTTTAAAAATTTTAAGCGCGAGGCGATATATAGGAGCCCAAGATTTTCCCACAACAAGCTTAAATCTAGGGTAAAATGGGGGTGGGGCTGGCCGGCGGGCTATCGTAGCTGGGGTTGGCGGGACCCGAGATCTAGCTACCACGGGAGAGCCCGTGGCAGGGGCTCTGGGTATGCCACCAACCCCTCATAGCTCTTACTGCTCACCGGCCAGCGTATAGTTTTTCTTTTGCTGCCACGCCCTCTTCAAGATCTTCACTATTCTCAGTTGCAGCCTGTAGATCGTCTTCTTGGGCGGTAGCTCCTTCAAATCGCTGAGAAGATCTGCGCCAATCCCATGTCGCTTATTGTGAAGATAGATGCTTGTTGCGAGTCTTGAGAGGTGTGTGCGTAGTTTATGGTTGTAGTTTTTGTTTTTGTGTGGTGTTAGACCTAGCAGGCCATATAGTCTGCTGAGCTTCCAGTTTAATGGCAGCCTCGCCACGAGTATCGCGACCTCAACGCTATCCCTGACACCAAGCCTCTCACAAACCATCCTATATATCGTCGCGTAATTCTCATTCCTCATAACCTCTTCGATTATCCCGCGGCCAAGCTTGCTCTGTATAGAATACAGCTCTCTAACATATTTCTTGAAAGGAGTCTGCGGATAAATTGTCGCCCATTGCCGGATAACCTTCCTCCACTCAGCATATCTTTCATACATGTTGATGAGCTGTAGCAGCCTCAACTCCCTGATTGTCAGCTGCTTGAAATGGTTCCTCGGGATGATGCTCAAGATCCTCGCATCAACCT
>JAKCEV010000080.1 GCA_023539495.1 Candidatus Wolframiiraptor allenii
AAACCTCCCCACCCAAGTAGGGGAGGGGGCGTAGCCCTTAAACGAGACCTCTCTTCGTAAATCTCCCCTGAAAATGAAGGGAAATAAGAATGAGATGTGCCCGCGTTCCCCCGAAAGCCTCCCAATGAGAAGGGGGAGGAAGGGCCAAAAGCCAGAACGCTAATTAGGCTAGTGTGCTCGCTTCATCCTCGCGGATAGCATTCGAGTGAACATTTTTGTTCACCTCCCTGCCCTGCTAATGGGAGGATCTCGGATGAGGGTTAAGCTTACTTTAGCTCTTAGTGATAGGCCTGGTGTCCTCTTGAGGGCTTTGGAGCAAATTGCGGTGAATGGCGGTAATATTATCTCGATAATTCATCGGAGGGATAGCATTACATCGGGCTATGTACCTGTGAGCATTAACGTGGAGTTTCCTGATTCAGCAAGCCTTGAGAGGGCTAAGAGGGGGATAGAGGCCTCGGGGATACCGGTGATCGAGGCTGAGACCCTTGAGAAAGCCATTTGCACGATACTGCTGATAGGTGCCGTGAAGATTGAGGATCTACTTAGGAGGGTTCATGAGCTCGGGTCTAGGGTTGCCGAGGTCTCCATGACTGGCGGCCTAACATCCCCCTGTATCAAGGCGGTTATTGAGGCTCCATCCGGAAAGCTCGGCACGCTTCTCGCGTCCTTGGAGAGATTCGCTGACGAGCATGGAGCACTCCTGATAACCGAGTGGTGAGGATAACCATGCTGAGATGTATCATAGTCGGATATGGTTTTCTTGGGAAGAGGCTTGCCAGGCTCATAGCTTCCGGAGCTCTTGGGGGTGTTAAGCTTGTTGGGATAGCATCGTCTAAGGGATATATCTACAAGGAGGATGGTTTTCTATTGAGCGATCTCCCAGATGACCTGCAATCTTCCAGCATGCTGAGACTCGCGCCCGCATCGGAGCTCATTAATAAGAGGATTGCTGATCTGCTGGTCGAGCTAACCCCAACGAATATCAGAGATGGCGAGCCGGGGCTGAGCCATATCCGGCTCGCGCTTGAGCAGGGTATGGATGTTGTAACGGCGAATAAGGGGCCTATAGCCCTTGCATATGAGGAGTTGATGGAGCTCGCCGAGGGGACGGGCGCGATGCTCTTGCATGAGGCCACTGTCGGCGGCGGGATACCTCTCATCTCCCTCAAGAACCGCTGCCTAGCAGCCGATGAGCTCCTATCAATTAGGGGGATACTTAATGGGACCACCAACTATATTCTAAGCAGGATGCATTTCGAAGGGATGACGCTCGATCTCGCATTGAAGGAGGCTCAGATGCTTGGCATAGCTGAGAGGGATCCCACGCTCGACTTGGAGGGTGTGGACACAGCGCTGAAACTCGTCATACTCGCAAACAGTTTAATGAGTATGAAAAAGAGGCTAAGCGATGTGAAGATCAAAGGAATAACCAAGATAACGAGCGAGGCTATCACGGCGGCGAAGGAGTCCGGGATGACGATAAAGCTCATTGGGATCGCTGATGAGAATGGCCTCAGGGTAGCACCAAAGCTCGTAAGGTTAAATGACCCAATATGCGTTCATGGGACATTGAATGCCGTTAGTTTCAACTTTAGGATCCTCGGGAGGCTCACAATAATCGGGGAGGGCGCTGGTGAGTCGACGGTTTCAGCCCTAATAAATGACATCCACGAGGTTGTGAAGACTAGGATGAGGTCAAACAGGATTTAAGCGGGCTCGTGATCGGCTCTGTCTTGGGAGCAGGCATGCCTAAGATAGCGGTTGTCGGCCATCTAACAATAGATGAGATAGAGGTTGAAGATGGGAGTTATACGAGTATGGGTGGGGTTGCCTGTTACGCCTCCCTCGCCGCGAGGACGCTTGGCGCCGACGTGAAGATATTCACGAGGGTCGGAAAAGACTTCCCGAGAGATTATCTCGAAGTGCTTGAGGATGCTGGAATCGATTTATCAGGTGTTATTGTTTGTGAGAATGAAAGAAGCACTAGGTTCAGGCTAACTTACATGGGAGATCAGCGTCGCCTAAGACTTCTCTCGAGGGCTGGATGCATAAAGCTTGAGAAGTTCGCTGATGAGCTCCAGCTGCTTGACGCGGTTTACCTAGGCCCGGTTGCATGGGAGATGGATACATCATCTATCAGTAAATTACTAGGCCGGGTCAGGAGGGTGGCCCTAGATCCACAGGGCCTGATGAGGATAATCGATGAGGCAGGATTTATCAATCTCAGGAGGATTGATCTCGAGATGCCCGGGCTCTGGATCCTAAGGATCTCGGGCGAAGAGGCTGAGGTGCTCACGGGATCCACTAACCCCATCGAGATGATTAGCCGCCTCAAGCGGATTGGTGCGGAGATCACGATACTGACACTAGGCAGGCTTGGAGGCCTCATAGCGCATGACGCCGATGTTATCAGAGTCCCATGCTATGAGACCCACGTTCTCGACCCGACCGGGGCTGGAGACGTATTTGGGGGAGCCTTCATTGCATCATATCTTGATTACCAAGATCTCCAGTGGGCAGCGGCCATGGCTTCCGCGATGGCGTCCATAGTCGTGGAAGGGCCGAGCTTTAAGCCCCTCACCTCGCCAAGGGTAGGGGATGAGGCCGAGCGCAGGGCCGAGAAGATCCATAAGCATATAGAGATCCTCTAATCCACCTTTATCCCATGCTTCTCCAAAGCTTTCTTAATCTTCTCGATCTCCGATCTAAGTCGGATCAGCTCCCCAACTATCATCTCGAGATCTGAAGGTAGGACATAGCCCAGCCTCCTAGCATCTCTCAACCTATCCAGCAAATCCTCAGGCAAAGCCCTCAGACGCCCCAAGGGGGGAATACGTATCGCCCCCTTAAAACAGTAGCTGAGCCTTCTATAAACATGATATCAGATGCCAAACCGCGTCAATTTGTATCGAAGACGCTTGGGTCATCTGCTGCCGCGATTATCCTTCCTCGCCACGGACAATAGCTCCTCACGGTCTCTAACCAGTAGTCAAGCTCGCTTTCAACAAAGCTGGGAGTGCCATTGCAGAGCTCAATGCTGACCTCAACCATCCTCACCGTCTCGGGCCTCAGATGCCAGCTCCAAGGCTTATTGAAGCCATCATCCCCGCGGGCCAGCCCCCCATCGGGAACAGGCTATTTTTCCCTCCATGTTCTCGAGGGCAAGCCTGATGGTCTCTGGATCAGTGACGTAGATTATGAAGCGTTCACCATTCACATCTACTAGGAGGTATTTTCCATGGGGCCTTCATGTATGAAATCGTGAAGGGTATTGCAGCAATAGCTGCGATGGCCATGAGCAAGATGATGATTAATCGCCTGCGAGATCGCATAACGCCCTCTCAATTCCAGCTACATATATGGCCTCCTATCCACTGTGAACTGAGCAGCCGGAACCTAGGCCATGTTTAAGGACTAACGGTCTCGGAGCAAGATTATTAAGCGCCATGAATTTAAAGCGTGGTTTCGAAGAAAGACATGTCACTAGTGCAGGCTTTTCAGGGCATATCTGGTGGGGATCCCGTGATTCTGGGCGCTTTAGCGGGCCTCTTCACCTCGATTATGAACCTCTTGGGGGCTGTGCCGATACTATTCTTGAGAGGGTCTTTTAGGAGGATCTCTGATCTGGGGCTCGGCTTTGCTTCCGGGGTCATGCTCGCTGCCAGCTTCACGAGCCTCATCCTGCCGGGGATCGAGCTTGGGGGGATAATGCCTGTGCTGCTGGGAATGATTTTCGGGGCCGCCGCGATCTCCCTGATGGATAAGCTAATACCCCACATGCACTCAATCATGGGTATAGAGAAGGGCTCTTCTAGGCTTAAGGCTGTATGGCTCTTCATCCTCGCGATAACGATACATAATATGCCGGAAGGATTGGCCGTCGGAGTTGGCATGGGGTCGGGCGACGTCGCGGCTGGTCTAGCCCTCGCGATAGCCATAGGGATCCAGAATATGCCCGAGGGGCTATCTGTTGGCCTATCACTTATCTCCACGGAGAAGTATAGTAGATCTAGGGCCTACTTCATCTCCACGGCATCCGGGTTCGTCGAGCTCCCCTTGGCGATAATCGGCGCTATAGCTGTCACAATAATCCACCAGATAGTTCCATATGCCATGGGGTTCGCGGCCGGAGCCATGATATTCGTGGTGAGCGATGAGATCATACCAGAGCTTCATAGGCTGGGGAGGGAGAGAAGCATAACCTACAGTCTGATAGCAGGGCTGATCGTGATGCTATATCTAGATGTGCTGCTCTCAGCCTAACACGAGCATCCTGACCTAATTATCATGTTAATAATCCCATATCTCGTCCTCTATGGGCTGGGCTCCTCAGGAGCTTATCGGCGGCTTCTACATCGTCGAAGAATAATATCTCCCCGCATTTTGGACACGCGAAATAACACTCTATGACAT
>JAKCEV010000012.1 GCA_023539495.1 Candidatus Wolframiiraptor allenii
TTCAGGGTTTAAGCTTTCTATACTGAATTAGGAAATGGCTGGTGATAAGAGTGGGGCATGAGAGTTCTCGAAGAATGCAGCCTCCTAAAAGCTGGGTAAATTAATTGATTTTTAAGAAAGAATGGGGTGGAACTGGACAAGGAAAACCATGAACCACTATATAACATGGATAAGGGCAGTTTTCGAGAGCATATAGGTATGCGAGGAGGACTTACTCGGAGAAAGTCGGAGCAATAAGCCCCTAAATATTTTTGCCTTAGGAAGGTGGTGGGAGTTGGTGAAATGAATGAGCACAACGCTGGACATTATGAGATTCTTGAGGAGCATGGTAGGAGAAGGCCGAAGTTCTTACCACCCATGGACTGGATAGCGGGAGATAGCTAAGTTAGGGAAGATAAAAGATAGGTTGAACTCGAAATACAAGCTATAAACTATATTGGAGATATAGGATGAGCATCATGTTAAGGAGAATATTTAACTCATAGACAAGCAGAATCTATATGACGAGGATAAGGTGGAGATGCACTATTCTGGAGGTCGCAGACAAACAGACGAAGAACACTAACTAAAAATGATAGTATAATACTATCAAAATCAAAGAATATTGTTTCAAGAGAGCTAAACAGCTAACATAAGAGGACGATATAAGAACTTTCCCCTCTAGACGACTTACAACTTTGATAGGAGGATTAATAAGGCAAGAAGTACATGGCTCTGCCTTATAAACAGCTCGTAATAGTCTAGGATGTGGAAGTTATGGCCAAGGGGTGGATCAACTTTTTATAACACTTTGAAAGGCTCTTGTCTAGAAATGTCGATATTTGGCGGTAAGAAGGTTGAGGAGCTTGAGGATAGAATTGAGGAGAGGTTAAACAAATTCGAACAGAGCATCTCCGCAAGGGTAGTGCCTCTTAATGAGGCGTTGAAGAGGCTTGAGTCTAGGCTTGTGGAAATCCAAGGTCTTCTCGGGACATTGGCCTCGCAACCTGAGAGCATAAGGTCGAAGCTCTCAGTCTTCCTAGAGAAGGCCGAGAAGATCTCGGAGGAGCTTGATC
Organism: Candidatus Wolframiiraptor allenii; assembly: GCA_023539495.1. Taxonomy (GTDB): domain Archaea; phylum Thermoproteota; class Nitrososphaeria_A; order Caldarchaeales; family Wolframiiraptoraceae; genus Wolframiiraptor; species Wolframiiraptor allenii. Next base: position 1,056 of record JAKCEV010000012.1, read on the forward strand.
AGGTCAGGTTCTATGAGAGCACACTCCTCTCCATACAGGAAGGCTTGAAGGACATTATAGAGACCTTGAGCAAGGAGCGCGAGGCGATAAAGAGGGAGGTAGAGGCATTATTGAAAGAGAAGAGTGAGCTGGCCGTGATCAGACAGGAGCTGAAAAAATGGGGAAATGATCTCGACGCGAAGGAGAGGGAGCTGGCGATAAGGGAGGCTGAGCTCAGGACCCTTGAGGAGAAGAAGCTTGACCTTGAACGCAGGATCTCGGAGCTGGAGAGCAGTTACCTCAAGGGGCTCGAGGAGCTGGGGAATAGGCTAGAGAACATGTTCAAGGGCTTTCTCAGGGACTTCAAGATAAGGGAGATAAGGATGGAGCGCCTCCTCAAGAAAGAGGCCGAGCTCAGGGAGGAGTTATCCAAGCTCAGGGAGAAGGAGGAGGCAGCTGAGGAGCTCGAAAGGAAAGTTCTCCAGCTGAGAAGCGAGCTGAACATGCTCGAAGAGCGTAAGAAGAGGCTCGAGGCTGAGGTAAAGGATCTTGAGAATAAACGTGTGAGTCTCGAGAAGCTGATCGCGGAAATGAGACGCGCGGTCGTCAGCCCCTAATATTTTCTTCAAGCCTCTGAACTCTCTCAGCGAGCTCATGGACCACGTCGGTCAGGGTCATTAGCTTGTCATTAAGATCCTCTAGCTCAACCTCTAACCTTTTCTCTAAGTTCTTCAAGCCCTCCTCAACATTCTCAAGTCTAGCTTTCAGATCGCTTAGCTCTGCCGTGCTCGCCGGCGCCATGTCTCTTATCTTCTCCTCGAGTTCTGCCACAGCCTCATCGAGTATGTTTATCGCCTTCGCCAGTCCCATCACGAAATCATATGTGGGGATCTTGCCCTTGGGCGTCTCCAAGTACCTCGGCTTCAGGACTATGCCGCCATCCTCAGCTTTGCTCAAGCCAGAGCACCACCAATAATATTATCCTTTCTGTGATAAAGGCCTTTTGCAGATCGGGCATGTCCCCCTCTCATCTATCCATGGCTGAACACATCTAGCATGCATCCTGTTCCCGCAGAATGGGCACTCGAATACAGGAACACCCTCATGTATCTCCGCTGAGCAGACCGGGCATATATCCAGCTTCTTTCCCTCCTCAAACTCGAGATCCCACTCGCCTGCCTTCTCCTCCTCCAATATTATTATCCTCCTCATGGAGTCGTCACCTCCTCCTTGTGGAATTGAACCTTCAGCTGAAAGGGCATGAACCTTCTACTAGTGGTGATATATAATGTGTCGCCCTCCTTGACCCCCAGCTCAGAGATCCTCTTATCATCTTGGAGCCTCCACTCCCGGTAAAGTATCTCAGGATCGGGGATGCTGAACGTCTCCGCTATCCTCCTCTTAAGGTCTAGGATAGTCTCATCAGGCTTGACCGTGATCGTCAGCCCCTCTTCAACTAGATCCCCGCAGACAAAGCATTCAGAGCTCCTCTCAAGCTCCACGATCGTGAACTGCCCCGCGAGACCATCATATACTAGGAGGCCCTTGATTGGCTCGCCAAGCTTATTTCCATGAAGTATCTTCACTATCTCCGTTGAAGCCAGCCCCGAGATCATGGCGGCGACGCTTTGAAGCGCTGGGAGCTTCGGCTTCAGCTTCTCCCTTATCCTCCTAACAACCTCCAGCGTCTTCTTATCCAGCCTCATCAACACGCCCTCATGAGCATACTTCAGATCATAGATCGTCTTGATGTCGTGCTCGAACAGCTTCTCCGCGATCTTCTGGCTAATCTCTATTCCCGCCTGCTTCAGGTCTTGAACGAGGTCTTCGGGTCTCCTCCTCCTCAACGTGCATTCAGCGAGCTGTGTCTCCTTCGGTATCAGATCTTCTCCATGACACTCTAGGCACGCTGTTTTCTTCGGTATCACGACTTGGAGATTAGCGTAAAACCCTTCCATCGCGACATCCACGAGAGGCTTATCCAGCTCCACAGCGAGCGAGTTAAGCCACCTCCTAACAGGCCAATTATCAAGACATGATACTATAACATCAGCTCCCTCGAAGATTGATTCACCGAGGTTTCTAACGTCCTCGAAGTATGGCTCAACCTCTATAAGTGGATTCATCCTCCTCAGTCTATCGGCTGCAACAATGGCCTTTGGCTTGCCAATATCCTCATCTAGGAAGAGCATCTGCCTACTAAGATTTGATAGCTCGATCACGTCATTATCGACTAGGATGAGCTTTCCAACGCCCATTAACGCGAGGTTTTTCGAGATCTCGCATCCCGTTGCGCCAACCCCTACCACAACGACTCTGGCCCTGCCAAGATTCTCCTGATCCCATCCCTCGATTCTCAGCTGCCGATCATATCGCTCAAGGCCGCCTTGTTCCTCGGTCATCCTACCACGTGAAAGCAGCCCAAATGGCTTATATGAGTATTATTATCTCTTCGGGATTCTCAGCTACTCTTGAAATGCGTACTCCGGCCTAGCATAAAGCTCAATATACGCCCTAACCCTAGCCTCGAAGATATCCGGCCTATACTTCATCTCAGCAGCGGCAAATGTATTTAGAGGATCATCAGGGTTCGGATTATTGAGTAGGTTCCTTAAGGCTTCAACGACCGAGAAAAGATGAAGTGAAGGGCTCCAGTCATTCTTGAATATCGATTCGCAGATCCTCGCGGGAACTTCATCCGTGAAGTTTGGATGCCATATCCTCGTCCACCAGACGACATCGGGAGGAGTGTATGGGAATGTACGCGGGACGATTATCTCCACCTTAAAGAATCCACCCTCATACAGTCCCTCGCCGATTATCACTCCACGGTAATGCGTCAGCTGGTTATCCACTATGTCGAATGTAGGCTCATTCTCCCTCATCAGCTTATACTCTAGCGCCAGTCTTCTACTCCACAGAGCCTCAGGAAGCCGTGTTTTCAAGCTATTAATTCTATGCTCGGGAGGCAGGTAATTAACTTTGAGGCCCTCAGCCTACTTTATCCTCCAACAGTCCTAGTTATCAGTATGAGTTTATCTCCATCTTGGACTCCTATTGATTCAAGGGTTTCCGTATCCTTAAGTGCCCTACCCCTATATGTGAGCCTCGTCGTATCTGGTGGAAGCTTCTTCATCGCGCAAACCTTAGCCCTGATAGCTCCTATAGTCGTGGAGGGCGAGACCTCCAGCTCTATAGGATTACCCCCTCCCACAGCGGGGACGATCCTAATCTTCATAACTCCTTCAAACCTCCTGCCTGAGAATAGGGCAAGCACACGATATATAAATATGTTGTGCGAGAAGCCTCCGGAAAAATATTCTTTAAGAGTTTTCCGGTAGGAATGACAAGTGCTGAGAAGGCCTGTTCCTACCTCAAGAATGTTAAAATCCCCCTTGAATAGCATTCTCCCTCGCATGAGGGTTAGAGTCTATCCGCTGGCGCTTGGTAAGATGATAAAACATGCCCTTGATGATCTTAACAGGGAGGTTGCAGGGCTTCTCGTAGGGAAATACTTGAAGAAGGGCGATGTGCTTGAGATCTGGGACACTATAACGGGCGAGCAGAAGTCAACGCCCGGCTTCGTTTACCTCGAGGAGGAGACGATTGCCGCGGCGGCGGAATGGGTTCTCAGGAATAGGCCCGGCCTATACATCGTTGGATGGTATCATTCTCACCCGGGTTTCGACGTATTCCTCTCGGCGATAGATATCGAGACGCAGAAGCTTTATCAGAGGCTTTTTCCAAAGGCCGTGGCCCTCGTAATAGATCCTCTAAAATACGCGAAGACGAGGAGGCTTCAGGACCTCAACTTCAAGGTCTTCAGGATAAATCAGAAGGGCGAGGTGGTGGCTATTCCAGTCTCGATAGGAATTCAGAGGCAGAAGCTATTGGAGAGCACGCTGAAGGGGATCGAGACCATGGAGCTGAAGTATATCAGTGGAGGCAAACCCGGCAGCGAGGCTGATCAGGAGAAATTTGAAGATCTTGAGGCGGATCTCGGCTTTCCGGTTGACAGGCTCACGGGCTCACTGAGCAACCTCTTCAAAAAGATCAGAGATAGAGTTGGCTCCCATATCCAGCCTTGATAAAGGTTTTAAGCTGGGAAATTTGACTAAAAAGCCGAAAAATGCCGAAGTCTAAGGGATTCCGTTATAAGTCAAGGGACTTGTTAACGAAGCCCGTGGGGAGTAGGCAGGGGCCTAACCCAGAGATCTATCTACAGGACTTCCAGCCCGGCGAGAAGGTTATCGTCAAGCTGAATCCGTCGGTACATAAAGGCGCGCCGCATAGGCGTTATCACGGGAGGATAGGGGAGATCTTGGGTAAGCGTGGGAGAGCATACGTTGTTAGGGTTAAGATAGGTGAGAGCCTTAGGACCCTTACAATTCTCCCAGATCACTTGACTAGATGGAGTGCGTGATCGCTTATGGCGAGGAGGATTATTTCCCGCACCCCACTCTCGCTCCCGGAAGTTGAGAAGATACTCAGCAGTAGCGGGGTGGAGCTTACGACGCTCCAGCAGAGGGTTCTAAATTACGTGAGGAAATATTCGAAGCTCTCAGCCGATAGAGCTGAGAGGCTGATAAACGAGCTCATGGAAAAGTTTGAGCTCACGAGGGAGGAAGCCGTCCAGATAGTGGATATATGCCCGGCTCACGTTGAGGAGGTTAGGGCAATCCTGAGCGGCTATAAGAGGCTCGCCCCAATCCTCCTATTCTCCGAGGAGAAGCTTCAAGCGATAGTCGAGCTCGTTAAAAGATATCTGCAGGAAGAAGGAGAATAGGAATAGAGGATAAGTTACTTGGAGTGGGATGTGAGACGTATTGGTGAGGCAGAAAAAATACGAGGACTTCGCATACGTGCTGGACGTCTTCCCTGCCTCGGAGCTCAAGGCGCAATCTCCGGGCATAATCGTGCATAGGGATGAGAATGTGATCCAGCTTCTAGGCGAGGACTTCTTCACACTCCTAGAGGCCGCCACGCCCAAGGGGAATAAGCCCGCGATAGGGACTAGGCTATACATAGGGAAGGATGTTCCAAGGAGCATCCTGAGAATTCTCAGGAGGATAAGTTATGATGACCTGACGGTGAACGCGAAGATGATCCTCGAGAACGTGATCCTCAAGATACTGGAGGAGAATGAGAAGCGTTTCGTCGAGTTCTTCAATACCGCTCGACCACTGACCCCGAGGATGCACGCGCTCGAGCTCATACCCGGGATCGGGAAGAAGATAGCGATGAAGATAATAGAGGAGCGGGAGATCAAGCCCTTTGAGAGCTATGATGACTTGAGGAAGAGATGTGGAGTTCTCGATCCGGTAAAAGCGCTCCAGCAGAGGATCCTTGAGGAACTTAGAAACCCGGAGGAGAAGTACAGGCTGTTTGTTAGACCACCAGTCTCACGCGAATCCGGGGAATGAAGAAGGTCAGAAGGAAAATACTTGGCCAGCACTTCCTCATGGACCACAATGTTCTTGATAGGATGGTGGATTATGCCGGGCTATCCCGATCCGATGTTGTGCTGGAGGTCGGCGCTGGAAACGGTGTACTCACTCGAAAGCTTGCGGAGAGAGCTGGAAAGGTGATAGCAGTCGAGATTGATGAGAGGTTTGCCAAGGACCTTAAAACGGTCTCCGAGGAATATCCGAACGTTGAGGTGCTATTTGGCGATATCCTGCGCCTGAGGCCGAGTGGCTTCAACAAGGTGGTCTCGAATCCACCATACAGCATTTCCTCAAGGCTTATCGAGTGGCTCGTGGAGCAGCTGCCAGAACTAATGATACTGATGCTCCAAAGGGAGTTCGCGTCCAAGCTAACCGCGTATCCAGGCTCGCCAAAATACGTCTACACTTCGGCCATCTCAAACACCTACTATGAGGCCAGGATTCTGGAGATCGTGCCGAGAAGCTTGTTCAGTCCCCCTCCAAGGGTTGACTCGGCCATGGTCTTGATGAGGCGGAGGGATGCTATCCCAAGACTAGGAATCTCCTGCAAGCTACTGTGGAAAAGACTCTTCACGAGAAGAAGACAAGTTCTCAGGCGCGTCCTAGCCGATTTATCGAAGGATGGCCTATTGCCACCCGGCCTCGTGAAGAAGCTTCCAGAGGCGTTAATCTCCAAGAGAATCTTCCAGCTCTCCCCCAGTGAGCTCCTCGACCTCTGCAGGCTTCTCGGCTTCTTGGGGGAAGCCTAATTAGGTGGCTTCGCCGCTTAGCCCGCGGTATGAAGGCGAAGAACTGGAGAGCGCTTGAGAGGCCCTATACTAGGGCGGATTATATCGCCGGCGCGCCCCAGCCTAGGATAGCGAAGTACACGGGTGGAACGTATTCGGATGACTATGATTATGAGCTCCTGCTGGTCGCGAAGGAGGATATGCAGATCAGGGATGTCTCGTTGGAGTCGGCGAGAGTTTCCCTGACAAAATATCTGGACTCAACACTAGGCTCGTCAAACTATTTCATGGAGCTTAAGGCTCACCCGCACCACGTTCTCAGGGAGAACAAGCTGATCTTTGGCGCGCATGCTGATAGACTTCAGGAGGGCATGAGGAGGGCCTTCGGGAAGCCTGTAGGCAGGGCGGCTAGGGTGCTTCGGGGTTCCACGGTCTTCAGGGTCCTAGTTAGGGAGAATGGACTCCAAGCGGCGAAGGAGGCCCTCGACATAGCATCAAAGAAGCTTCCAAAGAGCTATCAGATTGTGATCAGGAAGCTGGAGAAGAAGGCCGCCTCTTGAAGAGGAAGCTGAGGATATTCGTTGATGGCTGCTCCCGGGGGAATCCCGGGCCGGCTGGAATAGGCTACCTGATATTCGATGAGGGTGGTCATCTATTATCTAAGAAGTGGAAGCATGTTGGGTTAAGGACGAATAACGAGGCCGAGTATCTGGCGGCCATAGAGGCGCTGAAGGAGGCGTTATCCTTGGGAGCATCGGAGATCGAGCTCCTCTCCGATAGCGAGCTCCTCGTAAAGCAGATTAGGGGAGAATACGCGGTTAGGAGCGATAGGCTGGCACCATTACATGAGGAGCTCATAAGGCTCGTGAGGAGCTTCGAGAAGTTCATAGTGAAGCATATTGAGAGGGATGGGAATCGCGAGGCTGATAGGCTCGCGAAGCTCGCAGCGAGCTCATCTCTTAAGATCTAGCGTCGCGATCCTTTCCAGTATCAGTATTAGGATTGCCTCTGCCTTGTCCTTCGCTTGGACGGATTCTATTTCCGCCATCTCTATGCCATAGAACTCGATGGCCCTGGCAAGCCTATCCTCCCTCCTGAGATAATCATCATCAACCTCGGTGCCACCGACGGCCCTAGCTAGATCCTCCGCGCCCCTCACGGCTAATGACCTCTCATTGGCGAGGACGCAGAGGCCAACCTCCTCGGTCCCCTCCCTAACGCCAAGCCTCTCCAGGGCCCTCCCTATCTGCGTGTCGGCAGCAAGCCGGAGCAGCAGCTCAATCTCCATCTTTCTCGAGATATTTGTTCCAGCCTTGAAGGCTAGATAGGCGGCGACGGCAGCCGCATGAATCTGCCTAACAGACACCACACACCTAGCATCAAACACCTGCATGACAGCATCCCTGCTAGAAGCCCTCAGCGAATCTAGAACCCCGATAGGGTTCGCTAGAAAGCTCCTCCTAGGATTTCTCAAAACTGAAGCTGCAACCCACTTATCTCCAAAGCTTACAAGTCTCAAGGCAGAGAATCAGCCTCCATGAATAACGGGTACTAGGTGGATCTCCCTAACCTCCTTCAACCTTACCTCATTCGGCCTGCCTAGACACGATATTTCCACGCCATCAACTAGGACCAGCAGCTCGGGCGAGAGCATACCATCCTCGAAAACCCTCTTTAGAAGAGGGTCAGGAAGCCTCCTTAAGATATCCATGATGCTCTCACCTTCATCAGCCTCAACCTCGAAAAGATCCATTCCACCCGAGACTTCTTTAAGCGGGCCAAAGATCCTAACCCTCACCCTGAGACGCCCCTTAGAAACCCCCTCAGAGAGGCGCATGCTCCTCATCAATCATCCGTGCAGGTCATTCTCATCATTGGGATTTATTCTTACCCCTTGCTGGGGGCTCAATTATAAGGGGATTATAGGTGTTTAAAAGTCTAGCGATGGAAACTAGCCGAGGAAATAGTTTTTACTTGTGTGGATGTCTTTCGCTTGGATGGAGATTAGGAGCATCTATAACTTCGCTTGTAGTAATTGTGGCGGGGAGATAACCGATGCTAGGCTGATTGAGGTTGGGGTCTGTGAGAAGTGTCTACCCGGGAAGGCCACAAGCCTCATAGAGGCGGCCGAGGGGTTGAAGAGGCTTGGGAAGCTCGAGAAGCTTAGGGATTATCTCAGGATACAGGTCGAGTATGAGGGGTTTAGGAGGTTCTTCAGGAGGGCTCTCGGCTTTGAGCCCTGGGCTCTTCAGGAGGTCTGGGCGAAGAGGATAATCTCGGGCGATAACTTCGCCATAGTTGCTCCTACGGGTGTCGGCAAGACAGTTCTAGGGCTTATCATGGCGCTATATCTCCACGCAATGAGGCGGAAGCGGTGCTATGTGATAGTCCCCAGCAGCATCTTGGCCCAGCAGCTTTACGAGAAGGCATCATTATTCGCCGAGAGGCTCGGGCTCAAGCTCGGTGAGAGGCTGCTAGTCTATCACGCCGGCCTGAACAAGGCTGATAGGGAGAAGGTCCTTGAGGAGCTTAGGCAAAATGATGGCCCAATGATCCTGATAACGACCGACAGGTTCCTCGTGGATCATGGAGACCTGCTCATGAACATAAAACCATTCGACTACGTGTTCGTGGATGATGTCGACTCCTTCCTGAAGTCGCCTAAGAACATTGATAAGGCTGTTGGGCTTCTTGGGTTAAGGCCAGAGGCCGTTGACATTGCGCTCAAGCTTATAGATATCAGGATAAGGCTCGCGAGATCCCCTTCAAAGGACCTCTCCGAGGAATATGAGCGGCTCTCAAGGGCTATTGAGGAGGAAAGGAAGAGAAGGAGGGGGATACTCGTTGTAGCCGGCGCCACGCTTAAAGGGAAGAGGACAAGGCGCATGATGATATTCGAGGAGCTGCTCGACTTCGAGGTCGGCAGATTCCAGGAGCTCGCGAGGAACGTCGAGGACCTCTATGTGGAGCCATCGGGAGACGTGATCGAGGAAACAATCAGGCTCATCAAGAATCATGGTGGCGGATGCCTCGTCTTCGTGCCACATGCTCTTGGTAGGACATATGCTGAGAGGGTGGCCGAGGCTTTGGAGCAGGCCGGCCTAAAAGCCCACCTATACAAGAAGATGAGCCCGGACATCCTCCAAAAGTTCGCGAGCGGTGAGATAGATGTCATGGTTGGCATAGCATCCTCGAGAAGCCCGTTCACGCGGGGGATAGATCTACCATCGAGGATAAGATACGCCGTCTTCGCCGGTGTCCCAAGGAGAGAGATCAGGATTGAGAGGGTTGAATATAATCCTGGTAAGCTCCTCACGCTTATCCTCAACCTGATACCGATTCTTGATGAGCGGCTGAGAAGGGAGTCCGAGCCAATTATAGCGAAGCTGAGGAAGATAACGCCGCTTACGAGGGATGTTATGGAGAAGATAAGGGAGGCTGATGAAAAAGGTGTGAGGCTCAGCGGCTTCGAGGGCTATGCACAGGATGTGATAGCTTCAGCGAGGGATTTCGTGAACAGGATCCTAAGCCCCCAGCTCCTCGAGAGGATCGAGAGTGATCTCGATATAACCTTGAAGCAAGCTGATGATGGCTTCACCCTAATCATACCCGACACTACCGGCTATATCCAGGCATCCGGCAGGACCTCGAGGCTCTATCCATACGGCATCATGAAAGGCGTAAGCATAGTTGTTGTTGATGATGCTAGGGCTTTCAGGGGCCTTATAACGAGGCTTAAGGCCCAGATAGAGGAGCTGGACTTCGAGCCATATGATCCGAAGAAGGCTGAGCTGATATTCGAGCAGGTTGATAGGGAGAGGAGGATTCTCGCCGAGATCCAGCGAGGCGAGGTCGAGATACGCGTAAAGGACTTGGTCAGGGCCGCGTTAATGCTCGTTGAGTCGCCGACGAAGGCTAGGACTATCGCCTACCTCTTCGGGAGGCCGTTCAGGAGAAGGATCGGGCCGCTGACTGTCTATGAGGCGGCGATAGGCGGCGTGATAGTCGGCGTCGCCGCGACGCAGGGCCATATAACAGACCTGATCACAGGCTCTGAGAGGGGGCTTCATGGGGTTGAGAGGATTGATGGCAGGTTTATCCCGGTTTACGGCGTCATAAAGAGATGCTATAACTGCGGTGAGCAGTGGGCTGATGGAAGGCCATGCCCGTCATGCGGCTCAGATGATATATTCGACAAGATCGAGATAATCGAGGCGATTAGGAGGCTTGCGCAGCAGTATAACGAGGTCTACTTGGCGACGGATCCGGATGCCGAAGGAGAGAAGATATCATATGATCTCATGTGTCTTATTAAACCATTTAACCCGAACATCTATAGGCTCGAGTTCCATGAGGTTACAAGAAGGGCCCTACTCTCAGCTCTCCAAGCCAAGAGGGATGTTAACATTAACCTCGTGGAGGCGCAACTCTTAAGACGAATCGAGGACAGGTGGATAGGGTTCGAGCTTAGCAGGAAGCTCTGGGAACGGTTTGGGAGCAAGTGGCTCTCGGCCGGAAGGGTTCAGACACCCGTGCTTGGATGGATAATAGAGAGGACAAACGAGTATAAGAGGAAGAAGGCACTAGTACGTATAAGGCTTAGCGAGAATCTCTACATAGACCTCCTCGAGCCCAAGAACGCTGATGAGATCCTGAGGGAGTGGGAAGAGGGGAGGCTCAGGGTGATCGTCAGGGTTCTCGGCGAGGAGGAGGCTACCGTTAACCCGCCCCCACCATATACCACGGACTCCCTCCTAAGGGATGCCTCCGCCTACCTGAAGCTCTCGGCGGCTAATGCGATGAGGGTGGCTCAGGACCTGTTCGAGGCGGGTCTCATAACATATCACAGGACCGATGCGACAACGGTCTCGCAGGTCGGCATAGGGATAGCGAGGGAGTATCTGAGCAAGATTGATCCAAGCCTCTTCATGCCTAGGACGTATAGAGTTGAGGGTGCTCATGAGTGTATCAGGCCTGTTAAGCCTCTTGACGCTGAGAAGCTCCGATACTATATCAGGATAGGCCTCATCACAGTGCCTGCAGCCAAGCTCACCGAGACACATTACAGGATGTACGACCTGATATTCAGGAGGTTTATCGCGAGCCAGTGTAGGCCGGCCAAAATAGTCACGCAGAGGGTCTCCGTCGAGGTCCTAGGCAATATTGTCGAGCAGGCTAGGGATGTGGCAATACTGGATAAGGGGTTCCTTGAGTTCTACCCGACAATCAGGGTTATGGATAGGGTTGAGGGCGGTGAGTATCTTGTAAGCGGCGTAGAGGTTAGGAAGATTCCATCCGCCTGGCTCCTGACCGAGGGCGATGTCGTCGCGCTAATGAAGGAGAGGGGGATAGGCCGGCCAAGCACATACAGCAAGATAATAGAGACTCTTCTGGAGAGGGGATATGTTATAGAGAGGGCTGGAAGGCTCATAGCGACCAGCAAGGGCATGAGGATATACCAGTATCTGACTGAGAGGTTTGGAGATTATGTCTCGGAGGAGCTGACGAGAAGGCTCGAGGCCGACATGGACCGCGTCGAGAACGGCGAGGCTGATTACCAGAAGATACTTGAGGAGCTCTATCAGGAGGTCATGGCGATCAGGGCAGCTCCAGCGATAAGCAGGTAGGAGGACTAAGAGATGGATTACAGGCTTCTCGGAGAGGGCATAATGGTCAATCAGAGGAGCTATGATAAGCTGGCCGAGGTCGAGGCGATAATCTTCGACTGTGATGGAACGCTCATAGACTCGACGGAATCATACTACTTGGCAGATCGGATCGTGGCCTGCATAATCCTCGAGAAGCTCTATGGCCTCAGGTGCTCGCTTGGAAGGGATGTGAATGATGTCCTAGCGAGGCTTGAGATGCTCGGCGGCTTCAACAACGACTGGAACAAGACGAGCCTCATAACCCAGGCGATAATAATGGAAGTTGATGAGCCAGTTGAGAGGATCACCGACGACATCACCGAGATAGACGATATGAATGTGTATTTGGGGAAATGTATGGTGGAAGTGAGCTCGCCCGGCTACGTTCTCGATGGCTTGAGGTGGCTCTCTGATAAGACCTCGCAAGCATATGGTGGTCTCATGTGGCTGCGAGACTTTGAGGAGCTTATCGATGCTGAGGCTGAGATGCTCGGCAGGTTGATGAGGGTCCGGGAGTTAAGGAGCATACTGGGGCCCTTAACCCGGTATGGCTCCGGCCTCCTGACAACGCTCTATGACGAGGTTTACTTGGGGATTGATGGTGTTAAGGAGAGGTATGGCGTGGAGCCCCGATACGTGTCTTGGGAGGGGCTACTTGAAAGGGAGAAGCCTCTGATAACGGAGGATGTGCTTGAGAGGCTTGGCGAGGGTGTTCCAAGGGGCATCGCGATAGCCACTGGGAGGGGGAGGTGGGAGACGGAGAAGGGCCTCGGGGGCCTCATCAACTACTTCAACCTCGAGGCGAGCATATTCGCGGCGGAAGCCCCAGACAGATTTGAGAAGCCGGACTCTAGGATCCTGATAGAGTGCTCTAGAAAGCTCGGCGCCGAGAAGATCATGTATGTCGGGAACTCGCTTGAAGACCTCCTCCTAGTCGAGAATGCCAAGAAGAATGGACTCAACGCCTTCTTCACAGGAGTCCTAACAAACCCATACGCCTTGGAGGTATTCATTAGGAAAGGAGCAGATGCAATAATAGACAACGTAAACCTCCTACCACGCCTCATGGAAAGAGAAGAAGCATTCTGGAAACCATTCTAACATATCCCTGAGCATGGCCTGGTCAGCCTAGTCAACATACAATGATGAAACCAGAGCTTATGTCTGAGAATTAGGTCTTGATTATCAGTAAGGGGGATGCGAGCTTATATCTCGGCTGGATTAGGTGTTAATAGTTGCAGGCGGCCTCTTTCTCGGGCGTGTCGAAAGGCTTATCCAAGCTTCTGTCCATGCTCATAGGACTAGTAGTTGTTATAGTGGCGGGCATCGCCATCACCAACTCCTTTCACCAGTATGTTTACCCAATCTCTATTAGGCCCGCCGTGATGATAGAATATGTCGACTTAATTGAGGCTGGCAATAATGACATGCTCATACTGAACCTAAAGAATATCGGCAATGTTCCCGTTGACGTTCAACATGTTGTAGTTGATGGTGTTGGAGATGTTGATTGTAGGGTTGCTGGAAGCGGTTCTCCGGGGACTACTTTCTCGATAGTATGCTCTGGCAATATCCTAAGCGGTTATGATGACTCAATCTCGGGGATAGTGAGGATAGGGTTCATAGATGGAAGCAGCATGGCGCTGATCTTCAAGGCCGGGAGAGGACAGGCGGTAGCAATTGGGACAATAACCGGAACATTAACGACGACCATTGAGACGCAGGATTTTGATATCTATTTTGATCCTAGTGATGTGGCTGCGAAGCCCGGCCTGTCAAGATCATCTACACTAAGGATAATTTCCGAGAACTATGAGGGTGAAGTGACGCTGAATGTTGAAAGCTGTCCAAGCGACTGGGTATGCTACCTTAGCCGTAATAACGTGTATCTTCCAAGGAACGGTGATGCCAGCGTAACATTGACCTTCTCCGTACCAAGCATCGTCGAGGCGAGAAACTATGTTGTAATCGTCTCAGCGCAGGATTCCTCCAGCCGCATCAAGACAACTTCCCTAACAGTCATGGTGCAGGACTTCAAGATAGACGTCGTAGAGGACAGTATTAGTGGAAAGGTGGGTAGCGATGCTCAAGTAACAGTAAAGATAATCCCCCTGAATGGTTATAGGGGTAACATAAACCTCTCCTATCAAGATGGTGTGGGAAAGGGGGAATTTAACCCGAATCCAGTAAGTGTTAGTGGTCAAGACAAAGAGGCGGTCTTCACGTTTAAAATAATTGGGCCGCCAGGCAAGAAAACGGTCACCGTGACCGGAGTAGATGAGGATGGCATAATGCGTTCAGACGATTTTAAAGTACATGCTGAAGCTGGCCACTAAAAGGGCCAACTTTTTAAAAGAATATCGTTCCGAAAAAGAAAATTAGGGGGAGAATATTTTACGATTTTAAGCGCTCCGAGCTCTTGCAGATATCGCGTATGACAACGTTGAACCACCACTGAATGTAATATTGACAAAACCTGACCAAACAGTTCCAGCAGTAGTAGGTAGGTCACTTATGTCGGTGTTATCCAATGTACAGCTTGCTGTCCCTCCCGGCGCAACATTAGTTATACCACAATCTACATTACTTACTTTAACAGCGGTAATAGGTACATTCCCTATGTTCTTTATGTTTATGACCAAATAGCTATTAGTTCCATTTGTTACTAGGTCTATGTATTCCACGTTTGCTGCTGGTCTTGCAGATATTGTTGCCGCGTAGCTGAAGTATAGCTGTGCCAGCAGTATTCCCGCGACAACCGTCACTACTAGGCCAATTATTATCGCGAGCAGCGGCGATAAACCCTTCCTCGAAGCCCTCATGTTCATCCTCCTCGCGGGAATTGCTCAGAACCGTCCCTATATAAGCTTTATGCTCGAGGCCGTGCTAGCCATAGGGAAAACAAGTATCTCCAAACGCTTTGGCCACGAGCCCACATATGCTGTGAAATAGTCATGCGCAAGCCTTATTTTAGAAGTTATCAGCATTAGAGCCCGGGAAGGGGGTTGGTCGAGGAGTATCTTGAGCCAAACCTGGTCAAGAAGGCCTTCAAGGATGCCATGAGATCCATCTTTGGCGAGAACGGCTCGCGGATCCTCGAGCTCCATCTCAGAAGATTTCTCGGGAAGGATCCATATGAGGCCATCTACGAGGATCCGAGGCTCTTCTGCGATGGCCTGAGAGCATTCTTCGGCCCCGGGGCTAGAGGCCTCCTCATAGTCCTGGCCAAGACCCTGATAAAGGAGAGCGGGATACAGGGCCTGACGCCAAGCCAGATCATCGAGATCCTAGAGAGCGGCGACCAGGAGCTTAAGACCCACTTCTTCGCAATCCTCTGCTCCTCCCAACGCAGAGTTGGGGGTGGCGTCAGGTGAATCCAACCGGGATACCCGGCGTAGATGAGCTGATAGGAGGCCTGCCAAGAGGAGAGCTCGTGATAGTGGCCGGTGGCCCGGGAACAGGGAAAACAATGTTCTCGGCGGGATTCCTATACTGGGGCGCAGTGAAATACGGCGAGAAGGGCCTATACGTCTCGCTCGCCGAGGATCACGATACATTCATCAGGAACATGAAGCGGGTCAGCTATGACTTCAGGGAACTGGAGGATCGCGGCCTCTTCCACTTCATCGACGCATTAACAGTTATGGAGACCGGAATAGCAGAGCTCCTCGAGACGATAATAGAGGAGGCATCATCATTTGGGGCCCAGAGGCTGGTCATAGACTCCCTCTCAGCCCTCGCCCAAGGGATGAGGGAGCCGAGAGAGCTCAGAGTCTTCCTCCACACGCTCCTATCAAGGATAATGAGAGGCCTAGGATGCACGACAATACTAATCGAGGAGGTCCCAGTCGGCGAGACAAGAATAGGGTATGGCTTCGAGGAATTCGTAGCCTCAGCAGTCATAGTACTTGAGAAAGACATGATAGATAACAGGTTCATCAGGAGGATGAGGATCGAGAAACTGAGAGGTCTCCCAATAAGAAGTAAAATGGCGTGTTACACGCTTGGAGCGGGGTTCATAGCCTTCCCACCATACAAGACGCCGGTACTTGAGAGTCCGAGGACTCCAGATCCTATACCAGACCCACCCGGTAGATACTCTAGCGGGCTAAAGGATTTGGATGAGGCTTTAGGAGGGTATCCGAAGGGGTCTACAATCCTCTTGGAAATAGACGCTATGGTAACCAGGGATCAATACAGGGTGCTAATTTGGCCGCATTCGGCCAACTTCCTTCGAAACAAAAGACCGATAATAACGGTCCCTGGGATAGGGAGTAGTCCGAAGGATCTGGAAGCATTCTATGAGAGTTATGCCCTCCCAGAGGATGAACGAAAGCTCGCAAGGCACTTCCTAGCAGTAGAGGCTGTTAACCGGCATTCTCCAGCAAACATAATCGCATATGATCCAAAAGATGGTGCGGTCTCATTAATTGAGAAAATTGAGTCTACTGCTGAGGAACTGATGAAGACTGTTGGAAGCCCGCCCTTGATTGTGATAAGCATGGACTCGCTTGAATTCAACTACGAGCTCGAGGATGTGTTGAAGATGG
Source organism: Candidatus Wolframiiraptor allenii (assembly GCA_023539495.1). Taxonomy (GTDB): domain Archaea; phylum Thermoproteota; class Nitrososphaeria_A; order Caldarchaeales; family Wolframiiraptoraceae; genus Wolframiiraptor; species Wolframiiraptor allenii. The sequence continues at coordinate 17,408 of JAKCEV010000012.1, forward strand.
TCTCGAGGATTGCGGCTTGGACTAGGAGAAATAATGCTTTAAGTCTCTTAGCAGATAAATCCTCATATCCGGAGCTCACCAGAAAAATATCCTCAATAGCCTCCATCCACCTGAAACTCACGAGAAGGCATGGGTGCCTCCTTCTCTACGGCATCAAGCCCATGATACACCTACATGCCGTAAAAATAGAAACCGGGAAGGGGTATTATGAGACAAGGCTCATCCCAATCACTTAGTCCTCCGCTCCTCCTCCAAATGCCTATAAAACTCCCGGGGGGCCAGCTCTGGATACTCATCAGCCCCGGCCCTCTCAACAATATGCCTCCTAATATCGAGGCATAAATCGCACTTCGAGATGTATCCATCGCTTCTCTCCATGTAATTGTATTCCTTGACCGCGAACCTGTATAGGCTCCCGAGATCCTCGAGGATGAGCATGCCGAGGATGGGCCTCTCATCGGGATCCAAGCCTCCCTCAACTAGCTCATCAAGCTTCCTAGCGTCGCCGAGCGACAAGCCGGCGCAATACCCGGTGATGAGATTGCCATAATTATCAATATGAGCATGCCAGCTCCTCAGCAAGTTATCCCTACAATCCTCGTCAAAGAAGACCTTCGCCGGATACCTCCTAAACAACTCGCGAAGCTTATAACATGCCCTCCCCATTGGCAGGAGCTCAGCCCACCTCAATCCATCAACGCCAAGCCTCGCCAAATATTCCTCGAAGCCCATCGTCCCCCTAAGCCCAAGCCTCCTAAACTGATCATAGAACTCGCGCTGATAGATTATCAGGCTGCCATCAAATATTCTCTCACCCAGCTCAGCCGCCAACACCATCCTCTCAAACGGCGTATACTCCACGAGAAACGGGTTGACGCTGACGAGCATGCCATCGAGGCCGGCCTGCCTAAGCTCAAGAAGCATCTCCTCAGCCCTCTCACGGCTCGCACACCAGAAACAATTCGTCTCAACAAAAACAGACGGTATACCATAATCCTCCGCAAGCTCAACAGCCCTCAGGAGAAGCCTATAATTAAGAAACGGCTCACCACCGGTAAAATGAAGGCCATAATTGATGCCAATCCTCGACGAGCCACTAGGAGCAGGTATAATATTTCCCGAGAGCTGGCCCAATATTCTACCCAGATCGCTCTCCGAGATCCAGTCGCCACCCCAAGATGGAGAACAAGCATACATACAATGCCTACAAACCGAGGTGCACTTGTAAGAGAGAAGAATACCGCAGGAAACAGGCTTAGGCAGATAGATCCTCCCCACGACCCCTCCAAAATCCTATAGCTCCCAACATGATAGACTTTTACGCGTAACTTATGGCCACCCTGAGAAAAATATATAAACTAGGAGCATTATTCGAGATGACTTTCTTTACATTTTTGCAAAAAGATTGGGAAAATTTTGTAAAAATATATATCCCCGCCAAACCATATTTTTATCGAAAACATGTCCGAGGAAGACAGGTACGCCTCCATCCTCAGGTCCGTGCTCGAGGAGCTTCTTGGAAGTAGCGCGTTAAAGGTTCTTGAATACCAGCTCTCAAAGAGCTATCCCGAGACAAGTCCCTATAAGCTGCTATTAAGAGACCCTCAGCTATATTATAACGCGTTAACCTCAATCTTCGGGAACGAGGGCAGTCTCATCTTCCTAAAGCTGATCCTCAAACACCTCATAACAAGATCAGGCACCACCACAATAGACCCGGACACGCTCGCAAGATCACTCATACGCGGAGAAAAAGATGCCATAAACACGCTCATACAAACACTGGAGAAAGTAGCAAATTTTCGAGACGAAGCGAATCTCAAGATAATCGAGACGCCTCAAGTTTTAAAGGAAGCTGAGAAATGGAAGGGAATGGGGGTTGGAGGAAACTAGAAAAGTAGTAGAAGCATTAATGAAAGTTGGTCCTAGATTTTCCGATATATCAAGAGCCACCGGTATCCCAGTCTCAACAGTAAGATACATTATACTAAAAAGACTACCAAAACTAGGTCTTTCCATTAGGCCCTCAATAAATTATGGAGCATTAGGCCTGCAAAGATATTTAGTGACGTTTCGGAGCAGCTATCCCACATACTACATTTCTAACATACTAGACCTACTTGGAGAATACGCGTACCTAGATTACTACACTTATCTAATGACGGAGAAAAAGTTTTTCGCGATCTTCGCTATACCGCCAAGTTACGAAAAGGACTTTCTAGATTTTCTAGACTTACTTGAATCGATGATTTTGATCAAGGAGGTGGAAACATGTAAACTCACATATATGAGACCTCTTCCATTCATGGTTGAATTCTTCGATTTTTCGAGAGGGGTATGGATTCAGGATTGGATTAGCATGAGAAAGACTAGAAATATCCCAGAGACGCCTGAATATCCTGCCCCTCATCCCAAGATAGATAAAGTGGATCTTATCTTAATAGCAGAACTTCAAAAAGGTATAGCTCCAATAAAGTACAATAGTTTAGCTCAAAAATTCAATTTAACCCGCCAAACAATTAGTAAGCATTATAAGCACGTGAAGAATTTGATAAATTTGTTTACGATCTTTTGGGCTCCTCACATGAACCCTCAGCTCCTACTGCTTCCATTAATGGTTAAAGTGGAAGCTAGGAAAGATTTCAGGGAAATACTGCTTAGCATACCATTTACATATACTGAATTCAGAAGCGAAGGAGGGGATTATTTTGCGATGTTAATGATGCCAAACGTTGGTTCATACAATACTTTAAAATTCCTAACAAGTTCACTAGATGTGATTAGCATAGATTTTCAAGATATGGAATATAGTGGAAAATTTACAATTCAACATAATTTATTTAAAAACGGACTATGGATTAACGTCTTCGACGAAGTTGCAAGGAAGCTGGTTGTTTTGATAAAATCTCGCAGCGGACAATTACGATAAAAATAAAAATTTGGATGAATTTTCCGTCTTAGAGGGCGCTCCTAGGTTTAGAATGGAACTTTCGAAACCTTCTCCGCCGGAACGCCTGTTAGAGCTGCTACTGCTATTATTGCGGCTTCAATTGCTATTATGATCAGCATCTCTTTGGAGATTCCTGCTTTCAGGGCGACATCCTCAAACTTCATGCCGTATAATAGGTTCGGGGGGTTAATTAACATTTTCACAAAATTTTCATAATTGCTTGCATTTTTGTTAAGATCTTAGAGTAAAACTTATATATTATGTACCCAAAATCTGGGCTCCTATGCGTGAGATTGTATATTTTAGGCAAATTGATTTTAAGATGTTATTGGTTGCATGGTTTTGATGCGGTTGAGTATTGGCTTCATCGTGCTGATTCTTCTTACGCTGGTCTTGGCCGTTTTCCTGATCTACCGGCTGGGGTTTGTGTTGTTTTCTTCTAGGGCCGACTCGGTTTATCCGAGGCCTGTTGTTGAGCTTTTTCTTGAGCATGGTGATGTGCTTATTCCTGTTCGGGGTGACGTATTGTTGAAGGAGCCTCTTCCCAGCGACCTTAAGCTTATTGTTAGGCTGAGTAACAATAGTAGTGAGCCTAGTTTGAAAGGTGAGTTTGCGGCTGGTGTCCTCTTGATGCTGGAGGGCGTGAGGGTGAAGGATATTGAGTTGCGCGGATTTGTGGGCGCGATTGGGGTAGGCGAGGATGGCAGCGTAGTCTCGCCCGTGAACGCCAGCATCGTAGAGTTATTCGCTAGCAAGCTCGATCCATGGTGTTCCATAGAAGCAGAGCTCACCCTGCATAGGGGGAATGAGTCGGGTTGTTTCCAACTTGCTTATAGGGGTTGGATAATGGATGAAGATGATCGTGTCTTGGAGCCTGTCAGCGGCTCTGAGGAGCCCTATATTGCCAGGTATCCTCCTGAGAGCTATCCGGATAATCCACCTGATTCCAGATGGGCTGGGCGTGATTTTATGAAGTATGCTGTTTACCGGGCGGAGGTCTGTTATCTGGGAGGCTGAGCCCGCCTAAGCCCTCTCAACCCGGGAGTATCCGGCCTCTATCTCGACGCGGTAGACTTGGTTTGCTGCTTGCTCAACTTCTGGGTCATGCGTGACGATTATCGCCTGCGGTATCAAGCCCCTCTCGCCACGGAGGTTTGCTAGGAGCCTCACGAGCTCCCTCCTCCTCTCGGGGTCAAGATGTATTGTCGGCTCATCCATCAGGATACACTGGATCCTGTTTCCGGTGAGAGCTGCCGCTATACCGAGCCTTAGGCAGAGGGCTATCGCCGTCTTCTCGCCGCCGCTCAGTGAGTCTATCGGTTGTTCGCCAAACGGCCCATAGACATAGACGTTATAATCCTCATCGAGCCTCAGATCCGTGTATGCTAGGTTGAAGAATCTGAGAAGTCTCCTTGCATAATGTTCTATGCTCCTCCTCGCAGCGGCCCTTACATGCTTCTGGACGCCATCCTTTCCAAAGGCCTCCCGGATCACCCGAAGCCTAGAGAGCTCACGCTCTACAATCTCGAGCTTCTCCCTAGCGATCTTCAACCGCTCAAGCTCGTTGGCGAGCCGCATCCTCTCATCCTCCAGATCTCTCAAACGCTGGACATGTGCGGAATACTCCTCCCTAAGGCTGCTAAGCCTCTCGAGAACATCCCTCAACCTCCCCCGGAGATCCTCGTAATCCTTCTCGCTATATCCGATGCTCCTCATCCTCTCCACCATCCACCTCTTCTTCTCCTCGAGCTCCATGATCTCGGATGCGAGCCTCTTGATCTTCTGCTCTATCTCGCTGCTCGATCCAAGCTTCTCGAGAATCCCTCTCTCCCTCTCCAGCCTCCTAACCTCCTCCTCAACACTCCTCATGGCGCTCATCCTCTCCTCCAAAGCCCTCTTGAGCTGCTCGAGCTCACTAGGAGCCTCTATGCTCCTCAGCTCCGATTCGATCCTCATCTTCTCATTCTCCAGCTCCGCGAGCCTTGAGATCGTGTCCTCGACTCTACGCGGATCAATCGTCGAGAGCTCCTCAAGCATGGCCCTGGCGGACCCGAGATCTAGGCGAAGCTCCTCCCGCTCCACCTCGAGCGCCCTAGCCCTCTTCTCGTGCTCCTCAAGCTCGATCCTGAGATCCTCTAGGACCTTCATCCTATGCTCCTCCGTCATAGGTCTCCTGCATAGCGGGCACACCGCCCCGCCTTTTTCAAGCTCCTCGATCCTCTCCATCGCGGTCTTCACCATGCCCTGAGCCTCGCCGATCTCCTCGCCGAGTCTTCGAACCCTCTGCTCAAGCTCCTCCACAACCCTCCTCTGCTCCTCGATTAATCCCCTAAGGACGTTGTGCAGCTCCTCTAGTCTCTCAAACCTACGGCCTGAGAACTTCTCAATCCTCCTCATCCAGCCCTCAATAAGCGATCTATGCGACGAGACCTCCCTCATGATCTCCGTGAGCCTCCTCTCGAGAATATCCTTCCTAGACTTCATGGCCTCTAGCTCTATGAGCCTGCTTCTCAGCTCCTCCACCTCTCCTCTCAGCCTAGTCAGCTCCTCTTCCGCCTTCTCAAGCTCGAGCACCCGCTTTTCCGCTTCTTTTACAAGTGTTAGATTCTTTTCATGGGACTCGAGCTCCCCCCTCCTTGATGCTATCAGGCTATCAAGCTTCGCGATGGCCTCCTTGAGCCCCTCAATCCTCCTCCTATCTTCCTCCATGGACCTTAGCCTTGACTCAAGTTTACCACGCTCCTCCTCTAGGCCGCGGATCTCGGGCTCGAGCAGGCTCACCCGTTCCCGAGCCTTCGCAGCCTCCGTCTCAACCTCTCCCAGCCTTCTCTCAACCTCTCCAGCCCTCTCAACCTCTTTCCTAAGCTCCGTGGCCTTTTCCTCGAGCAGCCTAATCGGTGTCCTCAGATCCTCCCAGAGTCTCTCGAGATCCTCTATCCCGAGAAGCCTCGAGATTATCTCCTTCCTCTCTGCGGGCCTCGCCTCAAGCAGCCTCGCCATCTCTCCCTGCCTGACATACGCGGCGCTCATGAAGACCTCGCGCGGTATCCCGAGAATCCTCTCGATCTCCGGCAGAACAGTCTTCTCGCCAGCATCCACCAGCAACATCGAGCCTGATGTTAAATCCCGGAGGGTTGCCTGGGCCCTCTTACCCCTACCAAGCCTCCACGTTATCTCATATGCTCTCCCGCCGGAGCTGAATGTAACCTGAATCATGGCATTTGAGGCGGCCCTGTTTATCAGGTTCTCATCCCTCCCGCGGCTATGCTCCTTGAAGAGGGCGAATGTCACAGCATCGAGGATTGATGTCTTCCCAGATCCATTATCGCCCACCAAGACTGTGAGGCCCTGCGGGAACTCGATGAACGTATCCCTATGCGAGATGAAGTTTCTCAGCCTAACCGAGTGTATTATCATCTTCCGGGTTCACCTCTCGCCCAGCCTGCTGAGGATCAGCCTCTCAACCTCCTCTATCCCGCGGCTCACATAGGCGTCATAGATCGCGACCGCGAGCTCCGCCTCATCCTCATGGAACCCCTTGGAGACGAGATAATCCCTGATAATCGCCCTCACATCTATCGCTGGGATCTCCTCGGCCTCCCCAGCCTCCTCAAGCTCCTCCAAAACCTCATACCTATAGTGGAGAACCCTCCCTGCAAGCTTCTCCTGTATCATGCGCAGGACCAGCTGGCGGTCAATATTCCTCCCCCTAACCCTTACATGTATTATCGGCTTCTTGCGCTGGAGTGAGGACCACTCGGCAACATTAGCAAGAGCGCTCTCGAGCCCATTCATCTCCACGGAGATGAGCTTCTGAGGCCTGATCGAGCCCAAGTTAACCTCTTGGATTATGGGCTCATCGCCGGAGAGGTCGATTAGCAGGAAGCCCTTGCCGGACCTGCTCCACCCATCAATCTCCGCAGTTGATAGTATCTCGATGGAGCCTGAGTAGGCGGCCGCCGACCCATCCAAGGAGAATATCCTGCGATCATGCTCATGGCCAAGAGCATAGTAGCTGTAGCCCTTGGGTAGATCCCTGACAATGTTCTCAGGCCCCCGGAGCGGCGCATGCGCGAGAAGTATCCTCCTCCTGAACTGCCTTGCCTCCTTGGCCAGCTCACCAAGCCTTCTCAGCGCCTCATCCCTCTCGCTGAGCCTAACCCTGTCGAGCCCCGTGATGACGAGATCATCCCCAATGGCGATGTTCCTGAGCCCCACGTGCTCCGATATCTTCTCGAGGATGGCAGTCGGCGGTAGATCCTTAATCCTCCTAGGAATCTCATGATCCCCTATGACGTGGTAGATCTTGATACCGGAGGACCTCAATCTCCCGAGGAGCTTTCTAGCCCTCATGAGGGCCCGTATTGGCGGTCTTGGCGAGTCGAATAGGTCGCCGGCAATTAGAAGTATCTCCGGCTTCTCCCTCCCAATAACATCAACAAGCTCCTCGAAGGCCTCGTAGATATCCACCTCCCTCTCCCCAAGCCCATATTGAGCGTAGCCTAAGTGAACGTCCGCCACATGAGCGACTAGAACCATCTCCAGCAGCAATCTAGACTGTGCTGCTTTTAGTGATAACCCTGCCAGCCACCCGCCGGAATATGACCCACATATTATCCGGGGCTTATGCCATGCTTTTCTTGATCTCGAGCCATAGCTGATAGAGGTTCTGCGCGAGCAGCCTTATCCGGCTGGAGTTCTCAAGCCTGCTTAAGAGGCTTTCAGGGAGGCTTTCGATGCCCCTATGGGCGCCGGCTATTGCCGCGGCCATGCATGCTATCGTATCCCTATCGCCTCCAAGGCCTATCGCCCTCCTAATGACGCGGGCTGGATCCTGCTCGGCGAGATAACAGTAGATCGCTGTTGGGACGGAGTTATGCGCTTCCACCATGTTCCCGAGAGACCTCACAATACTCATCCTATCCGCCCCGGAGTCGATCAGTCTTGGAATCAGTTTGAGTTTCAGTTGATAGATCTCGCTCACAGGGAGTTGTATAAGCTGCTCTGTGAAATCCTTTGGGTCGGCATCCTCGCTTGGGTCGAGCCTCACGGCAATAGCGACGGAATATGCCTCGAGCAAAGCGCCTTCAATCGCTAGTGGATGATTATGCGTGGGCTTGCATGAGGCCCTAACAGCCTCCATGAGCTTCACAGCATCATCGTGGTAGAGGAGGCCGATCGGCGCAATTCGCATCGCAGCCCCATTACCGAGCGACCCGCCCGGATACAGCCTCTTATCCAGCTCGAGAGGCCCCTCACCACGCCTAATCATCTTGAAGATCCTTGGCGGCCCCGGCCCATATCCCCTCCAAGGCTCAGCCTCATATGCCTCGAGAAACTTCCACGCGAGCTTCAGGGGGTTAACCTCACCATAATTCTCTAGAAGATGCTCTGCGAGGGCTATCATCATAGCGGCATCATCCGTGTATCTCAACTCGGCACCTGAGCCGTAGCCGGCGCCGAGAGCGTCTCCGAGCGCTGCCGAGAGCATGCAGCCGGAGAACTTCCGCTCCAAGCTCATCCTCGCGCCTTCTTGGGCCGCGTTAGCTCAGCCTATATACTGGGTGTTCTCCATATCGAAGTCCTTGATGATCTCGGCATTGTCGAGGGAGATTAGATCATCCTCGCCGATAAGCTGTTCAGCTATCTCGGCAAGCTTTCTTGGCGCCATCTTATACGCCGGGTGATCCTCCCCAAGGGCCTCCCTGATCACCTTCATCGAGAGGGCCGCTACTTCACCCTCATCCAGCACGCCGAGGCTGTGAAGATACTCGTGAAGTAGTATAAGGAAGATATACGAGTTCACTTCGAGCCTATTCCTCGAGGACTTCATAATCGCCTGAATATGCCTCCGGTTCATTATTATCGCGTTCGAGCCCACCTGATGCATGGCGCCGACCTCGCCCGGCAGATCCACTAGGAGAAGCTCTAGGCCCGCGCGCCTAACCCCCAAAACCTCCCTAACAGCCCTCTTGACAACGCTAAATATCTCCCCAAAGCTCTCGGCCCTCTCAAGCCTAGCCCTAAGATCCTCCCTCACGCGATCCACCTTCAGGAGCTGGACGCCCCGGATAATAGTGTAATATGCTCGACTATTTAGGTATCTTGCCCGCGGCGCCGCTCGGGCTTATCTAAATATTCCATCGAGACTAGCCGCATTCGACCTAGCAGAATTTTATTGTACGGAATCTCCTGACTAGGGCGGTGACATCGCGTCTGACCCTCCGCGGATCCTCGCCATCTAGGGCCCTCTTAACCAGCCTCGCTATCCTGGCCATCTCCTTCTTGCCCATCCCCCTCCTAGTAACCTCTGGGACGCCGAGCCTCAGATCGGCATCAGATATTATGCCGCATTCCTCGAGCCTATCCCTGAGCCTGATCCTCTCCTCGCGATTGGGGAAGTTGAGTATCGTTTGATGGGACTTCGTGTAACCGTGCTCCTTGGCCTTGACCGGGACGCCGTGCTCATCTAGGCTCCTCGCAAGCTCATAGGCGTTCTCTACAATCTTTGCGGCATACCTCCTCCCGCATCTCATCATCTCCTCGAAGCAGACCGCGAGGGCTCCAATCTTGTTGAAGTGAATATTATCGGCGATCTTGTGGAAGATATTCACGGTTATCTTCCGGTAGACCTCCTCATTATTCGTTAGTATCAGGCCGCCCTGAGGCCCTGGGAATGTCTTATGAGTGGAGGCGAAGAGTATGTCCGCGCCCTCCCTTAGCGGGTCTTGGAAGACCCCGCCAGCTATAAGGCCGAGGACATGGGATCCATCATATGCGAGGAGGCCGCCATACTCGTGAACCACCTCGGCGATCTCCTTGACCGGGTGCGGGAAGAGCATGTAGCTTCCGCCCAAGACAACGAGATCCGGCTTCTCAGCCCTAATTAGCTCGACAGACTTCTCGGGATCCGGGATGAGCATCTCCTTGACCGCCGGGAGATAAACCACCTCCGCAGATATCAGGTCTGGGAGCTTGTCAGGGGCATTCCCCATATAGCCACCAAACTCGGGTGCGAGGGCCGCCATCTTCCTACCCTTGACGAGGGCCGCATATGTCAGGAGGGCAGCAATATGGCCCGAGAGCGGCTCCAAGAATACGTACTCCGCGCCGAATAGCTTCTTGGCAAGCTCCTCAGCATACTCCCAGAGCTCATCAATATACCTCGTCCCTGCATAATACCTCGGCCGATAGGAGTATCTCCCAGCAAGATCCGTCGCGAGGGCCTTCAAGACATTCGGGCTCTGAACATTCTCGCTCGGAATCAAGTTCAGCGTCGCCGACCTATACCTCTCATGGCTCCTAATCAGTTCCATGGCACGCGACCTAGTCATAGAGGCTTGATCGCATTAAAACCGGCTCATATTTGAATGTTTAAGCATAACAAGCATTATGGGTTGGGGTGGGTGGAGATGGGGTAAAATGACTTAAAGCTCCACAACATTTATCATCTATTGATCCCCGAGGATATTTAATGCCACGACCTCCTCCCCACTTAGAAAGTAGGGAGGTTTGGGCTACATCCCTCCTCCTTGAGAGGTTTAGCCCTTGGCCGGGTCTCCGGCCATTACCCCCTCCCCTTTTCGGGGCTCGGGGGGTTACTGGCGTCATCGAGGTATTGTTCGACGTCGTTGTCATTAAAATGTTTCTCGCCGCAGCGATGTCGGCGTTAAAGACCTTGTTCATCGTCGTACACTTGAACAATCCTCGGTATACCCTTATACCACAGCCATCGCCGTGCCATGGACACCTCGATGAGGTGCCCGCCTCATCAACGAGTATAACGCTTATCCCATACTCCTCCGCGATCTCTCTAATCCTCCTCGGAGCAGATATCCATAATACCGTTCAGGGAGGGGAGGATGTTAAGTATTTCGTGGTGAGGGGCGTGAGAGGAGGCGACAGGCGCGTAACAAGATGCGACATAATCAGTATAATGGGCTGGGATCAGTTGATCG
>JAKCEV010000081.1 GCA_023539495.1 Candidatus Wolframiiraptor allenii
TATCTCGGGGACGTCTGGGAGGAGATGTGGGACGCCATGCTATTCAAGCTGAAGACCGCCGAGGCGAGCATGCCATAAACATCACAGCGCTCTATATTTTTCCCATTTTTCGGTGGTCTTCCCAAGAAATAAGGGCAAGCCCCTTATTCTTAGGCTTGTAGGGCCATGATGCTTGGCTCTACATGAGGCTTAAAGGCAGGCTTACCCCAGCATTTATAGAGATTTCTGGGATGCTTGTTGAGGAGGACAAGCTGAGGAAAGCGTGCAGGGCTGTGGCACTCCTTATCCTAGAGTCGGGCATTAGCGTTGAGAAGGCTAAAAGGATCGTGGCCAAGGAGTATGGGCTTGGTAGAGTTCCCACGAACCTCGATATCCTAAAGAATGCTCCAGAGGATATTCGCGAGAGGATTAGGAGGATTCTCGTGAAGAAGCCTGTGAAGACAATATCAGGCGTCGCGACGATAACGATTATGAACCCGATGAAGGCCTGTCCTCACGGCGGTTGCATATACTGTCCGGGCGGGGAGAATGCCCCGAAGAGCCATACGGGTGAGGAAGAGACGGTTAAGCTCGCAAGGCTACATGATTACGACCCATATCTCCAGGCGCAGGCGCAGATTGAGAGGCTCAAGCAGATGGGCCATGAGGTTGATAAGGTTGAGCTAATAATAATAGCCGGGACATTTACAGCCCTCCCCCAAGGTTTCCAGAGGTGGTTCATTAAAAGGTGCCTAGACGCCTTCAACGGCGCTGAATCCGAATCGCTCGAGGCTGCTCTTAGGAGGGCCGAGAATTCTCCCCCGATCCGTGTCTCAGGGATAACGGTTGAGACTAGGCCGGATTGGGCGAAGCTACCTCAGGCTCAGAGGCTTCTCGAGCTCGGGGTTACTAGAGTCGAGCTCGGCGTCCAGGCGATAGACGACGAGATATACGAGATCGTGAACCGCGGGCACAGCGTCGAGGATGTAGTTGAGGCGACGCAGATATTGAAAGATCTCGGCTTCAAGGTCGGCTACCACCTCATGCCAAACCTCCCCGGATCAAGCATCGAGAAAGATCTCGAGATGTATGAGAGGATCTGGGGCGATTCGAGATTTAGGCCAGATCAGGTCAAGATCTACCCGACCCTTGTCTTGCCCGGCACCCGCCTCTACGACCTATGGAAAAGCGGCCTATACAAGCCATATAGCGATGAGGATCTCGTTGAGCTTCTCGCGAGATGGCTTGAGCTCACGCCGCCCTATGCGAGAATTCAGAGGATACAGCGTGAGATACCGTTAGGGCTTGCGGTCGCAGGAAATAAGATACCGAACCTGAGGGAGGTTGTCGAGGAGAGGTTGAGGATAAAGGGGCTCAGGTGCAGGTGCATAAGGTGCAGGGAATACGGCCATAGGTTTCTAAGGGATGGCGTGCGCGTGAGGCTAGAGGATGGCAGAATCATCGTGAGGAGATATGAAGCTTCGGGGGGCGTCGAGTACTTCATCTCCTATGAAGATCCTGTGAGGGATGTGTTATTCGGCTTTCTCAGGTTGAGGCTCCCGTCTAGAGCTCTGAGACCTGAACTTGAGGGGGCGGCTATAATTAGGGAGCTCCATGTATGTGGTAGGATGATCCCGGTCGGTGGATCGCCGGAGAACTTGTCTGCGCAGCACGCGGGGATTGGCTTAAGACTCCTAAGGGAGGCTGAGAGGATTGGCGCCGAGGAGCTTAACGCGAGGAAGATCGTCGTGATAAGCGGCGTTGGGGTCAGAAGATACTATTACCGGCATGGATATAAGCTGGACGGCCCCTACGTGAGCAAGAAATTGGCCGGGTGATCGTATGCAGATGAGGAGAGAGGTCGTCTACGCCGCGGGCATCGCTTCATTCATCCTCTCATACATAATTCATAGCCCGGGCCTCTCAAAACCCATCTATTCTGATATCGTGTCCTTTTGGTATAGGGAGGGCTGGCCGGCGCGCCTCAGAATACCCTATATCGAGATGTCATTCGAGTATCCGCCTCTCTCCGGTTTTCTTACATTCCTTGCGGCAGCCCTCGGCTCTAACATCATATCTTACTACTCGATCTTCTCGGCAATAATCCTAGTATTCTACATGATCATGCTCGAGGTCGTTATTAGGCTCTGCGAGGAGAGGGGCATAGGCCTCGAGTATGCGCTCATCCTCTTATGCCTTAGCCCCTCAATGATCCTTTACATGGTCTATAACTATGACGTGATCTTCGCATCACTCCTCATGCTCTCCCTCTTCCTGCTGATTAAGCGGAGGCTCACATCATCAGCGATCGCGTTCTCGGCAGCGGCCCTAGTCAAGCTCGTAAACCTGATCACGCTCCCATTCATCCTCATGCACGTCGAGAGGTGGAGGGATCGAATAAAATACGCGATAGTCTCGTTGGGGATCTTCACGGCCGTTAATCTCGCGCTCTGGATTCTGAACCCTGACTTCATAGACGGCACATACCTCTATCATGTCAGATGGGGCCTCGAGAACGCTTGGTATCTCATATTTTTCCCAAACAGCGGGTCATGGAATACCGCGAAGCTCTTTGGAATGCTCCTTATGGTCTATGGTCTTCTAAAGATCTATCTACATGATGATGCCAATCTGATCCAGAGAACTTTCATGGCGTTATCCGTCTTCCTCCTGACGAGCTATGTCTTCACACCCCAGATGCTCCTCTGGCTCCCCCCACTTCTAGCCGTGATGGGGAGCCTGCCGATACCATACTTCTTCCTAGACCTCGCAAATGCTGGAATAATCCTTCTCTGGTTCGAGACGCCCAACCCCATATCCCCAGGCTCCCCGCCCCAGCTCCTCGCCCTACTAAGAGCAGCCCTACTCCTCATAATCCTCCTAGAAACATACTTCGCCTCAAGAGGTGCCCGAGTTGCTGAGAAGATTGAAGGGATGGCTTAGCATAAGATCGGAACGGAGGCTCAGGGCCTGGCTAATAAGCATAGCCCTGCTAATCCTAGTCTTCAAGCTCCTGATAATACCGTATCCATGGCCTGAGCTCCCGCCCGAATCATGCACTAATCCGCCGATCGAAGGCGGTAAATGCGGATTCGTATTCGATGAGGCGCATTATATCCCCGCTGTAAGAAAGATGCTCCGGGGGGAGGCAGCAAATAACGAGCACCCACCATTATCCAAGGCGCTGATGATGCTCGGGATACTAATATTCGGCGATAACCCATATGGATGGAGGACTTTCATAACAATTTGCGGGGCCGCCTCGGTCTACTTAGTCGGCCTCCTCGCATACGAGCTGACCAAGAGTCTCAAGGCGCCCGTGATCGCCGCCACCCTCCTAGGCTTTGACATCACATCATTCAACCTAAGCTCGATTGCCATGCTCGATGCACCAGCACTAGCATTCTCGCTCTTAGGAGCATATCTCTATCTCAGGAGGAGACCTATGTTCTCCGGGCTGGCATTCGGCCTAGCACTACTCTCAAAGCTCTCAACAGCATTCATACTATCCGCGATACTGCTTTACGACTTGACCAAGGCATCATATGAGGAGACATCCTTCAGGAGCGCGATGAGAAGCTGGATAAAAGTTGTCGAGAGAATATGCTTCACGGCCATAATAATCCTAGTCATAGGCCTGGGGATCTACGACCATTCATATGGAGCATTTCAGACGCCCTTCGAGCATCTCGACTTCATGCTGAACTATCACTCGGGCTTAACCTTCTCAGAGGGCGACGTGGTTGATATGCCCCTTAGTTGGACGAACCCGATCTTCCAGTTCCCGAGGGCGAGCTATTTCGTCGTGACCGTCCAAGTTGACTCCCTGAAGACGTATCACCCGATAGCGTATTATGGCATGCAGACGCCTCTTTGGTGGATGACATGGGTGGTCTTCATCTTCGCAATATACCTCGCATATGTGAGGCTAAGGGCTGAAGAGTTCCCGGATTTAGAGCTCTTCACACTCTGCTGGCTCATCACGAACTACCTAGTCTACTTCCCGCTCGCGCACATACTTCACCGCTGGGTCTACTCATTCTACTTCTACAACTCGGTCCCAGCCATAGCCGTAGCTATATCTAGGATGCTTGAGGGCGAGAAGTTCTCCGAGCTCATACTCTACCTTCTCCTCGCAGGCCAGATATGCTTCTTCCTCTACTTCTTCCCGGTCAAGCCGCAGTGGTATATCGACTTCCTTCTCTGGCTCGGT
>JAKCEV010000013.1 GCA_023539495.1 Candidatus Wolframiiraptor allenii
AGACTGGCCGGATCTATGCCAAGTATCAGGTCTTGAAGCGGGATTGAAGCCCAGATAAGACCATCCCCCATCTCCAAATCCTCTATCCTCGCCGGGGCTTCAAATCTCCGTGCATCCCATGTTTCCAAATCTATTACCTCGAGGCCATAATCCAAGCCTATCACGAGCCATCTATCGAGAACCATGATGTCATTTGGCTCCCCGCCAACTCTTATGGTCCTAGATTCCCATCTTCCAGTATCCAGAACTTGGATAGACCTGCTACCATAATCGTACACCACAAGCCTATCACCATAAACAGCAATCAGGCCTGGAACAATTTCAGGATACTCTTGAGGCGGATATCTGGGAGTGGAAATACCATAAGCCGGTGCAATAATAGATGCGATGATTATCACAAAAAGTATAATGAGAAACCGGTGCTTTAGGATCATCACATCATCCCTAGCATTTTTCAAAGAATGTGGTTTAAAAGCTTATATCTTAGCGAATAATAGTTATGCTATGAGAAATAGTATGGATAGAGAGATGAAAGATTTTCCAGTTTCCAGCAATAAGAAGATCTCGCGTAGGGGAGGCGTTATCGACTGCTGCTAAGGTTGCGGTTGGCGTTGTTGTGGCTGGTGTTGTTGCCGGTGTTGGGGGATATTATGCTGGAAGCCTCACAGCCGCGCCAAAACCCATAGAGAGAACAGTCACCGAGACGCGGACTGTGACCGCCGCAGCCACAACAGTAAGGGAGACAGTGACGGCTACCGTGACCGCGCCAGCAACCACGACTACCGTCACCAAGACAGTTACGGCTGGCGCCCCGCCAACGGGTCCTGTTACGATAACTTTAGCATGCGATGCTGGACACAACTATCTACCGTGGTTTGATCCGAAGGAAGCACCTGAAGGCGGGCATTATGGCCAGAATCAAGCACCTAAAATAAAGGAAGTTCTCGGGATAGATATCGTCGGTGAAGAGGTTGATCCTGGAACGGAGTTTTCCATATACATGGCCGACTTGACAGGCCCGGGTAAATATAATATAATAGTCTACTTCCCAACCTATAATGGAGACATACTTGGAGGCGGCTGGGCCGTTCCATTAGACGAGTATATTGAGAAATATCGTATAAACTTAGACGACCTGCCTCCAGTATACAGGTACCTGTACTGTAGCTGGGGAGGGAAAACCTACGCCCTTCCATATGATGGAGATTTCCATGCCCTCTACTACAGGAAGGATATATTCGCTAATCCTGATATAAGGAAAAAATTCAAGGATAAATACGGTAGAGATCTAGAGCCCCCAAAGACCTATGATGAATACCTTCAGGTCGCTGAGTTCTTCACAGGCTGGGATTGGGATGGGGATGGAGAAGTGGAATATGGGACAGTTGAAGACTTCAAGGATTTGACTTGGGGAATATTCTTTGATAGATTCGCATCTCTTGGTGGATTATGGTTTGATGAGGAGATGAACCCATTAGTCCCGAATGATGCAGCTGTAAAGGCATTAGAAGACTTAGTTAAAATCACTGATTATATGCCGCCTGGATTCCTAGAGTTCGGAGCTTTAGAAGTCTTTGATTGCATGACTAAAGGAATCACAGCCATGACCTTGACATGGCCTGATGTTGGACCGAGGGCTGGGAGTGGCGAATTCCCTGTGAAGGGAGATCAGGTTGGAACAGCATTAGTACCGGGATACATTGTGGGAGGAAATCTCCTAAGATACAGTTACTAGGGGAAAACTGGGCAATGATAGAAAAATATACAAGAATACTTGACTACGCCATAGTAACCATCATGATCCTATTGATTGCCAGCTATATCATATATAAGAAAATTAAGATTGAAAGGAAAGTATGAATTTTGGAGAAAAACAAGACCCTGCCAAAATAAGCCAACATTGATGATTAATGGACGCCTTCCTTCATTAGCGGGTGTAGCCCAGCTTTAACTTGATTTTTAATGTTTATGGATCATGTCCCATATTGCTGGCCTTCTAGTTTCTCCGAGTACTATTGGTTCTATTCCTGCAATCTCGCAGTATGTTACTAGTTTGTCCACGTGATTTCCTGCGATGCCTAGTATGTGGTTTGATGGGAATACTGAGATGAATTCTTCGAAGCTGCAGTTGAGCTTTACGAAGACATGGGGCCATGTTGGGTTGGTCATTGAGGCGAGATGTCTTCTCTCCTTCTCAGGTAAGTCTGGAACCACTCCCCTCACAATAACCATGTAGAGCTTATCATCGTATATACCCATCCTCGCGAAGGTCATCTCGCCCGGTGCTGCATCGAATTCAACCGAGGCTCCACCAGCCTTGAAATATAGTTCCAGCGCCGGATGGAGTGTGACTTTCTTGAAGTTTTCTCTTGGATCATCACTTCTTGCCGCATACCAGCTTGAATGGTTCCCTGAATTGCAGAAGTCCCAGAGATCCTTGTCCGGATGGTATAGCCTCACGTCCGCGAATAATACTGGTAGTCCTCCACTAATATACTTCAGGACCTGCATTGTGACAGCTGCTAGGGCATCGGCCTCGGTTGCGCAGACGAAGGGCTCTTTAGGCCCATTCCAATCATATGGATCGTTCATCAGCATTTCGGCCACATCTGTTATGCATACGTGCTCAGACATCTCCCTCTGGCCCTTTATCCCGCAGAAGTCAAATCCATACTCCTCATTAACCTTCTTCATCGCTAAATATAATCTGATCTGCCTTTTCAAGGTCTCTGGTGTAAGCATCTTATTATCGTACTTGATCCTGTTTCCAAGCATTTCACTTAACCACTTAAATCCCCTCTCAACCTCCTCATCCGGAATCTCCCTCATCTTTTCAACAAGCCATAGCTGGTCTATCTGATAGACGCCGATTCCCAAGATCTTCTGGAGAGGTATTAGGTGGAAGTACCCCGTCTCCATGCCCATGGAATGCCCACCATACATCCCATAAATCTGCCCCCTCATGGATGCATATGCCTCCGCGGCCATCCCTCCCCACGGTATTTAGGAAGGGCCAGACAAGATAGGGATAATTCCAGATATAATATAGCAGGATTATGATCTTCGCGCCGGCCCTGTTAAGCTCCTCCCCAACCTCCCTAGCGGTCTTAATAGATGTTATCACCTTGGATCCCGTTACTATGTCAGGCTTCAAACCATACCTATACGATATCTTGTCCCTGATGATCCTAGCGGCTTTCTCGAGATTCTCCATGCATTTCGGTATAAGCTGCGGATGAAGAAACTCCCTTTCATCACCTAGCATAGCTATACCGATTGTGGAAAGCTTCATGCAAGGATTTTAGCGAATGTAATATATAAGGCTGTCTCCGAACTTCAGGTGACGATATGCTCTGGTTTTGTTTCGAGTTTAGAAGATTTATTTTGCAGTAAATCTAGCCCTTGACATATCCCATAGTCAGGCCCCTTACCAAGTATTTATGAAAAATCGCTACAATCACTATTGGTGGAATGCTTGCAAATAGTGCCACTGCACACACAACGCCGTAGAGTATGTCATGTCCCCCATAAAATCTGGGTATAAGTGTTGGTAGGGGCTTAACGGCGCTCCGTGTTAAGAATAACTGTATGAGGAATTCGTTCCAGCTAAACATGAATAGCATTACAGCGGTTGCGATTATCCCGGGAAGGCTTACTGGCAGTACAACCCGTATAAAAGCTCCAAGTGGAGAGCATCCATCAACCATCGCGCTCTCCTCTAGATCCTTTGGTATTCCATCAAAGAAGCTCTTCATCAACCATACTGCGAAGGGAATGTTAAAGGTAAGATGCGCTATAATTACTGCTATATGTGTATCAAGTAAGTTCATGAGGCTGAACATCGTAAAGAAAGCGAGTGTGAAGACTATTGGTGGGGCAAATCTCTGCGAGAGGATAAAGAAAGCTATGTTTCTCCCACCCTTATATCTTGAGAGACCATAGCCTGCTAAACCACCTACTATCAGACTTAAAATCATATTGCTACCTGCTATGATAAAGCTGTCAAAGATGCCTTGAAGGCCGCCCATTGTGAATAAGCCTTTGTAAAAGTTGTCTAAAGTAACCGGATTTGGGATTAATTTTGGAGGAAAGGAGGCCCAATCTGTTTCTGGCTTAAATGCCATCGAGGCCATCCAATATAGTGGAAAAACAAAGAAAAGCATTGATAAGGCTATTATGAGGAATTTAATGAAATTTGAAAGCGTATTGCGCTTCATTTTTAGCACCTCTAGAATCTCAATCTATACCCCCTGATAAAAACGTTTATAACTATTGTTATCACTACGATGAGTATCATTGTTAATGCTGCCGCATAAGTTATGTTTAGGAATTGTAGAGCTTGGTTGAATATGTAGAGTGAAACGACCTCCGAGGCAAACCCCGGCCCACCTTTCGTCATCACATAAGCTAAACCAAAAGTCTTGAATACATCGGTGATTCTAATTATGAGCACAACTCCGATAACCTGTTTTAACATAGGTATCATTATATGTCTAACTATGTTGAGTTTCGTTGCTCCATCTATTTCCGCAGCTTCGAGAATTTCTCTTGGAAGACTCGCTAAGCCTGCAAGTAAGACGATATAGAAAAACGGTGTCCATTGCCAGATATCCGCCAAGATTATCATCTCCATAGGATAGGTCATGATCAGGCTTATAGGCTTCTTAAACCCAAGCACATCCCATAGTCCAAATATTCTCATAAAATAATCAACAGGGCCGTAAGTAGGTACCAGCGTTAATCCCCATACCAACCCTACGACGGCATCACTTAATGCAAGTGGAAAGAGGATGAAAAGTGAGAGTATTCTTCTTCCTTTAAACGGCTCATAAAAGAGCAATGCGAGTAGAAGGCCGAAGAAGAATTCTAATGGTACTGCTAATGAGA
This sequence comes from Candidatus Wolframiiraptor allenii, assembly GCA_023539495.1. Lineage (GTDB taxonomy): Archaea > Thermoproteota > Nitrososphaeria_A > Caldarchaeales > Wolframiiraptoraceae > Wolframiiraptor > Wolframiiraptor allenii. The sequence goes on from JAKCEV010000013.1 coordinate 4,888, forward strand.
GCATGTAAAGTGTTTTACTCAAGGAGTTGAAGAATCTGGCATCTGAGAAGGCTTTCAAATAGTTTGCCACACCAATGAATTCTGGGACAGCTCCTCTGAACCGAATATCCCACTTATGAAAACTTAGGTAGAGGTTGAACGCGAAGGGGAAGATTATAATAGCTAACAGGATTATTAAGGAGGGCAGGATAAAAATAAGGTAGGGGATTTTGGGCCCCGCATCTTCAAGAGTTGTTCACCGAGACTACTTAGGCCATATGCCAGCCCTCTTGTACTCTACTATTTGCTGTCTCCAAAGCGTTTTCTGCTTATCTTCGCCCAAATCTTTCGTAACACGACGCCATTCTTCAACAGTTCTGCTTATCGCATCTTTTGGCGATATTTCTTTACGCACAGCCATCATGATGTATCTGCTGAGGATGTCCGTGTATTGGGCTGCTCCAGGCAGATATAGGTCAGGATAACCGTGTGCGAAGTTCTCTGCCGCTGCCCTTATATAATCCAATATCCCCTCCTCGCTCCATGCCGGATTAGCCTTCTTCCAATGTGGTAGAGCTCCAAGGCTTGTATGAGCGTACCTGAAGGGGTCCTCACCGTTTAAGCCGCTTGGAATCCAGAATACGGAAGTATCCCACATCCACTTTAAGACCCTGAATGCTGCTTCACGCTTTTCTTCTGGAGTATGCACCGTGATGATCATCACTCTTCCGACACCTGTCCAGCCAGCCCAAATAAGCGAGGAACACATTCCACGGTACGGAGCCGATAAAAGTGTATGTTATAAACTTGCGAATATCCATTTTGGCGAATCCTGCTGGGAGGGAGATCACAGTTCTGATCGCTGGCATAATCCTTCCGACGAATACTATCAACCCTCCATATTTCCAAAAAAGGACGCACGCTTTCTTTATATCACCCTCATCGATAAATAGGTATCTTCCGTATTTCTTTACTAAAGAGAATCCTGGCCCACTACCTAATACGTAAAGTGCCACTGAGCCTAATAGGTTCCCTACAGTGCCACATATTATCACTAAGAATAGGTCCAGCTTACCACTCCAGGCAAGAAAGCCGGCGAAAGGCATCACCACCTCACTCGGGATGGGCACAAGTGCGCTCTCAAGAGCCATTGTTACCAGTATACCCGCGTAGCCAACATTATGTACAACCTCTGTCGCATAATTCATAGTCATTTCGATTAAAGATGTTCCTGAGCCGCGTTGCAGCAGGAAGACTCCTAAAATTCCGAGCAAAACAGCTGTGGCTAGCAGAAAAATCATTAACATTTGACTCCTGATGCTCAATCTTTCTCTTCTCTTTCAATCCACCTCTACCTTATTTTCCTTACCGTCTGCACCTCCCAGTGGAGAGAGTTAATGCTGAGTAGAATGCCTAAGCAAGATACTTAAGCATAGCATATGGTGGAGGTCTTTTCAGCAATCATGGCCCTAGTTATGGGGATTTGTTTTCAGCGTTAAGATGGAGGCTCATTTTGTACTCTTTACTATGTTTTTCTAGCTCTTTGAGGATGTTGGGGCTGGACTCTACCATGTCATTGACTATACTTAAGTATCTTGCTGTTCTAATAGCGTTTGGCGATATTTTCTTTAACTCTCTGCCATCAACTACTACATAATGTTCGCGCTCTACCTTCTCACCCAGTATGTATTCAGCCTCGTTCACTGATGCTTGTAGGGCGAAACAGTGAGGGCTCCCATCAATGGTTACAATTATCAGTTTTCTAGGCTTGACGGATCTTATCATGCTTGCGAGTTTACCATAGTAGGCCGCGTTCTCATGTTCTGGACATGCTAAGAGTGTAATCCTATTTTCAGACAGCCTCTTGAAAAGCTCCGGATTTACTAGCGGCAGGCATGCCGAGGCTATTAAGATCTCTTGACCCTCTAGGAGTGGTGTTTTAACCCATGTAGTCCATACCCATGAGATATTGGCTTTGCTATAGCTCAAGGGCGCCACCTCTATACCTCTCTAAGAGCTCCTCTATAGAGGGCTCCTTTCTCCCCTTCATGTACTCATCCAGTATTAGAAAGACGCAGTATTGCCCGCACATGGTGCAGGATTTGAGTGCCGCGCCGCTGAATTGATCCCTAATTTTGATCGCCCTCTCGGGATCCAATGAGTATTTCATTTGCACGTCCCAGTCTAGGCGGGCTCGGGCAATGCTCATATATACATCCCTGAGAGCAGCCTTTCCACCAAGTTTGACAAGGTCGCCGGCATGAGCCGCTATCTTAGCCGCTATTAACCCCTCCTTTACCTGCTCGGGGGTTGGTAATCCGAGATGCTCGGCCGGCGTCAAGTAACATATGAGGTCTGCGCCAGCAACAGTTGCTATTGCCGCTCCTATAGCTGATGCTATGTGATCATATCCGGCGGCAATATCCGTGACTATGGGGCCTAATACATAGTAGGGGACCCCGTCAGAGAGCCTCTTCATGATCTTTACATCTGCTACGATCTTATCTAAGGTCATATGCCCAGGCCCCTCAATCATTACCTGAACCCCCTTTTCGATAGCGCTCCTCGCTAATTTGGCATTCGTTATGAGTTCACCCAGCTGGAATTCATCATGTGCATCAGCAGTGCAGCCAGGCCTCAGAGCATCTCCCAAGCTTATCACCGCATCATATTCCCTGAATAGTTCTAGTAATTGATCCCACTGAGAATAATATGGGTTCTCCTGCCCCGTCTCCGCCATCCAAGCAGTGATCATTGCGCCTCCACGGCTCACAATCGGCATTAGCCTCTTACTCCTCAACACTTTTAACCCGAGATCCTTGGTGACAGCGGCATGTATGGTCATAAAGTCAACTCCATCCCTTAGCTGGGATTCAATAACTTCAATGAACCAATCACGAGGTATACTCGCAACATTACCATACTTCCTAACACCATAGATCCATGCTTGATAAGTGGGCACTGTTCCAAAGGGGGTTCCATCAGATGCGTCTATCAATCTTCTCCTAATCTCATCCAGATCTCCGCCAGTGCTGAGGTCCATGATAGTATCTGTACCATATCTGACGGCGATCCTCGTCTTCTCAACCTCGAGATCTGGGTCCGCGAATACACCGCTTGTACCCACATTCACGTTTACTTTCGTCTTTAAACCCTCCCCTATAGCGATCAACTTCGCCCTCTTTTTCCCCACATTCCTCGGAACGATCACCCTCCCATCCGCCACTCTCCTCCTCAAAGCCTCATAGTCAACGCCCTCAATCCCAGCCACCTCCGCTAACACATCTACATGCGAGGATGAGCGTGCCTCCTTAATCAAAGACATCTTTAGACTTCACCAGCAGCCAATCCATCCGACAACAATAAATAGGTTATGAGCAAGGGCAAGAATACGCGGACATTTCCTTAAAGCCTAATATTGAGATGCTTGGGAGGGAAAATATGGTATTAAGAAATCCGGCATAATTATGGGAGAAATACATGAACGCGTTTTACGAAGCTTTGATCCTCCAACACTAATGACCTGTCTTCTTTCTCAAAATCATTAGGAAGATTATTGGAACTATGATCGCTATGACTATGGCTGCTATGGATAGTATCATGGGCGCAGTGGATGCTATTGTGGTCTTTTCAATGGTGGCTGTTACGGTCTCTGTAATGGTCTTGGTAACGTATGTCGTGGCCGTGACTATACGCTCCACGGTCTGCGTCTCTGTTCTCGTTGTCGTAGTCGTATATGTCACGGTTTTCTCAGGGATGGGTGCGCAATCGATCTTGAATGAGAGCTGGTCTCCCGGCAAGGCGGTTGCGATGCTCGGGTATATCGAGCAGATGTACCCTGTGGGGTTGCCCAGGATCTCGGCCCTGAAGTCTACCCCTGATGTGGCCCGGATGCTCCATATGTCGGACCCTGCCCCGCTTCTCATGCCAAGTGTGTCATCGCTCCAATAAACCCGCCATAGGGCCCCATAGGGGTTATTGACGCTCACGGTTATCCATCCGACTGCCTCAGGCCTCTCAAACGTGATCGACCTGCTGACCATCCTCCCATGAGATATCATCTCAACCTGTATAGCGTATGATCCACCCCTCTTCAGGTATAGCGGACCGAAGTCGATATAGAGATCTATGCATGGTGAGTAAGCCCATTCCCCAGGTATGCTCACGGTTTTCGCGAACTCGTAAACTATCTGTCCATCTCTGTATATTCTCACGCTAACATGGTTATCATCTCCCGGTGAATTCAAGACAACGTGAACCAACATACCCCCGAGATCTCTATGATCCTCCAATGTTACCTCCTTTATGTTTGGTGGCGCTGCGGCTCGAAGACAGTAGACGCCGACCCCATCAACGCCGATGCTTTGAATCCATACATTCTCGCCAGCTCTTCGCGTGAAGAGCGAGTACCTGATGCCCTGGTAGCCATCTCTCACACCACAGCTCATGCTCAGGTCGATTTTTCCGGGGCCATAAACAGGCGGGCTCTGGCATACTTCCTCCCAACCAGACGGGTAAAGGGCGTATAGGCTCGCAATATATGACCCGCTCTCCAGAGAATGAACTACCACCTTCGATGCGAGAGCTGGATGGAAAGAATCACTGGTGGCTATAGAGAGATATGAGGTTTCTGCTGGGGGAAGCGAGACATATTCCCGGTCAAAGTTCATCTCCTGAGAGGAGGTGGATACTAAGATGCTAAGGAAGAGGCAGAGAATAATTACCGCAACATGCACTATCTTCTTCATATCACGTCGCTATGCTCCCTAGAGATATTTAAGGTATCCATTGCCTTCTGTCGAACAAACCATTTTTACACTGAAGATCTCTCATGAATTTGATGCTTACTGAAGTGGCTTACGCTCAACTCTCACCGGCTTGCATGGGGTTAGGAGGTTTGGGCGAAGTTCATTGAAACTTATGAATTGAGAGACTTCGTCAATACACGAATACCGAAGGCTCTTCAGGTTTAGAAGCAAATATTGATGTTGAAATTACTCTAGACCAGAACAACTTTTCTCCCATGTTGCTTGGCGGCCTCGGCCTGCCTAATGTCTGATGTCACCAGCTTACTTGAAGCGACTATATAAAGGGAGTCATAAATCGTCAGGTTGCTCGTAGCCGCAAACTCGAATGCCTGCTCTAGGAATTTCCTGAAACCAAGAATTCTAAGCGTTTTCGAAAGCTCCTTGAGCTCTTCAAATTTCTCCCGTATCTCCTCGACAGGGAGAATTCCCCTTTTATGGTACTTTAAAATTACATTTGCCACCTCCAGTATCGCTAGATCAAGTGTTTCATCATCGGCCTCTATCTCCCTAGCCGCTTCAACATAATTTTCCTCACGCATTATTAGCTTCGCTATAACTGATGCATCAATCACCCTCTCTATCCTCCCTTATAGCTGTCACGACAGAACCTCTCGGAAGGATTTCTCGAGGCTTTTTCTCCAATATCCTACGTATTACAAGCGATCTCTCAGCTTTCCGAATCCTCTCCTCAACAAAGGCTCTTAACTCCGCCGGCCAGTCAATAACGTTCTTTAACCTCTCATACTTCTCCTTAATCTCTTTGGAAACCTTGAAGCTTATGACCTCGCTCATAAGTATTCTGATTAGTAAACCAGAATATAAACCAATTGGTTTACCTTGCCCCTCAAGCTTTCATAATGCCTCCGACGAATATCCGCTTGGAATTAAGCCCTAGCGCCCTACTGAGCTCTCTTAAGCATACTTAGTTTCAACAAGGAGCAAAGTAAGCTAAATAAAATGTTGAGAGAACCTCATTTGGAAGGGAGTGGGCGGCATTAAAACATTGTGGAGAGCTATCTGCCTAATAGTGGCCGTAATGTTGCTTACACTGGCTTTTCTCAACTTTCCCCCGATTATGGGCGGGATATTTGGGGCCTTTGAGAGTGTTGGGAATATAGTGGTCATGGCCGGGCCTTCGGAGATCGGGGTAAGCCCCATAATCACGAGGATTAGGGTTAGGGTTTTGGAAGCGGATATGGGTTTTTCAAGAGAGTTTATGGGAAATGAGACGGAGTATGAGCTTAATCCTGTCAGAGGGGCCTTAGTGCTTGTTATGGATGGGGCTGCTATAACAACCGGCCCCTCTTATATCCTGCGGGCAGAATACTTCGGCTTCACGGATGCGAATGGCGAAGTGGTTCTCTCAGCTCCCAAGGGGAACTTCACGCTAATGGTGAACCCGAGGCCATATAATCGGGATCCAGCCTGCTTCTGGAGAGGGCGTGTCAGCGTTGAGGGAAACGAAACATTTGCGGTCAAATTCTTTCTCTATAGGCTCAACCCGATGGAGATTAATGTGAACATAAGAAGCGCGCATCCCGAGTCAATAGTAACGCTTGGATTTAAGCTCCCGATAAACGGATCATATTACGTCGGCTCCCCGGCCATAGTATATTACACACCCGCCGGGGAAATTAGATTATATCGAGAGGATATTGGAAGATCCATCGAGTTGGAGGAAGCATCAAGGAATCTCTGGAGGAACCCAAGAATAAATTATCTAGCAGATTGGCCCGGAGGCCTTAGAACGGTCAAGATGGTGAGTATTAGAGACTTTTCAGCATACATCCTTCCAGATATGACATATCTTCCGGTCGAGCGGGTTATCCTAGAGGAGTTGGAGACCGGATGATTGAGCTATCGCCTGAGGCCCAATTCTGGGTAATCATCAACGTAATACTGCTTGCTTTAATCGCAACCCTAACTTCAAACTTAATCAGAAGGAGGAGGGTGGGAAAACTTGAGAAAAGTCTCGCACCGTTGTCAGCCTCATGGATTTCAACCCTCGATCATCTGCTGAGATCTAGGGGTCCTAGCGAGGCGATAATAGTGACTTTCAACAAGGTTTTAGATGATCTTAAAGGGTATCTTGGGCTGAGCCTGAGCAGAGGGTCAACATCCAGAGAAGCCGTGCTCGCGATATGCTCAAGGCTTTCTGAAGGGGTCTGTCAGAGCCTCATGAGGCTATATGAGATATATGAGCCGGTCAGGTTTGGGGGAGGAAGCGCTAGGCGCGAGGATCTTGATGAGTTTAGGAGAACCTTGATTAAATTGATTTCCGAGATTAGATTATGGAGGAGTAGAAGTTGATCGGAGTAATCTTGGCGGTAGTGTTGATAATTTTGCCAGTAATCATAAGCCTGCTTCTTCCAACATATACCCTTGAGGAGGAGAGACCTAAGTTCCCAAAACCACGATACAAATTCGATCCAATAGCTATGGCGATTAGGAGGTTAAGATCTTGAACACCCTCTTCGTTAAAGAACTCGCTGAGAAGATCTTCGAGGCTGTTCACGAGGTTATCGCGGGGATGGATGACGTCATTCAAGCATTAATAATCGCGCTATTATCCGAGGGCCATGTTCTAATAGAGGGGCCTCCTGGGATAGCGAAGACCTATCTAGCCCGAGCATTCTCATCGGCCCTCTCACTCGATTTCAAGAGGATACAGTTCACGGCGGATATACTTCCAAGCGATATAATCGGGTCAATCATCTATGATCGCGTAACGAATAGGTTTGAGTTCAGGAAGGGGCCAATATTCTCGAATATAGTGCTGGCTGACGAGATTAATAGAGCCTCGCCAAGATCCCAGTCAGCCCTCCTTGAGGCCATGCAAGAGAGGCAGGTGACCGTTGAGGGCGTTAGATACCCCCTGCCGAGGCCCTTCATGATAATAGCCACTCAGAACCCGATAGAGTTTGAGGGGACATATTACCTACCGGAAGCCGAGCTTGATAGATTCCTCGTGAGGGTTGTCGCTGGATATCCAGACAGGAATGTAGAACTTGAGATGCTCTCGAAAAAGCTCATCCACGGGGAGACTATAAATGTAAAAGTGATTTGCGAGCCCAACGACATAGTGAGAGCAATAGAATTCGCATCAAGGATATATGTCGATAAATCAATAATGGAGTATATAGTTGATCTTGCAGAGGCTACTAGGAGGCATGAAAGGGTATCTTTGGGCGTGAGTCCTAGGGGTGAGGTGGCGCTACTATATGCCTCTAGGGCCATGGCGGCGATGGATGGTAAGAATTATGTAACCCCAGATCACGTGAAGTCCGTTGCAAAGCTCGTGTTTAATCATAGGATAATTCTCAGGGGCGGGAGCATGAATCCGCTCGAGTCCAGGAGGGAGGTTTTTAGGATTTTGGATGAGATCTTGGAAGAGGTGCCCGCTCCAAGATGATGCTTAGTGAGAGGATCGCCTACTTCTACCAGGCAGCATCCATATCATTCGCGATCTCACTCATGCTAAATCTCCAGCCAGTAATCGTGCTATCGCTATATCTTATGATCTTCACAACAATCTATGTTCTCTTCGCCTCAAGAGAATTGAAGAACATATCGGAAAACCTCTTCACATCATCAGTAATCGTGAATCCAAATCCGTCAAAGACTGGAGATGATGTGAGGATAAGGGCCGCAGTGACATCGGTTAAGAAAAATCTTCCGGCGATAATTGTGCTAGATCTTGAGGGCTTGGAGATCGTTAAGGGAGATAGGGCATGGTCTGGGCTGCTAGGTGATGGAGAAGCATCCCTAGACCTTGTGGTGAAGTCGGGGGATCCTGGCATAAAGTTCGCCGGCCCCCTAAAGATAGCTGTCATGGATCCGCTTGGGGTCGTTGTTAAGGAGCTTAAGATCCATCCAAGAATCCCGGTCTTCATAATGGAGGCTGAGAGGCTGCCAAGCCACCCATCAGCATACTCATCGTTAAGCTACCCTGTCATAGGGCTCTCGAAAAACCAGTTCATTGGAGCTGACCATGAATATAGGATAAGCCAGCTTCAGGAGGCGGAGGCCCCGGCCAAGATTATTGACTGGAGGAAGACAGCTCAAAGAGATGATGGAAGGGTATATGTGAAGTTGTATGATAGGCTGATGAAAGGAGACATTGCATTCGGCATTGGGAGCGGCTTAGAGATAATTTTACCAAATGGCTCAAAGGTATATTCAGAAATAATTCAGGGCATCTTGGCGGTCGCCTTGTTCCACTTGGAGGAGGGTGCTAGAATCTGGTTGATTAGATGGGTTGAAGGCGGCAAGACTTCCACACTACTCGTGGAAAGGTCAAGGGCAATTGATGCCCCTGAGATCCCGAGCATAAAATCGCTAATACATATAACGAGGCTAATTGATGAGAGGGAATTAGCTTTTCTTAAGAGGCTCAGCTCTCAGGGAATCACGGTTAAGCTTATTCTAATAGACCTTGGAGCAGATCTTCTTAAGATCTCTAGGGAGGAGTGGGTTAAGAGGGCTGCCGACCTAGAGATGGGGAGGCTTTTGGAGAAGGTGAAATCCCTCGACATATCATATGCTGTTGCAAGCTTGGAGGATTTCGGCGAGTGCTTGAGAAGAATTCTCGCGTATAGGAGGACGATCTAGATTGAACCTCGACAAGGTGTCAACTACGGTGCTTATATGCCTTCCAGCTGCCTATGCAGTCATTAAGATCTTTCTTGCATTTGAGCAATTGAACCCCTTCATTGTTATGGGGTTCATAAATCTCCTATTCCTTTCACTTGACCTCCTAACTCAAATTATGCTCATAATACTACTTACCTCAGCCTTTGCATCATTTGCCCTGATGTTTCTAGGCTACGCGCTCCCGCTTATAAGCCTCGCCTCAGGCTACATTATATCACTAGGCCTGATAATTCTTGCCGGTACTAGGGGCGAGGTTAAGCCGCACATACGCTTAAGCGCCTACATATCATCAATAATCATCAGCATGCTGTTTCTGAGCATCTCATCAAGCGCATTAACACCACTTACATTCTTTATGAAGTTCCTAGAAACGTTGCACAATCCATCGTCCTCCAGCGGCGGCTTCACGGACAACATCTTCATATTATTAATGGCCTTGTCGGTAATGGGGCTGCTAGGCACAATACCGCCAAGCAATCCATCCATTAGATCGCTCATACTAAGCCGTGAAGCCGTTATAGCACTGCTCCTGGCCGCGCTCATAGTATTCACGGCGTCCAGCCTTCCAAGGGATATTGTGTGGATGGCATCGATAATTCTCGCCTTAACCGCCCCGCTTATCCTCCTAATCTATCTAAAGGTGGTAAGATGATGCTGAGAATACTCCTCCCGATAACCCTTATAGCGCTCACGCTGCTTCTAATATGCCTAGGCCTAGCAATAGATGAGAGGGGGTTGATGATAGGCTATACAAACACAAACCTCTTCCCCTTCCTAGAGAATGGCTCCCTCGAGTTTCATCTGGGCGAGAAGCTGTGGGCTAGGGCTATTGGAGGCGAGGTCGAGGTAATACTTAGGTCTCCAAGCGGCTCAGAGAGCATTCGCAGGATTGGGGTGGGCGAGCCTATGCTCTTGAAAGTGTTTAATGGGGAATCCGATGTTGGAACATGGATACTAGAGACCATGAATCATAGATCTATGCATATCATCGTAAAGGATCCTGAAAGGATCCCATCGTATGTGAGGTATAGGATCGGCGAGAAATATCTCGTAGCAGAGCTTGATGGCTCCGCAAACGCAGTCTTCATAGAGGTTGAGGACCCCGGAAGATATCCGCTAATAGCTGGGGAGGATAACTGGTTGAATCTAAGCAATCTCCTCGGAGAACATCTTGGGGCTAAGCTCGGGAATGAGATCACGGTAGATATATTATCGGAGGACAATATAGTTTATGAGGGTTCTCTAAGAGGGTCAGCCTACCGGCTAGAGCTTGAGCCGCTAATGACGAGGGCTACAGCGAGAGTGGAGGGTACATTCCTCTACATACATCTCCCAGCTATACATGAGTCTGATGCCAGGGGGACCATACCCCTTAGACCCGGTAAAGCAGTCATGAGAATATGGTTGAATGAAACTTCTGCTGTTTCAAGGTCAGCATACATCCTCGATAAGAGATTTGTCGGTGTTGTCAAGCCACCGATTGACAGAATACTCTCCATCCCATTAAACGACGCACTAAACCGATCCATGAAAATCGTTATGGCCGATGGAAAAAGAGCGGAGGTCCTCGAGGTAATACCACCCATAGCTCTTCTTAGAATTCAAGACCAGCATGGAAATCAGGTGACGAACATCTCTATAGTTGCAGGCATCCCGGTAAGTATCGTCAATAACATGGCATACATGCTGTTAAGGCAGGATGAGAGCATCCCAACACCTCCAAGCCTCCCACTCAAAATTCCAGTAAGGATATATGTCAATGGACTTGAGGCCAGCTCTCCCATCGTTAGCTTGGTAAGCGGAAGAGCATACAACCTGACCATAAGCCTGAGGAGGCTCACCATAGAGATAGTCTCTCAAGATAGTGAGCTCCCAAAGAACTTGGAACTGAGAATAAATGGAACAACCTTCAAGCATGAAAACGGCACATGTTCATACCTACTGCCGCCCGGAAGATATACAATCGAGGCCACAGCCCCGGGACTAAGGGGGTTCACAATCGTGGACCTATCTGAAGACTCTAAGGTCAAAATTGCTCTCGAAAAGATTATACGCCTAGAGGATGCACTAAAAATTTCGGCGATAGTAGAATTAATATGTGCGTCCATCTTAGCGTTAATGAATTACAAAGATGCGAGGTTTGGTAAAGAGGCAAGGCTTATGCCTTTTTTAACAGCTTAACGGCTAATAGCGAATGATATTTTAAGCCAGGCTTAACAAGCCCGGCATCAATACGTGGTTTAGTTAAACTCAACTTAAAATTCTTCAATTCTTCATGATTGAGCTTTTCAGAGCCATGACCTTTTGCAAAATACTTGCAAGTTGTTGAAAAGGTTAATTAAGCATGAGGCTGGCTAGTATAAGGAAAACATCATGGGATTTACACGTGTAAGAATTCGAGTTTATAGCCTTAATCTAACTAAATGGGAGGAAGTTGAAGTTCTAGTGGATAGTGGAGCATTATTTACGTCGATACCTCGTCACATTCTTGAGGGGCTGGGGCTAAAACCTGTCACTAGACAGAGGCTGAGAGTCTATGGTGGAGGGGTTGTTGAGCGTGATATTGGCGGGGCGGCTGTGGAATATGGGGAGCGGCGCGCCATCGTTCCAATAATATTTGGAGAGCCTGAAGATATCCCAGTCCTCGGGGCGACAGCCCTAGAATCCCTAGGCTACCAAATAGACCCAATATCCAAGAAGCTAAAGCCCATCGAACTACTGATGATCTAAGAGAAATAAAGCTCTATTCATGATCTCCCGTTATTAAGCAATGTCCTTAAGTAACCTAGTTATTTGTCACTTTTTACATAACCGAAAGCCTCGCCTTTTAAGGCGGGGATGAGGGGAAAACTTTACAAATCTTTCCTAGTCTAAGACTTGTAAATTAGGAAAGAAGGGGAGGAATTTAATCGCTCTCGGTCGGTGACGACCTCCTCCCCGCACCAGCGGGAACACACGCCCCTCAGGGCGGGATGGGGTTAGAAGCAATGAGTCCTCTCCTTTATTAAACATTATATCCAACAGCGGGGGATAAACGATTATGGATCCTCTAACTCTTTTGACGCTTATTTTGCTATCGCTGGGTTTATCGCTGGATGATTTTAGCCTCGCCTTCGCTTTGAGTTTGCTGATGCCTAGCGGGGCCCTTAAAAGATTAATTGTTAATGCGGGCAAGATCGCTGTCGCATTCTCAATATCAACCGCATTACTCCCCCTTTTAGGCTGGCTGATAGGGTTAGCGATGTATAGGCTGATAGTGTCCTTTAGTGCTTGGGTTGTCTTAGCAGTCTTCACGGTGATTGGAATATGGATAGTTAGGGAGGCGCTCGAGGATGAGCGGCCCGAATGGATTATGAAGAGGGTCTCATCCTTTTGGGAATTATCAGCAATAGGTATCTTGTCAAGCATTGACGAGGGGGCTATAGGAATCAGCTACCCATTCTTAGGAATCCCCATCATATGGATAATAATAGCCGTCATCCTAGCAAACACGATCCTAATATTATTTGCATCCTTTCTAAGTAGCTGGATAAAGACTCTGAGCAGAAGAACTCCATCCATACTCTCCGGCACGATTCTAATCGCCTTAGGGATATTGAAGTTCTTAGAATTAGCTTTTGGAGATTGAAAAAGGCTCGACTCTGCATGCCTTGACACGGAGTTGATGGATCAACTAATTCCAATGTTAAAATTTGAACATTACATGAGTTCTATGTCAAAGAATAGAGCTATTAAGATGCCTTTATCCGGTTTTGTTTTTAGTAAGAGCTTGGGGGAACAGGATTCTAGACGTGGTGGGCTTAAGCCGACTCTGGGCCTGTGGGATGCAACGGCCATAAGTATTGGCGCCGTGATAGGGGCTGGAATATATGTGGTTATAGGCATCGCGGCCGACTATGCCGGCTCGGCATTAGCCATCTCAATGATAATCGCCGCCATAGCCTCGACGCTTACAGCCCTAAGCTTCTGCGAGCTGGCAGCGTGGCAGCCGTTGGAAGGTAGCGTATACGAGTATGCCTCCCGGCTAATCTCGCCGTTCGCAGGCTTTTTAGCAGGCTGGCTATGGATAGTCTCAAACATATTTGCTGGCGCGGCTGTAGCCCTTGGATTCGCAAGCTATCTACATGCTCTATTCCCTATCTTTCCACCAAACTGGACGGCCATGATAATCTGCCTCCTCTTCACATTGCTCAATTTTATCGGAGTTCGGGAATCCGCCCTCTTCAACAATATCCTCGTGGCCGCTAAGATCGCCATCCTAGTCTTCTTCGTGGCCTATGGCGCCCTCTATATAAAACCATTAAACTTCGCCGACTTCAACCCATTCCAGGTAGGCGTATTCTCAGCAGCCTTCTACATCTTCTTCGCCTACAGCGGGTTCGCTAGGGCGGCGGTAGTAGCCGAGGAGGTTAAAGATGCTAGAAGAAATGTGCCAAGGGCCATCCTGCTCTCACTACTAATATCCACGATAATCTACGTGTTCGTTGGATTGGTGGCGGTGGGCCTCGTGGGAGCCCCTAGGCTTGCAGGCTCAGGCTCAAGCTCACCGTTAACAGAGGCTATAAGCGCCTCTGGAAGCACTGCGGCAATCTACACTATCTCAGCAGGCGGGTTAATCGCGACGGCAAGCGTGCTACTAACCTCAATCCTAGGCGTCTCAAGGATGATGTATGCCATGGCTAGGAGAGGGGATCTTCCACAGAGCCTCGCCAAACTTCATAACGCCTACAACACGCCATACTATTCCATCTGGATTACAGGCATAGTAACGGCCATATTAACACTATTCTCAGACCTAGCGAGGGTTGTGGCAATAAGCAACTTCGCCTTCCTATTCTACCATACACTAGCCAACATAGCAGCACTAAAGCTGAGAGTTGCCAAGAGAAGTTACCCAAGAGCAGTACCAGCCCTTGGAGCAGCAACATGCATAACATTCCTCCTAATCACGCTACTAACAAAACCCGAAACATGGATAATAGGCGCCGCCGCCCTAGCCATTGGAAGCGCATACCACATTCTAAGAAACCCATCCACTGATAGTCTCTTCACTCCTAATTCCAAGTAAGGTTGAAGGCTTATGAAGCCGCCGCGCAGAATATATCAAAATATGACGTACTTCTCGTGGAAGATATGTCGGCGGAGGCCTACTCCAAGCTTCTGCTAAGGTTTGGACTTAATCCTTAGAGTTTATGAAGATCATCCAGCTTAATTGTAGTAGGCCTCCGTGAAGATTGGTGAAGCTCAGGCATACCCTCGAATGATCCTCTCCTTTATAAACTCTAAGGATTAAGCTGGATGTTCTCCTTAAGGTTTGGGCTTACCCTTAAGGAGAACTTTCCTTAATGGTATGCCTAAGGCTCGTTGGCGTCGAGTATTCGAAAGTTCATGATGTTGGTGACATCCTGAAAGCGAGGTTCACAAGATTTCCAAGCTGGTTCAGAGAGGAAATTGAGAGGCTGCAGAGATCTCTAGGGATCTCGCGGAGAAGCGCCTCCAAGATGTATGGTGTAGAAGTTATTGGAGAAGCTCCCGAGGAATCTCTTCAACAAGGATGATGCGGTGAAAGCCTTAGAAGGTGTGGAATTTTGTTCATAGAGTGGCGAAAAAGCCTCTAGAAGCAGGCGAAAGTCTAACCGGGAGATAAATGTGTATATGCAAATGCATAAATAAGGTCCAACAGGGATAACGCCTAGAATAGAGAATGGCTGAGATAATCGCGGAAAAATGTTCAATGCTTCTAATACTGCTTGCCGCAAGCTTCATCATCTTTCCTACCTGTGGGATGAGCATATCCAGCTTAATCCTTAGAGTTTATGAAGACGGAGTAGTACATGTTGAGGAGAGGATCATCCCGGGAGGGCTTGTGGAGAATATCACCGTAAGTTTGCTTGCGAGGAATGTGGAAAATGTCATGGTATTAGGGGGCGATGGAAGGATCCTCGCCTATGACATCATAGCGGACAGACTGACAATCTATTGTAATGCATCACGGGAGGTAGTCATTTACTATGATACGGATGCGCTGACCTATAAGAACGGCTCCCTATGGAGCTTGGAGATAGATTTGCCGGCCGAGGCCACGGTTATCCTGCCGGGCAGAAGCGTCATCATCTCGCTGAATAATATGCCGAAAGCGATAACGAGCGAAGGACAATTCTTGAAGCTTATTTTGGGCCCCGGGTATTGGAAAATAGAATATGTGATGCGGGTTGGGTCATCAGCTAATCAGAATACTCGACAAGAAGTCTTTCCGGTTCTCGTTCTCGCCGGATCCTTGGGGGTTTTTGTCACAATACTTTCTGCAATAATTATCGTGAAGAGGTATAGGAGGAGTATGCGTGATCTCTCAGAGGATGAAAGAAGGGTTTTAGAGATAATTAGAAGCAAAAAGAGGGTTTCCGAGTCAGATATCAGGGTCCTGACTCACCTACCCAAAACTACTGTTTGGAGGGTTGTTAGAAGGCTTGAGAGAAGGGGTTTGGTTCGGGTGGTGAAGGTAGGTCAGAGAAACGAGGTGGAGCTCGCATAATATCCTTCCTAGGGGGCGGGGGAGCAATGGATCTCAGGGATCTCAAGGTATCATTTATTATCTTAAATGCCTCATCAAGCTTCGCCTTAGCCTCTTGGTAAGATCCTTTTTCGATAAGCTGCTCAGCCTCCCCAACCAGTTTTCTCAAAGTATTTGAGGTATTCACTAATAAGCTTCTCACGCTTTCATTGCGCGTTCTCTCGGAGATCTCGGTGAAGATGCCTATCCAGTGCTTAGCCCTATCAATCTTCCCTAGGAGGATGCATTTGACAGCAGCTTCCTCGCTAGTGGCATTAATGCTTGGGTATAGGAAATATCCGCGCAACATAAACATCACCTTCCTAACCTCCATCCATGCTAGATCGTACATCCCCCACCTGAAATATTGCCGAGCCATATCCAGTAGCATTCTGGCATCCTTAATGATGATTCTCGGGGGTGGAGGCGGCCCATAAACAGATCGATTCTCCTCTATCTCCCCAATTTCCTTCTCCAACATGTCTAATAGCAGCTCGAGATTCCTCTTCTCCCTCAGGTTTCTCTCAGCAAAGTAATTATAGATCATGGTTACAGATATTATTGACGCGATGATTATGATGCAGCCCACTATTATCCACTTCCTCCTATTCGAGGAGAACACGCGCCTTATCTTCCCTCCCCAATCTGTTCTTAGGATCTTCTCATCATTCATATCTTAACGCCTCCACTGGGCGATATCTTGCAGCCCTCCAAGCTGGGATCAAGCCCGCCAGCAACCCTATCACAACAGCCATCGCCAATGTCGCCAGCAATAGATCCGGGGTTATTTTTGGGGTTATTTGTAATGAAAATGTTGCTGCCTGACCTCTACCCGGCTGCCCGAATGGTGCCCTAATATTGCTGAAAGGAAGGTAGAAAAAGTTGGCCCCAACAATTCCCGCAATAATGCCCAGTAACCCTCCCATAAGCCCTATCAGCGCGGCCTCTGTGAGGAATAATCCCAAGATGTGTCTCGTCCTGAATCCAACAGCCTTCAGAATTCCAATCTCCCTAACTCTCTCAGTCACCGAGGTGAACATCGTCGTCATTATCGCTAGGAAGGCCACGATGAAGGACATGAAGGATATCGAGGCCAGGAACGTCGAGAACTGGCCCATCGCCTGCTGAATTGTCTGCACCATCTGTTGCGGTGAAAATGTTCTAAGATTACTCCCCATGATATTTGTTATCTCTGTCTGGACCTGTTGAACATAACTTTCATCCTTGGCTATTACAAGAGCCTGCTGATATGCTGACGACCCGGTTAACCTCTTTCCAGCCCTTAATGGAATAAATATCGTCGTATCGGGATTGAAGAAGAGACCCTGTCCATATTCCCTCAATATACCGACCACCCTCACCGTGATCGCTCGTTTCTCCCCACCACTTGCAGTCATTTCAATTGTTATCGCGTCACCGAGATTTATCTGGGGAAGATCGGGATTATCAGGCTTTGAAACCTTAGCGCCTATAACCGCTATGGAGCTACCCGTGCCGGATAGATTTCCCTCACTGATTTGAAGTCCTTTGAAAATGTCATCGAGGTATTTTAGATCCACAGCGATGATTCTATATGTTTCTTCCATCGGAGATAACTCTACGGTTGCGCCTTTAACCCTAACCGTAGCGCTGGAGATAGAGTATATTGGAACTACCGCGGCAACACCATTAATTTCCGACAATCTTTGAAGGGTCTTATCGGTTAACTCCACTCGACTTTCACCTCTCCCCGGCATTGACATTATCTGTATGACGTTGGCGCCCAACGTCTGCAAGCTGCGCGTCAATGATTCCCCATATCCCTTGGTTGAGGCGATTGCCGCAACATAGAGGGCTGGGCCGATGGTCATCCCGAGTATAGTCAATATAGTTCTGAGCTTCCTAGATCTCAAGGCGGAGAATGCTAGATATAATATATCAAGCAGTCTCATCTCTTGTCTCCCGCCTCCTTCCCCTTGACGATCTCCTCTTAACAAGCAGGATTGTGAGTATTGCTCCAGCCACGATGGACACCGTTAACAGGATTATTATCGGATTCTGCAGCATTGATATATAGCTTGATCCTCCCGCTGTCATGGCGCGCGTTCTTACAGTAATGGCAGCCCCACCTTGAGTCATATTCCACCTTCGCATGGTGCTCATTGTCTCATATGTAAGACTTGGGAAGGTGAAGCTTGGCGTTACTTGAACTTCGAATGGCTTTGAAATCTGATACGTGTTCCCGAATACATCGCTGCATGAGACAATAAGGGTGCCAGAGTATTTTCCGGGCCTTGCATTATTAGCCACATCTACGGTCACGGTGAAGGATGCCTTGGAAAGGGATGATATATCGCCGATATAGTCTCTTGAGTCCTCGGTTACGATCAGCGGGCTTGACGCCTCCACTTTAACCTCACATAGCTTGCCCGCCGAGAGCCCCCGGTTATATATGTCGCCGGATATATCAATAGACTCCCCTGGGGCCACGGAGGTGGAGGATAACGTGAAGCTAGCGATTTCGAGTCTCACATCCGGTTTGATAATTACTGGAAGTGAGATCTCATCGGTCCTAAGGCCTCCGAAGGGGTTGCGATAAGTTACCGAGAGCTTTACATAGCTTGTTCCCGTTGATGCTGATGGCGGCGCCATCACGGGGATCTTTAGCTCGACAGATCCCCTAGCAGGGATCTCATCGAAGAAAAAGGGTATGTCTCTCGATGATGCCAGCGCCGTGCCCTCGAGAGAAGGCTTGATGCTCACATCCCTTATCGGGGAATCATAATTATTCTCCACGACGATCATGAGCTCCCCGCTCTTTCCCAAAACGATCTCAGGATTCTTTATGTATCCTGAAATGCTGAGTACCGGTTGCGATTTAACATAGATCTTAATAATCTTGGATAAGGTCTGCTTAATACCGCTCGAGTCGACGTATTCCGCTTGGACAGAGATTGAGTATGTTCCCTCGGATAGCGTGACTGGGGCCCATATTGAGAAGGGGAGGTTTAACATCTTTCCTGGCCCTAGTTCATCTACATCGGTCTCACCATCAACCACAACCAAGCTTTCCGAAGAGACGGTCACCTTAAGGGAATATATCGGCGCATCTCCGGTGTTAGAGACTTTGACATTCATGTTTGAAGATAACCCGATGCTCAGGGCGGGGGGCTCTATTGAGAGATCGAGCTTACCGCCGCCAGACACGGCAACTGGGATTAATATCTCCTGAGATTGTAGGGCCAGCCACTTATCATAGTACCTCATAACTAGCCTCAGGTTATATGTGCCAGGTGGGGTATCATTCTTCACATTTAAGGGGAACTTTAATGTAAAGTATCCGCCTTCGCTTACAACCCCAGTGTAGCTTGCCTTTACCTCCCTTCCTCCTGTGAGGTTTGTGAAGTGTTCATCGAGATACAGTGTTGCTGCCACGTCGGAGACCTCATAATATTTTGGAACAGCAAGGGTGACCGAGAGCATCCTATTTACATCCCCAGGCATAGCGTGAACCTGAAGTCCCTCGCTGCTAAGCCAGCTTACATCGATCACGCGGAACTTTGGAGGGGGCCAGACTTCGATGCTTATCTTCTGCAGCCGCATTATCAATGGAACCTCAGGACTTCCACAATCATAGTAGAAGAAGTAGAGATATGCGTCATAGGTTCCGGGCGCAGCATCATCTTTGATTTTCACGTCAAATGTAATCTCCGCCTTATCCCCAAAGCTTATCTGCTGATCCGTGTATGTTGTGATATTTCCTCCCTTTGGACTAGTGAATGGGAAGGGCCTATTAGGGTCAATAGGCCATAAAACCACCTTCAAGCCGCAGATCTTCTCATCCTCAATTAGGCTTCTGAACTCGACTATTAGCGTCGCCCTGTCACCCGGCACTGCCGCCCACTCCTTTCCAGATTCACCCCAATGAACATCAATGATCTCTATGTTGCCGGTTTCAGCTTTCACATAGGGAATCATTAGCGAGAATATTATAATTGCCTGCAAGAGTATGCATAGTGCCAGTTTTCGGCTCATGACCTCACCTCCTCCCGCTCAATTCTACCATCCCTTATGTAGAGGATCCTCCCCGCATATGAGGCGACCTCAAGATCATGGGTGACAACAAGTATCGTTCTACCCTTCTCATTAAGCCTCTTAAACAGTTCCGCTATCGCTATCTTGTTCTTGGAATCTAGGTTTCCAGTGGGCTCATCTGCGAGGATTATCGCGGGCTCGTTAACCAGCGCCCTGGCGATCGCAACCCTCTGCTGCTCCCCACCACTCAGCCTTGTAGGCTTAGAATACGCTTTATCAGCTAGCCCAACCTCATCGAGCACCATCAAAACCCTCTCCCTCCTCTCGCGAGGTGGAATACCCTTAACGATTAACGGCAGCTCAACATTCCTAAAGACAGAGAGATACGGAATCAGGTTATAGAACTGGAAGACGAACCCCATCTTCTCATTCCTCACTCTGGCTAAATCATCGTCAGATAGCTTGTTGAAGTCTATGCCATCCACTATCACCTTGCCGCTTGTCGGCCTATCAAGCCCGCCAACTATATGAAGCAGAGTGGACTTGCCGCAACCCGATGGCCCAACGATGGCTACAAACTCCCCCCTCTTGATCGCCATCGTAACGCCTCTCAAGGCCTCCGTTGGAACACCATCAGAAACATAGATCTTCTTAACATCCATCAGCTCAATAAACGCCTCGCCCTGCCCACCCATCATCGCATACTCTTGAAGGCTCATTCTCAACACCGCCGAGAACATCGGAAGAAACCCCGTAATAAGCAACTCCATGAAACATCCATGAAACAACCAATCTAGAACATTAAGCCCATTATCTTGGCGGAATAAGCCGAGACGCAAATAATTGCCGGTCGATTCGCATGCTTAATATGCTGCCGCTATTCAGGCTCCTTGACGTATAGTGCGAAAAGTATTGTGGTGAGTGCTCCTAGCGTCCCTGTTATCCAGAATGGAAGCGCTATCCCTTGTATCTGGTATACTGCGACCCGGTATATCTGGGTTGCGAGGATCTGGGTGATCCATCCTCCGAGGATCGATCCAACTAGGACCCCGCTATTCATGAAGAGCTCTTGTATTCCGAATATTGACCCCCTGACCTCCCTTGGCGCTATGTCTGCTTGGAGAGCCGTCATTGCCGGCACAGATATTCCAAATGTCATGCTGGATGGTATCGCGAGTATCAGAAATAGGGCTGGATCACGAATGAGGGGCATGAGGAAGAATACTCCCCTCCCAACCACGTATCCAAGCACTATTATCGGCTTCCTTTGTTTAATCCTGTCGGTCATGTATCCAGAGAGGAGGGTAGCGGGCAAGGCGGCCGCCGACGAGACGATATAATACAGCCCGACATAAATGGGATCCTTCACCACGAACTCGATGACATAGACTATTAGAGCCGTCTCGATTATCCCCATGCTGAACCCATTGATGACGCCATTAAGATACATGATCTTCAAGCTTCTCGAGATCATCCTCGGGAGTGTTTTGAGCACGCCTTTGATCTCCTTGAATCCCGTTTTGATGCTCGGGTTTGATCTCGCTGGAATACTTGGGAGGAAGATTGTCGTTATGAGGGAGCCGAGCACCATTACTGCTAAGAAGATTATCGGGGACTTAATCGCCATAATATAGTCCGCTCCACTGAAGACCGCGACCCACACCTTGTATATGGCGACGCCTATGCCGGGGCCTATGAGCTCGGCGATGAGCATCGAGGCCATAAAGGCCGATATGGCCCTCCCCCTCTGCCACCTCCTAGTCACGTCAGCGAGATACGCTTCGGCAACAGGCCACACCATCGCCGACCCCATGCCTTGGACAGCCCTGAAAATTATCAGCGAGGTAACATCCCGGGAAAATATGAAGCCAATTGTGGCGACGAGGTAGAGCATCATACCCGCAACTATCGCCCGTTTCCTCCCGAATATGTCGCTGAGGAATCCTGAGAATACCGACATCGGCGCCCTAGTAGCCATGAATGCCGCCATGAGGAGGCCGAACTCCAAGGCGCCTTGATGAGCCTCAATCACCCCCATGGTCAGCTCCGGGAGCTCCCTCAAAACACCCTTCAAAGCTAGGACTAGGTAGGGAAAGAGGGGGCCAAGAGCCGAAAACCCCAAATTTATGATGAAGGACGCGGCAACCAAAACCAAAATCGCTCTCACAACATCGGATCTCCTCAGCATCCCTCCCCCACTATCTGGTCAAAACACCCTCCACTTCGCCTTGGTAACCTTCCAATCTTTAAGGGCTTCCATTCATCCATGCATAAGGACATAATATCCAACAAAATAACTAACACGCAAAACTACCCAAAAAATAATAAACACGCCTCATACAGCCCGCTACAATATACGACAGTTTTCATGTAATGTGGGGCCGCTGGGATTTGAACCCAGGACCTCGCGGGCCCAAGCCGCGAATCATAACCAAGCTAGACCACGGCCCCGCGTCCCCATTCTATGATCCGATAGCGCGCCAGCTTTTAGCTTTACAGACACTCCTGATGCTTTAAGGTTATTAAGGATGATTTTCGCGTCTCAGAAGGGGCCCCGGTAGCTCAGCCGGCAGAGCGGCGGCCTTGTACCTACTCTTGGCTAGAGGGAAAGAGAGCCGTTGGTCCCGGGTTCAAATCCCGGCCGGGGCTCCATCTTTATTTCGATATATTTCAACTAGAGGTGAGCACGAGGGCTTAAAAGTTTTGGAAGTTGGAAAAGGAGAAATGGGTTGAGGGTTTGATGAAGGGAGGGCTTCACATAATTCATCCTTAAGCTGTATTCGACCTCCTCCCCTACTTAGGGTGGGGAGGTTTGGGCTACATCCCTCCTTCTGGAGGTTTAGCCCTTGGCCGGGTCTCCGGCCATTACCCCCTATCCCTCTCCGGGACTCGGGGGTTACTGGCGCCAATAAAATATTGTGCGCTGCTATGAGGTCAGCGTTGAATACCTTGTTCATCGTCGTGCACTTGAACAATCCTCGGTGTATCCTGACGCCGCAGCCGTCACCATGCAATGGACACCTCGACGACATATAAGACTCGTCCACGTAGATGACGCTGATACCATACTCTTCGGCGACCTCTCTAATCCTCCTCAGCAGATATCCGTAGGTCCAGACGCGGACGTTATCGAAGTCGTCGTTCTCCTGCGCGATATACCTTGGATAGCCGACTTT
>JAKCEV010000014.1 GCA_023539495.1 Candidatus Wolframiiraptor allenii
AGCTGGATAATCCACATGGTGGATGTGCTACGCTATACCTGGCAAGGTCGTCGAGATAAGGGGGGATGTCGGGGTCGTTGACTTCGGCAACGGCGTTAGGAGGGAGGTTATCTTGGCGATGGTGGATGCGAAAGTGGGTGATTACGTTTTAGTCCACGCGGGATACGCGATAAAGGTCTTGGATGAGAAGGGTGCTCTCGAGATTCTACAGGCGATCGAGGATGCTATCAGTCTAGCTGGGAAAGATGGCGGCCAGTGCCTCTAGAAAGCCCGTCAGCATCGTCGGGTAAGCTCCGAGAATCACTAGGAGTATTGCTGAAGCGATTGTTGGACATAACATGAGCCTCGGCTCGGCTCCAGCCTTCCTCACGGCCTCGGACTCCTCGCCGAAGAGGCTCCTCCTTACAGCCAGGAGCCCATACCCGGCCGTGATCAGCGAGAAGATTATCGCGATTATTGTTAGCGCGAGTCTCGGCATATCGATGGATGAATGGAGCGCGGTGTATATTGAGCCAGCGAAGATGAAGAGCTCGCCCCAGAATCCTAGGAGAGGCGGATAGCCCATTAGGCTTAGGAACCCTATCATGAACGCTATGCTGGTGGCCCGCATTCTCCCGGCTAAGCCGCCGAGTTCATCTAGGTTATCGGTGCCCAGGGTTCTTGAGAGCATCCCGGAGATCATGAAGAGTGCGGCCTTTGAGAGGCTGTGGGCCACATATATCAGCACAGTCCCGGCCAGCCCAATCATGGATGCCGACGCTATCCCGAGAAGCATGTAGCCCATCTGGCTTATGCTCGAGTATGCTAGGAGCCTCTTCAGTCTATTCTGCGCGAGGGCTAAGTACCCGCCATAGATCATGGTTACTAGGGCGAGGATGAGCAGCGCAAACATGAAGCTCCCATGCCCTGCTATCTGCGGGAAGGCAGTATAGACCACTCTTAGGGCGGCATACCCCCCTATCCCCGTACCAGCCGAGAATATCGCGGTTACGGGCGCTGGGGCCTGGACATAGGCATCCGGGAGCCATGAGTGGAGCGGGAAGATCGCCATCTTCACGAGGAGCCCCAAGATCATGAGCGAGGTTATCAGGGAGAGAGTGGCCTGGCTCAGGCCCGCGGCCTTAGAGGGGAGCTCGAGGATATTCAGCGTCCCCGTGTTCGAGTATGCTAACCCTATGCCGGCTAGGATAGCTAGGGCCCCAGCCTCCGTGTAGAGGAAGTATTTGAGGGCGGCGCGCCATCTATCCTCCTCGCCCCAGACTGCTATCAAGAGCCATGATGATATCAGCATGAGCTCGAGAAATAGGAAGAAGATCGCGAGATTCATAGAGAGCGCAGCCCCAAGCATCCCTGCGTTGAAGAGAAGGTAGAGGGAGAAGTATCCACCCCATCCATCCCGAAGATCCATGTATGTGATGGAATAGATGCATGCTAGTATGCCGACAGCGGCGATTGTCAGGGCCACAGGCCCGCTTAACCCGTCAAAGAACAATATTATGTCTCCAAGGAGCTGTGCCCATGGATAGGTTGCTTGGAGCGGGGAGCTGAACGTGTGGACGAGATATCCGGCGGTGAGGAGGCATGATAGGGAGTAGGCAAGCGAGGCCAGCGCGATCCAGCCAACCCTCTTCCCAAGCTTTCTGCCCAAGGCCATGGCTATCGGCGACGCGATGAGGGGGGCGACCAAGGACTGGAGGAGCAGATGACCCGAGTCAATCATCCCTATGCACCTCCCGCAAGAATCAGGATTATGAGTATGAGGGCTCCTAAGATTAGTCCGATGACATAGTGATTTAACAGGCCTGTATGCGCCCTCCTAACAATATCCGAAAGTCTCCTTGCGCCGATTGATATCGCGTTATTGATCCCCTCAATAACCCTCGATTCAAACACCTTATTAATGGCGTGGCCAAGCTTTATTGAGGGATATGCTATAGCTCTATAGTAGAAGGTGTTGATATAGTATCTTCTGATGAGGAGCGTTCTAAGAGCCCTCATGTAACCATGTTTCTCGACGATCTCCCCTAGATCCACCATCCCCCTCACGTAGAGGGCGTAAGCTGGAACAGCCCCAACAGCAATAGCCGTTACTGATGTCAGCGGTACTAGGAGCTCCATGCTGGAGGCCTCATAAGCCGAGTGCATGTAAGCTGGCAGTATACGTGATAGGGCTGCCTCGAGGCCGCTCTCAAGCAATGGCGCAACCAATCCTATGATGAGGCTCAGAGCTGCTAGGATGAGGTAGGGGACCCACATAATCCTCGGCGCCTCATGGACTTTCTTGGATTTCTCACCGCCATAGAAGGCTAGACCTACCATCCTGATGCTATAGAAGGCTGTTAGGATCGCGGTGGATAGGCCGAGGATGAAGATCGCATACTGGCCGGAGGATAATGTCGTAGATAGCACTAGATCCTTGCTCCAGAATCCGCCGAAGGGTGGTAGGCCGATTAAAGCGAGGGTTGCGAGGAGCGTGCTATAGAATGTTACGGGCATATGCTTCCGGAGGCCCCCCATATCTCTGAGGAACCTTGATCCGGCCGCGTGGATTATCGAGCCAGCGGCGAGGAAGAGGGCCGCTTTAAAGACCGCGTGATTCATCAGGTGGAAGATGGAAGCCACGTAACCCGTGATTATCTCAGCTGAAAGCCCGGCCGCCCCGAGGGCCATCATCATATAACCTATCTGGCTGACAGTGGAGTATGCTAGAACTTTCTTGAGCTCTGTTGAAACAACAGCCTGGCTCGCTGCTATGAATGCTGTGAGAGCCCCAATCCACATAACGGCATAGAAGAAGCTCGTGGCCGCCGGCACGCTCGCGCTCCAGCTGAGCGCTATCGGGAAGAGTCTCGCGACCAAGTATACACCCGCCTTGACCATTGTAGCCGCATGTATCAGCGCGCTAACGGATGATGGGCCCGCCATGGCATCTGGAAGCCACTCCATCAGCGGCAACTGAGCAGACTTGCCAACAGCCCCGCCGAGGATCATTATAAGGGCAGCTGGGAGGAGCCACCTCATCTCCGCGGGCACTATCGTGTCAGCGTGCAGGAGCTCCGGGAAACCGATAGTCTTGGCCGTGGCGGCGAGCACCAGAGCCCCAGCGATCATGAATAGGTCCCCGAACCTTGTCACGATAAAGGCCTTCATTCCACAATGCGATGGCGGATAGGCTTCAGGCGGCTCTCCAACCCAGTAGTGGAGCCACCCCTCCTTAGAGTCACGATACCAGTAGCCTATGAGAGCGTAACTACAAAGGCCGACACCCTCCCAGCCAATGAGCATGAGGATCAAATTGTCGGCGAGCACTAGTAAGAGCATATTCGCGATGAAGAAGTTCATGAAGAACCAGTATCTCGTGAGGCCGGGGTCACCGCGCATATAGCCTAAGGAGTAGACCATTATCAGGAAGCTGATCACCGAGACCACGTTAGCCATTATTATACTGAGCGGATCGAGGAGCATTCCAGCCCTTATCTCCGAGAGTATTGGGGCTCCGGGTAACAGGACCCACGAGACCTGGCTTCTCAACGGCCACTCTACATCGCCGAATAGGAGCGGTAGAAGGCTTAGGGTCATCAGCATCGCTAAGAGCGAGAAGATAACTGCGCTGAAATCCCTCATCCTCTCGCCGAGCTTAGCCAGCAAAGGCGTCAATAGGGCACCGATCACAGGTATTATCCAGCATGCCCAGGCATAGAATACCCAGGGTTCGATGCTCATCCCAGAATCACCTCCAGAGCAGATCGTATGAACTGGAGGACAGGGTTCAGCATGATTGTAATGAGTATGCAGGCGGCCGCGAGGATTAGTATGGGCACAAGCATGAGGGCAGGAGCCTCACTAATCTCCTTAAGGCCCCCATCAAGCATAGGCCTCTTGAATGCTAGTCTCTGGAAGAGCCAGAGATAGTAGCCGGCGGCCACGATACAGTTCACTATGAAGATTATGGTTACTGCAAGCATCAAGCCGTCCGAGGGAATTCCAAGGCCAGCCGATACTATGAGGAGTTTGCTCCAGAAACCGCTTAGAGGAGGCACGCCAGCGAGATTTAGGAGGCCTATGCCGAGGGATGCGGTGGTAGCTGGCATCCTCGGCCCTATGCCCTCGAGCCTTTCGATCTCCCTAGAGTTTACCCTCAGGATATAGCATCCGGTTGAGAGGAACGAGAGGCCCTTCCCGAGCGCGTGGTTTAACACGTGGAGAAGGGCTCCGGTAAGCGCGAGGGCTGCTAACCCTACCTCCGATGGATACGTCCTAAGTATGTGGGCGGCGAGCCCCATGCCGGTGATTATGTATCCGATATTAGCTATGCTGGAGTATGCTAGGAACCTTTTGATATCGGTCTGCATGATCGCGGCTATGTTGGCAAAGCTCATGGTCAGTATCCCTAGACCAATTAGGGCTGGGCCGAAGCCGTAGGTTGCCGGCCCAAATATCTTGAACATAGACCAGAGCATCGCGTAGACACCCGTCTTAATCACGACACCGGATAAGATCGCGCTTATCGGGGTTGGGGCGGCTGGGTGTGCATCCGGTAGCCATGAGTGGAATGGGACGATCGCAGCCGTCACGCCGAAGCCGACCATTATCATCGCGAGGGAGAATGCGGCCGCCATGTTGCCCCCTCCGAAGACCACGGCCCTCACAGCATCGAATCTAAGCGATCCCGCGAGACCATAGAGGAGGGCTATCCCGAGGAGGGCAGCGAGCGACCCGAGAGTACTCATTATGAGGTATTTGAAGCCCGCCTCAACCGCCTCCCAAGACCACTTCCTAAATGCGACGAGCGAGTATGAGGAGATCGCCATGAGCTCCCAGAAGACGTAGAGTGTGAAGAAGTCGTTCGCCATGGTCACGCCGATCATCCCCGTGATCAGGGTTAGAAGGAGGGCATAATACCTGTCGAGGCCTAGCTCCCTCACCTTAACCCAGAAGGGATCATCAAGGGGCAGATGCTCGACCTCGAATAACATATATCTAATCGAATATATCGCAGCCATCAGGCCAAGGCCGGAGAAGATTATCGAGAGGTATATGCTCAGCATATCGAGCTTGAGGGATGTAGTTAGCGGGGAGTCGGGGCCAAATATAATTATTCGGGGCGGGGCTCCTGCCACAGCATCGAGGACTAAGAGGACTAGCGTCGAGAGGAAGGCGATGCAAGCGATCACGCCGCTGAGCTCGATCAACCTGACCTTCCTGAAGACTGGGTCTAGGATCACGGTTGCCACGGCGGCTCCAACGAGTATCAGGATAATATTGAGGGGCTCCATACTCACCACCTCAACCTCCTAAGCTTCCTGATGTCGAATGTCCCGTAGTGCTTGTAGATGTTTATGGCTATGGATAGCGCGAGCGCTGCAATCGCCGCAGCCACGGCTATCGAGATCGCGATCATGCCTTGGGCCAGCGCGTCCATAACTATCATGTCATCCACGATCCTTATCCCCATTGAGGCTATCGCGAGGTTCACCCCGAGAGTCACAACCTCCAATCCTATCACTATTTTGACTAGATGCCTCTTGGACGCGATGATGTAGAGACCGGTGGTGATTAGGAGGAGGGATCCGGCGAAGTATATCTCATAAAGACTCATCCAGCCCTCACCACCTTAACCTCGAGCCCTCCCAAGCTGGGATGAAACAGCTATTATCACCGCGAAGAGTATGAATGCCTGGATTAGCAGATCTAGCCATCTGTTGGCCCAGAGGAACTGTGGATTATCCTCGATCCTCGTTGGCTCGAGGCTCGGGGCCCTGATGCCCTCAATTATTCTCGGGGAGCAGGCTAGGAGCGCCGCCGCAAGGAGTAGCGCGAGTATGACAGCGACAATTTTCGTAATTTCCATATTAGTCACCCCTCTCCTCCCCAGCATGTATCGTCGCTAGGAGGAGTATTGTGACCGCGCCAGCGTATATTAGCAGCTGGAAGACGCTGAGATATGGTGCTCCGAGGAGATAGAATATCGCCGCCATTGCGATGTTTGCGCACATAAATGCCAGTATGGCCTTCATCATGTCCTTCAGCTCCGCGGCCAGCACCGCGAACACCAACGTGATAATTATCATCACGATGTGTATCGCGGCCTCCATCATCTCACCACCAAATCCTCCTTTCTTAGAGCTATATTCTCGAAGGTCTTGCTCATGCTAATCGCCTTGGTTGGACAGACCTCCGCGCACTGGGCGCAGTATATGCATCTATAGATATAGAAGATGGGCCTCTTGCCCTTCTCATCTTCGATCATCTCTATGGCTTTTGCTGGGCAGACCCTGAAGCAAAGCTGGCACCCAATACACTTCGCTCTATCAAACTCTATCCTACCTCTGAATCCCTCCGGCAGATGTATCTTCTCAAGCTCTCTGTATGGGTAGAGTATTGTGGCCCTCCTCTTAAAGAGGCTCCTCAGGGCTTCTGCTACGAGGCGGCCTGGAACCCTCATGCCTACACAATCACCTCCGTCAGGATTACGAGTATCACGGCCAGGGACATGAGATACTTCCAGGAGAAGGAAACCATCTGATCTATCCTAAGCCTCGCGAATAATGCCCTAACAAGTGTGAAGATCGCGAGTACGACTAGGGACTTTAGGATGAAGTAGATCGTGTATAGCACCGGCTCGAGCCCCGGGATAACGGGCCCGATCGGGCCTCCGAGGAATATCGCCGCGCCGAGGCCCGAGAGTAGGATGAGCTCAAGATCCTTTGAGAGCCTGAATAATGCAAGCCTTCTACCACCATATTCAACCTCCCATCCCGCGACTATCTCCTGCTCGGCCTCAGGTATGTCAAACGGTATCCTCTCCATCTCGGCCTGAGATGTTATAACGAAGATCGCGAAGCCTATGATCTGCGGCCCTGCTATGAGCCAGATACCTCTCTCGGCCTGAGCCTCAACTATCCCGCCGATGCTGAGCGAGCCTGCAGCGATGGCGGCGCTCAAGAGGCTGAGCGTCAGGGGTATCTCATATCCTATCAGCTGGAGAGCTGCCCTGACGGCCCCTATCGAGGCGAACCTGTTGCTCGAACCCTCACCGGCGAGATAAATCATTATCGTGTATATTGAGAGAAGGGCTATCACGGCTATCAGGTCGCCCTTGAATGATATTATCCCGGATGGCCCGGCTATCGGGAGAAACATGCATGCGAGAAGTATGAGGGCTGGGGCGAGTATGGGCGTCAACGTGAAGAGGAGCCTATCAGCAGCCATAGGGACGATATCCTCCTTCGAGAGGAGCTTAATGAGGTCGGCGACGGGCTGGAGGAGCCCAAATGGGCCCGCCAAGTGGGGGCCAACTCTATTCTGGAACCTGGCATAGAGCTTCCGGTCAACCCACTCGTAGAAGAGCGAGGCCGCGAGCAGGAAGACCGCCCCCGGGAAGAATATCGCGGCTAGAATCTTTTCGATCATCTTCTCTTAGCACCCCTCTCGCGCGAGATCTTTATTACGTCTTCAAGGGTCATGATCGTTCGCCTTCTCCTAGCCTCGTCCGTAACCATGACCCTCGCGCTACAGCATATGCAAGGATCTATTCCGCCTAGGATTGCCGGGACATCAGCTATGTAGACCTCATAGCCATCTCTACTCCTCAGCATCTCGACGACTGATAGTAGGTTCGCGAGCGTTGGGGTCCTCACCTTATACCTGTATGGCCTATCACCGCCATCAGATATCGAATAATGAACTAACTCACCCCTTGGTGCCTCAACCCTCGACAAGGACTCGCCTGGAGGAGCCTTGAAGAATGGCGGTATCTTCAGCCTATAATCGCCGGACGGCATATGATCAAGGGCGTAGCGGATCATGTTCACGGATTCGTATACCTCTCTAATCCTAACCTTCACCCTGGCATAGCAGTCGCAAGTATCCCATGTGATCACGTTGAATGGGATCTCGTCATGGCCGCTATATGGGTCATCCAGCCTAACATCATGCTTTACCCCTGATGCTCTTAGATGGGGGCCGACAACCCCAAGCCTCACAGCGTCACTAGGCTTTAGAATCCCAACACCCTGGGTTCTCGCGAGGATCGTGGGCTCCGAGTCTATCACCTTCTCATAATAGCGCATTCTCTCCTCGATGTAGTCAAGAGTTCTTCTAAGCCTCTGCTCTGCCTCCGGGGTTAGATCCCTCCTCACACCTCCTATCGTGTTGTAGGACGTGGTGACCCTGTTACCCGTGATGAGCTCGAGCATGTCCATGATCCTCTCCCTATCTCTCCAGAAGTACATGAAGAGAGTCTCGAAGCCTAGGGTATGGAAGTAGTGGCCGAGCCAGAGGAGGTGGCTGTGGATCCTGCTAAGCTCCTCCACGACTATCCTGAGATACTTGGCCCTCGGGGGAGCCTCCTTGCCGAGAAGTTGCTCCACGTTAAGGCAATAGCAGAGGGAGTGGGCGGCATTACATATCCCGCATATTCTTTCAACGAGGTAGAGCCCCTGAATATATGGCCGGGCCTCAAGGGCCTTCTCAATCCCCCTATGAATATAGCTGACGTCAACATCCACGTCCACTATCAGCTCGCCCTCAACACTGAGTCTCAACATTAGGGGCTCAACATGTATCGGGTGCTGCGGTCCAATCGATATCTCGAAGCTCATCCAACCTCACCCCCTCTAAGCGGCTTCGGGTGCTCCGGTGCGTAATCCTTCCTAAGCGGGTAGATGCCTTTAGGCCAATCCTCGGGCAGGAAGACCCTTCTAAGGTTCGGGTGACCCCTGAATATTATGCCGAGCAGATCATGTGCCTCCCGTTCATACAGGTTGGCGGCCGGGAGAATATCCGTTATTGAGTCTATGACTGGGTTATTCTTCGGAACACGTGTCTTAATGAGGATTTGGGTGGAGAATCCAAGATGCGCCACGACCTCCAAACTATCCCCATAATCGACCCCACTCAAGCAGCTTAGAAACTCTAGCCCAAGATCTTGCGCAACATACTTCACGACATTCTTATAGGCATCAGGCGGGACGAGGATTGAGATTCTTCTTCTCCCTAGGGCCCTAGCCTCGAGGACACTCTCACCAAACTTCTCAGTTATCTTTCTTAGAATATCCTCCTCACTCAATCCTAAACCTCCCCCTTCTCAATCTTCTCAACCAGTATGCTGATCGCTTTCAGGATTGCCTCCGGCTTCACGGGGCAACCTGAGACATAGGCGTGGACGGGTATGACAGAGTCGAGGCTGGGATAAGTGTTGTAGCAGCCCCAATATACCCCGCCGCTCGTTGCGCATGTTCCTGCGGCGACAACATACTTAGGCTCAGGCATCTGTTCATATATTCTGATAAGTCTGTCTCTCGCTTGCCTAGTAACAGGGCCTGTCACGACGAGTATATCTGCGTGCCTTGGGCTTCCACGTGCGAGAACACCAAATCTCTCAACATCATAGCGTGGGGTCAGGCATGCAGCTATCTCAATATCACATGCATTACATGCCCCGGTGTCGAATAGTAGTATCCAAGGGCTTCTCGCCCTACACTTTTTTACAAGCTTTTCGACGAGGCCCATTCGGGTTCATCTCCTCCCTCCCAGCAGCTGGATAGCTATACCGAGCACGAGCACATAGATCAGAAGGAGGCTAATGATGCCCGGCCTATACGTGGGCGGGACATTTATTGTGAATGCGAGGAGGAGCGCTATAACATCAAAAACCATGAATAATGCGGCGAAGTTGAAAAATAGTAGCCTCACCGGGCTTCTAGCTGGAGGAAGGCTCTCCCCACAAGCATAGGATTCAAGCTTCATCCTACTCTTAGGAGCCTTAACGGAGAGCCTGCCACCAAGAAGATAGAGGCAGAGAACCACGAGAAACGTGACAATAAGCGCAATCACAAGATCCTCCATAAAGGATCATGAATATGATTTAGTGGCTTAAATTTAAGTTTAGTCTCCACGCATCTGTATTCATAACGCGGTAATATCACAATCCCGCAAGGAGGTTTAATAGGAAGCTTGCAACCTCACCCGCCGCGGCTTTAACCGCCGGGCTAATGCCTCTTCCAAGCTCCAAGGTTTCCACTTGTATTCCTAGAACGTATGCCGGCGCGTTCTTCTCCGCGAGTCTCAGCATCAGGTCCAGCGGCATCTCATGTGTTGATATTGTCTTGCCGGATGCCTCATCTGGGCTCATGATCCTTATCTCTCCGGACCTGCCACCGAAATCTGCTGCATCAAAGATCAAAATTATTCTAGGATTCACATTCCTTAGCATCCTCGGTATAAGATCAACCCTATCCTCAACAATGAGCACTTTCACTCTTCCACTTCTCAGGAATCGCATTATGGTTCTCGCGATCTCGACCCCCACGCCATCATCCCCCCGAATTGGATTGCCGACGCCAATCAGCACCAAATCCCCTTCACCAGCAAGCAGATCATCAATAATCCGCCTAAGCTTCTCCCTCCATCCCGCCATGAAGCTCTCACCGAATGCTCCAGAAGTGGGGTCTTATGAAGATCCCCCATGACCTAGGTTTGGGGCCGTTTTCAATCCTTTTATAGTGCCGGCTACTAATATAACAGGGTTATGGGAGCTGAGAAGGGTTTTGTTGAAAAGGTCTCATAGGATTAATGGAAAACTGTCTAAGCTAGTTTTTAGGGCACTTTTCTGGGCTTTCATGATACTATTGGTCTCGATTCTGGTTCCAGCGCTTTTAGCGGATGGGGTGGTGTCCTATCTAAGGCCTTGGTCACTCTACATGAATTCGGTTTTCGAGGGATTTTATGGGTTTGTGAGAGGCGCTTCCCTAGCCTCATTAATAATGCTCATGGACCTATCGCTTCTCCCTATTGCCGGGACCATGATCCTGTTAAACAACCGCGGTGGAGGTGACTATCTCACAAAGCCTCAACCGGATAATGGGAGTCATGACAACAGTATACCGATATTCCTACAATACACCCTACAAAATTATAATCAATCCATAGAGAAAATCTTCGAAGCGAAGCACGCCCATCTAATGGATATACTCGGCCTCTCATTCTTAGTCGGCTCAGTGATCTCCGGAGTACCGGTTCTCACATCCCCGTTAAGCATGCTGGTTCATGTGATGAAGTATAGCTGGCTGATAGGTATGCCGCACCTCATGCTCCAAAACGTTAGTTATCTCTCTTTCAAGAAGGAGGATTTCCTGCTGGATGAAGAGGCTCTTTTAAGGAATATTAGTCGCTTAAGGGGAAAGCATGTGATCTTCATTCTCCCAACTAAGGGTGGGAACTTCAGCACGGTTAAAACGAGCGCTGCATCAGTGATCTTCTGGAGGGAGATATTTGAGTTGAATTACGGCAAGGTTGTCAAGATTTCCCAGTGGATAGTCTGCGAGCAGGAGGACTATGAGGCAAATGTGGAGGAGTATGAGAAGCTGGCCTCAATGGGCTCGAGAATAATCGTTGTACCGCGGTATTTCAGCACGCCCAATGGGACACGCTACAAGGCGAGGGCACTAACTTACGCCCATAAGGTATTGGTCGAGGAGGGGCTGGCGAATCGGGACACTTGGATATACCATCAGGATGATGAGACAAAGGTGGGCGAGGATACGATCCTCGGCATAATGGATTACATAGCGAACGCCGGTGAAAAAGATATTTACGCGGCTGGGATAATAAACTACTCGGACTCGCTGACATATACTCCATCAAGAGCCCAAGAGCCTTCGCGAAGCTATGACGACTTCAGAATACTCTTCACCACGAAGACGAATGGAAAACTCTCATTCGGACACCATGGTTCACACTTACTTGTGAGGGCGGACATAGAAGTGGATATAGGATGGGATTTTGGCGACGTGAGGACGGAGGATTGGATGTTCGGCTTAATGATGTGGCAGAGATATAAGCCCGGGAAAACAATTCTAAAGGGCTTCGGCTATGAGAAGCCACTTCTATCAGCAAGAGGTCTTCTAAAACAGAGGAGGAGATGGGCTTATGGAGCCATGCAAATAATACGCGATAAGAGGGTCATGCTTAGATTTCGCCTCGCAGCCTTATATGGTGTGATTAGCTGGCTCTCGGGATTACCATCCATCATAGCATTTATCCTAACACTTATACACCCAACCGGGGGATTATTCCCAGGCTCAGGCTTTATAGCAGGCTTCACGTGGTACTCGCTTTACCGCTATTACTCGGCAGGATACAGCTTGAATGAACTCTATATCGCCGGCCGGGAAAGTAATGGCGGCTTAGCGGGAAAATTCAGGAAAACGGTCGCGATAATCGGTGGGATGATGCTCGAAGCCCTTGCGCCATGGTATGCCCTCATAAGGCCCCCAAAGGGCTTCGAGGTCATAAAGAAGGATGATGATATAAGGGAGCCGATAAATGTTGAGAGGAAGCGTGTGGAGGTTGTTGCAAGCTAGACTAATCTTATTGTTTGTCACATCGCTCCTGATAATAATGCCCATAGTCCATGGGGATGGCCAATTTAAGGACTTATGCCTCGATATGACAACAGCATATGATCGGAACTTTAAATGGTATAACACGGCTGGGCTCCTACCATCATTCAATGGCAACCATTATGTCTTCACAGGTAGCAGCGCCTCGAATGTCTACCAAGACGCATTATCTCTTAAGACTATTGAGGCTGGGAAGACCTTCGCACTATCAGCACGAATAAGCGTATACATCGGGAGCCAGTCGCAGAATGATAGAGACGAGTTCGCGATATTCGTTACGGATGATACAAGAGTCTTTACTGGAGACGAGTTCGGCTTTGTCATAAGGCAAAAGTCATCAACAATCAATGGATATGTCCAGTCGCCGAGGATACCAGAATTTTTCAAGGAATTCAAACTTGAGAAGATACCTATTGGTGCTGAGAAGGCCTATACGCTTAAGGCAGTTTACTCAGAGGTAAATAATAGGGGAGTCATCAGATTCTTCATAAATGATATTAACGTGTTCACACAAGATTTCCCAATTATTTCCGGTGAAGAATTCTATCTCGTCATAAGCTCGAAGAAGCTGAGCTCCGAATCTGTGGACACGTCGAGCAACTACATGAAAGTCTTCTCTGCTTGCATGGTAAATCTTCCCCCACAAAGGGCTGATACCGCCGCTCAGGAAACATTTCCCCGGAATGAGTCCCAATCCATGGAGCAGATTATGTTGATGGTTCTAACACTAAACTCCGCGGCGCTCATAATTCTGGCAATCGCATTACTTGTCCTCATAAGACGCCTCAGAAAACTAGGTACCTAGCCAATTGATTTGATGATAAAAATCTTTAACTCCTTAGAGAGTATCGGCTTGGGGGATGATGAAACCTCCACTGATTGATTGATGATTGTTGCTCCCGGCACTGACCCGCTTTATCAAGGTTGGATATAGGCTATGGGCGAGGATTTTACCTCCTTAACAAGCCTATCGCATGTCTGTATATCATCCTTACATAAGACTTCGAATATGAGGATTCCGCCGAATCTCATCTTCGTTATCCAGTTCTCCACAAAATTCCATCTTATGGTCCCGGTATAGGGTGGTTTATGCAGATCCCTAACCCCATCATTATCATGCACATGCATTGCGATAATATGTCT
Organism: Candidatus Wolframiiraptor allenii; assembly: GCA_023539495.1. GTDB lineage: Archaea > Thermoproteota > Nitrososphaeria_A > Caldarchaeales > Wolframiiraptoraceae > Wolframiiraptor > Wolframiiraptor allenii. Next base: position 13,548 of record JAKCEV010000014.1, read on the forward strand.
TCCTAGCGTCTGCAGGGATCCCTCAAGGTTACCATTTATATGCGCGTGACCCAAGTCTAGGCATATCCTTACCTTACCGCTGAGGCCTTTCATTATTGCTAGTAGGTCATGTGGACTTGAGCCATAATATGACCTCTCTAATCTATTCTCTATAGCCACAGTGATCCCGCTCTCCTCAGCCACCTTCATGATTCTATCTAGGAACTCGAGATTCAGTTTTAAGGCATTCTCACATCCTTTATCAATTTTCAGCGTATGGATGACCGCGAGCTTGATCTCAAGCCTTCGGGCTAGGTTAAGCCACTTGGAGAGCCTCCTATATCCAGGCTCACTTAATGCTCTCTGGGGCTCGAGCTCATCATAGGGCATGTGGATGGCTTTAACATGACCTTTGAGGTCGCCTGATGCCCTGAGAAGCTTGGTGATGTACTTATCTTCCGCAAGCACTCCTCCGAGGATAGCAAAGTTATCATAGGATAGCTCAGCTAATAAGCCGTGGCCCATAATCCTCTCAAGAGCCTTTAACGGCGGCAGACAAGCATAGAGCATTGTCGAGTAAGCGCACAGCAACATAAGACACGCTTACAAAACCCCGTTTTTAATTATTACAGAGAAAATGAGGGAAAAATGAGGCTTATAGGGATCCTGTTAAATGGCTTGTCAAAAGCTTATCTTTCGGAGGCTTCTCCTGCTCCTTGCCAGGGAACTCGTCGTCAAGGTGGAGCTTGAGAGATGGAGACAGGAAAAAGAGAAGGAAATTAGGAGGGATGCAATAAAGGGCTCGATAACCACCCTCCTCAAAAAAGTTGGCGAGCACATAGCCCCACTTTACATGCTCAGGGAGCTCGGGATAGATCCGCGAGATCTGAGACTCATTGGAACACTCATCTTGTAGAGAAATTTCAGATAACCCAAGATGAATACGAAGGCTAGATGATGAGCAAAGAAGCTATTGAGGGACACTTATAAGAGCAGCTTGATTTCTAAAGACTCAACATAATATGGTATATAGGTGCCCGGTCGTCGAACGATCCTTGTAATGCCGGACCTATGTTGCCTTAAGCCTTTGTCTTTACCTCTATCTCGACCTTCTCAGCTTCCTTTAAGACGTCATTTGCAACCCTAACTACCTTGGCATTCTTCAAGGACTTCTTCTTCCTCGGCGAGTTCCTCAACAGGATCCCGCAATATGGGCACCTAACGCTATCCGTGAGATAGTATATCCTGCACCTAGAGCAGTACTTGTAGCCATTAGCATAGCTCCTCCTCAGGGACATCTGAGGCTTGTTATCTAGGAACAACATCCCGACCCTTCACCCCCGCATGAGCTCGTTTCTTCCTCTAAATAAACCTTATCTATTATTTTCTATGTAAAGTAAGTAGAAATGATGAGGCGGGGACTTGAGGAGAGGGTTTTCCGCAGGCTTCAGGTTGTCGGTAGGGCTAGCTTCTCCATATCCCTTCCCAAGAGCTGGGTTCTTAGGGTGGGGTTGAAGCCCGGTGATGTCTTAGAGATAAGCGAGGGGGTTGATGGTAGTCTTAGGCTTAGCCCGCCTGAGGCTAGGCTAAGGAGGAGCTTCTGCAGGTTAAATGCCGATTTGTGCCGGGATCCTGAGCAGCTCGGGGCTATAGTTCTAGCGGGCTATAGGGTTGGCTACGACATAATCCAAGTGACATGCTCGAAGAGTCCTATTCACGAACTGTCTAGAGGCTTGGAGGGCTTGATCGAGGGCCTCCCCGGCTTCGAGCTGGATCAGGGCCAAAACTCTGAGCTCATTCTCCGAAACGTCCTTGATTATTCCCGCTTCCCAGCGGACGACCTCATCAAGCGGAGTTATATCCTAGTCTCGGAGATGCTCAATACTGTTTCAAGTTTTCTCGAGACAGGGCGATACGATCTAATACCGTATATCGAGGCGTTGAGGCGGCGTGTCGGCGAGCTCCTCCAGCTACATACTAGGCTCATGGTAACCTACTTCAGGAGGAGAGAGCTTGGGAGATTTCTAAAGCTGCGAAACCCACCACACATTTACTCCCTAATACTAATGGAGAACCTGATGGATTCCTTGGCCGAGGTTCTCCTAGAATTCGCCAAGAGGATATCGCAGGTGGGTAAAAAGGTATGGTCAAGCTCCACAGTGTATAATGGTCTGAGAAGGTCACTTGATGAATCCTCGCGGCTTGTCGATGGAGCAGTCAACGCCTACCTCTCACTGGACTTGGAGCAGGCATACTCGATCCTAAGCCTCCCAAAGGAGCATCTAGCAGGGATCCTAAGGGAGGAAATGGAGGAAGTCCTCTTAAAGGATAGGGAGCTGATAGCATTAACCGCCCAAGCCGAGACAGCATTCATCATAATACAGTCGATAGTCCAGAGGATGGCGCAACTAGCCCTAGATCTTTTCGTAGAATCCGAGAACCCGATATGCGAGATCAGGAGCTAGTGTCTCGCGAGATCTATCGCCAGAGCTTGGGAGATTTCTAATGGCCGAGGTTCTCCGAAAAATGGAGGTAAAAATGTGGGGCGTTATGATATGCTCATCTCGGCGACCTTCAGCTTGAATATCGTCGCGTCCCATAGCTCCTCCCAGACGTCCCCGAGATATTCTATCAATTGATCCCAGTCCATTACTCTCACCATGTCGCATCTTGTTACGCGCCTATCGCCCTCCCTCACGCCCCTAACGACAAAATACTTAACATCCTCCCCCTCCCTGAACGGTATTATGGATATCTGCTTCAGGCCCCTCTATCGCCATGGAATCCTATTTTTAGCCGGCTACCCGGCATCTCGACATCATAATAATAATCTTTCCACTTTCAGGCAGGTCCCCAAGAAATAAGGGCAGGCATGTATTGGGATGGTATTGTAGGGGCATGGATGGTTACGTGGATGCCTTTGAGGAGGCCGGCCTCCTAAGGGGGCTCATCGGAGTCTGGATAGCATCAACTCGACGCTGGCTATTGCCGAGAGATACAGGCCGCCATCAATCATTGTTAGGACGCTTGTATATGATGACCTCAGGATGCTAGACGGCTTCGCCAGGGAGTATCGCGGACATGTCGGGAAGGTGATGGACCATGTCTGCAGGGAGCTGCGAAGCCTACTCTACGAGACCTTCGAGGAGGGCGGGGACTTCGGGGGTGAGCGATGATGCCGGTTGAGAAAATAAAACTCACAGCAAAGTTTAAAGTGGACCTCACGGATGCTGATGAGGTGCCGGAGGTGCGGTCTAGAAGAAGACAGAGATGTAGTGGCAGTAAAGAATTTAACAAAACACTATTACGAGGAGTACACGAACAGGAAAACACTAAAACCTCTTTTGATTGTCGGTGCCAGATAGATGTGGGGAGCCGCGTTCCCCCCGAAAGCCTCCCAATGAAAAAGAGGGAGGAAGGGCAAAAAGCCCAGAACGTCTGTCGCCAATCCTCTACCCCTCTATCCATCTCAGGAACGGGTTCAGCCTCCTCTCGGCGCCTATTGTTGATGATGGGCCATGGCCTGGGTAAACCGCATAATGGTCGGGTAGGCTCAGGATCTTAGTGCTTATTGAGTTAAGTAGATCTTGGAGACTTCCGCCCGGCAGATCAGTCCTTCCAATAGATCCTGCGAAGAGTGTGTCTCCCGTAAAGATGGCCTCTCCAGCTAGATAGCAGACGCTCCCCGGGGTGTGACCCGGCGTGTGGATAACCCTAACATCATGGCTTCCAACGCGTATGATCTGGCCGTCGAACACCCATCCATCAGGCTTAGGCGGCGGATCAACATCAAGCTCCAGGAAGTATTTCGCGTCGAGAGGAACGCGAGAGAGTATCGTCACGTCATTCTCATGGATGTAGAAGCCGCATCCAAGCTTCTCCCTCAATTCCCCGACGGCCATCACATGATCAAAATGGCCATGAGTTAGATAGACCCCCTTAACCCTGACATCATGCATCTCAATGAGCTTGATGATCCTCTCAGCATCATCCCCCGCGTCAATTATTATTCCCTCACCGTTCCTTGAATCATAAAGCAGATATGAGTTTGAAAGCAACCTACCAACAGGAATGCATTCCACCCGAAGCATCAATTAACCCCCAAGTGAGAACTGGCACGTAGAATCATGAGCCTCACTAGATGAAATATTCGAGGCTCGTCACGCCAGTTATCTTGTTCACATCTATTCCAAGCGCATCGAGTACTTGCTCGAATGTCGATAAGAGATATTCAATGTACTTGTCGACATCTACTTGATCTTTTCTGGCGAATTCTAGGGGCTCCACGCCATCACTATCCTTTGTCTTAACATAGGATATTATGTCTCCCGGGACAACCGATATTCCACGGCTTATAAGTTTTCTAGCGGCTTTTACGTGAGGTGGCGTAGTCTTTACATATCTATCCACGCCCTTAGAGAGCATGACTTGAAATGATAAGTCCTCTAGGTTGTATTCGCCCTTTTTCAGGGCCTGATACTTGGCTCTCACGAGCTCCTCGATCTTCTTCTTGGCACGTTTGAAGTCTTCCTCACTCTCAACCTCCTGAAGTATTTTCAACATCTCTTCAAATGCATCTTTTATGAACTTGGGGATGTGGGCCTTCTTCCCTGTAAGACCCTTGACGTCGACAACGCCCTTGTCTGTGACGCCGAGATAGTTCTTCTTCCTCTGTGAAAAGACCACGTATCTATATTTCTTATCGAGCTCTAGATCGAGCTTTAGCTCCTTCTTGACCCATGATACTAGCTCATTTATCAGCGTCTCGTCGCTTGTCTTGATGAAGAGGCTGTCCGTGTCCCCATATAGTACCTGTATCCCGAGCTCCATCGCTTTCTCAACAGTCTTCTTGAAGGCGTATCTTGCTATCGCGGCGGTACTTTCGGCTACTGGAGGACAGTATAGCGGGAAATCCTCGAAGCCGAAGACTCCATAAGCCGCGTTTAGGAAGACCTTGAGAGCTCTCTGGACGACGCCATACCATCTTCGCTGGCTCTCCGGCAGGCTCTTATCTGAACTCTTTGGTTTATACCATCTAACCCTGATATCCCTGAGGCATCCTATTACCTCGCTCTGGATGCCCCTCCTCCTCCTGCATATCCAGTGGCTTGTCTCAGGGACAATATTGTCCTTGCATTCGGGATGCGGGCATCTGGTGGTCTCATAGCTGAGATTCCACTCCTTCAAAACCGATGGATAGAGGGATGAGAAGTCCAGAACGGTTACGTCGAAATGTACCCCGGGGACCGGCTCGACGACTATCGCGCCCCTATACTTCTTCCCCTCGATTATGGCTCTCGTCGAGGTTACTCCCTTCTCCTCTATGAGCTCATCATGTCTCGGTATCAGATATCCTCTCCTCCTGTGCTCAAAATAGAGGAGGCTCTTAATCCACCCCGATACGCCGTGCCTGCAGACATCCTCTATCGGCATTCTGCTTATCCTCGAGAGGACTACTAGGAGCTTGAGCACGAGCTCATTATCCATGGTGAGGAGCTCGTGGACTAGGAGGGCGTCTTGGAAACAGTATCTCGCCAGCTCCTCGCCGGATAGTTCCCCTATGGGCTTCTCTATCGCGATCTTTCCCTTACCGAGTATAGCCTGGGCCACAGCTTCGAGCGTATGCTCCCTATATTTGTTGTCGAAGGCATAGACCTGTATGCTCCGATTCATGAAAAACTTGTAGAGGTCTATGTGTACTCCATGTCTCAGTGAGGCGCCCTCCTTCCCCAATGTTATTGGGACTTGCTCCTTCGGGATCTTGAGAACCTCAGCCCTATGCCTGAGATATGGTAGGTCGAAGTCATCGCCATTGAATGTCGCTAGCACCGGGTATTGCCGGATGACCTCGAAGGCGTCCCTCAACATCTCAGCCTCATCATCATATACCTTGACCTCGTAGATATCCGTGTTTGAGACTTCTCCGAGCTTCGGTGTCCTTAGCAGGTAAACTTCTCTCCTGCCATCACTTCCAACAAACGCTATCGTCCCAATCTTGTCTCGAGCCTTGCTTGGGGATGGAACCCTAGTCGCGACGGGTGACAAGACCTCTATATCCATTGAAAGATGCTTGAATGTCGGCTGATCCGCCTCGAAGAGGCTTATCCACTCCGCTAGCAGCCTCTTCTCATCATCTGGGAGGTCGCCGAAGACTCTCTCAACAATCTCCCTGATCTTCTCATCGCTTGGGAGGAACTCACGTAGCCTATTATCCATTAAGGTGTATGGCATGCATGGTGTGAGTCCCATGTCATAGAGGTAGCAGAGGTGGTATGGTATGTCGGCTTCCCAAGCTCTTATCCTCTCCCTTATCGAGTTACTACCCCCACCTATCGCGAGGGGGTCACTTGCGATTATTTTCGTCAGCTCAACCTCCTGATCTCTAAGGAGATCATATTTCTTCTCCCAAGTGAGGTCCACGACTCCGGGCAGCCCCAGCCTCTTAACCTCTTCGATGGGCTCCTTGACATAGCAGTATGGCTTATGGCCGCTTTCATCATATACTAGCTTGACCTCTTGAGTCTCGGGATTTAAGAGCTTAAGATAAGCCTTTCCAGCCTTACCATCATAGCTGCAGCCGATCAGGAAGTAAATGTCTCGGTTAATGTGATCGTCGAGACGCGTCTGACCCATTCTAGATCATTTATCCACATCAGACTAATATAACGCTTATCTGTATCAGGCTGGAAGTAAAAATAATATGAGGAGAGGGCTAAAACCTATATTGCGTTCTGGGCTTTTAAGCCCTTGGAGGGGGTTGTCTCAATGTTGAGGAGGTATGGGAGGGAGGTGGTTAGGCTCTTGGGATTGGCCGCCGCACTCATGACTCGCCGGCCTATCGTGTAAAGAGCCTCCCAAACAGATGGTATGGATGATGCATAAACATTGGGTATCTTGTTGATGGCTGGATGGTGATGTCGAGGGCTTAGGATAGGCTTGAGAAGTTCATGAGATGGGAGTATAGGAGGAGCTTAAGAAGGTTGAGAACGAGCTATACGCACCGAGATGATAAGGAGGAATATGGAGAGGGCCGGGCCACAATGCCGGTGGCGTCATGCAAGGGGGAGGTGAAATAGATGGATGAGAGGCTGGTCAAGGAGTTCTGGAGACTAATGGAGGACAAGGATGTTAATGAGTGCCTGCTAGCAGTCTTCATAGAATGGGTTAGAAAGACGAAGAATAGGACTGCGGGATAAGAGGGGCGGAAGACCCCCATTAAACCCCTCTATTTCTCCTCCATTTTTCAGGGAAGAGCCTAAGAAATAAAGGTGGGTCTTATGAAAGGTTTATCGTGGGATAATATGTTTGAGTGGTCAGGCGGTGGTTGAGCGGGAGAAGTTTATCGAGGGGTTGAGCTTTTAACTCCGTCCAAAATGTTTGAGAACCCGCAAGAGGATAGAATAGGGGATGAACATCGAGGAAGCTGCTGAGGCGGTTTCTCTAGCATTCACAGCGGTTAAAAGACAGTTAGAGCAGAAGATCTCCCTCAAATCAGCCCTCTACGCGTCCATCCAAGCGCATAGGCCTGCTATCCGGGTTCTGAGACTCGCCCGCAAGATGCTCTACATATATGCCCTCGGGGGTTATCGGGTTCTCAGCCTCTTGAGAGGACTTTCTGGGGAGGAGTTGGACCAAGACTCGATAATACTGCTAGGCCTTCTCCTATGCGCCATCCAGGCAGGCTTGGACTTGGGGGACCCTGAGGAGCTTGTAAAGGCTCTTAGAAGGGTGATGGGTGGGCTTTGGCCAAGGGGTGTTGAGCCTTGGATAGGGCTGATAAGATCAGCTCATAGAGCTGGGCTCGATCTCCAGATATCTCCAAGCTATCAACCATGGTTCATCAAGCTCGTAACGAGGGTGCTCGGGAGATCGGAAGCCCATATGCTGCTGAGATTCCAAGATGAGTATAGACCGAGGACATATGTCGCATTGAACACGCTTCTCGCCTCCCCAGAGGATATCCTCGAGGAGGCTGAGAAGAATGGGATCCGCCTGCTCCCGGATCAGAGGCTTCCAGGCTTGTATATGCTTGAACATGTGGAGGATACTCGCAACCTGATATCGCTAACGAGGAAGATGCTGCTCCTAATACAAGACCTCTCAAGCTATTATGCTGTTTACGCGCTTGATCCGAGGCCGGGCCAGAGGATCCTTGACGTATGCGCGGCGCCTGGCTCGAAGACGATCCTTGCTGGCATTCGGATGAGGAACAGGGGCTTAATAATCTCGATAGACTCTTCGATAAGTAGACTTAAGACTCATTTGAGGCGGGTTAGGGGAGCTGGGCTGCGGATAGTCGAAGACCTGGCCGCTGACGCGACGATGCCATTACCCCTGAGGCTGGAGACAGACGCGCTGCTCCTCGACCCGCCATGCAGCTCCACGGGGCTCTTCTGGAGAGAACCGATATACAGACAGATCGTGAAACCCCGGCATGTGAAGATGTTTGCGAGGCTTCAGGCTAAGATGCTCAGGAGCTCCGCGCCCTATGTTAAGAGGGGAGGCCATATAATCTACTCGACATGTAGTATATCACTGGAGGAGAATGAGCTGATTATCGAGGATTTTCTCAAGATTCATCCGGAGTTCGAGCTCGTGGATCTCGATCCGAGACTGGGCGTTGATGGGTTGAGGGGGTTTGTGGAGGCCCGCCGCCTCTATCCACACAGGGACTACTGCAACGGCTTCTTCATCGCGAAGCTAAAGAGGAAGTGGTAGATGAAAGCATGGCGTAATAGGCGGCGTAAACAGCGCAGGCCGCCGCCGACCCATTGTCAAAGAGTGGATTTACTTCGACGATATCCAGCGCCGCGAGTCCCTTCGCCGCGACAAGCTTAACGAGCTCGTATAGGTGAATTGGCGCGATCCCACCAGGCTCCGGATTACTGACACCCGGCGCATAGCCCGGATCAAGAACATCAACATCTATGCTCAGATAGATGTTCCTCAGCCCAGATGTGAGAGCATCGAGCTTCTTCACGGCCCCCCTGAGATCTAGGAATATCTCGGCACTCGTGATGAGCTGGACGCCCATATCATAGGCCGCGGCGAACTCCTCCTCTGCATAGGTTCTAGCCCCAACAAGTATGACGGGCTTGATCTCCCCCTCCTCTAGAAGTCTCCTCAGCCAAGTTGTATGGTTTACCCTAGTATCCATGAACTCGCTCCTCATGTCTAGGTGGGCGTCGAAGATCACTAATCCGTCGATGCTGCCCAGCCTCAAGACGGATCCAAGGGTGAGCGTATGCTCTCCTCCGAGGATGACTGGAATCTTGCCAGCCTCCACGATTCTCTCAACAGCCTCCCCAACCCTCCGCAGCATTACATCAACGCTAGCCGTTATGTGTAGATCACCTAAGTCACATATTCTTATCATTCTCTCGGCCGGGAGCTCAAGATACTCGGACATGATTCTCAAGCTGAGGGGGGCGAATCTTGACCCGGGTCTAAAGCTCGAGGTAGCATCGAAAGGAACGCCGAAGACCGCGTAATCAGCATCCTCGAAGCTCGTATCAGTCCCGACGAAGGATGGCCCCCTATAAAATAAGAACTCGATCCAATTCCTGTTCATCTTCATCAGGCGCTGGGGGAATTATGCGCGGTAACTAATATAAAATGCTCTCGTATGTTATCCTCAGGATGATGCCGGTGCGCAAGAAGCTGCTGATAATATTGTTGATCGGGGTCTTGGCCCGGCTGATTCCGGCACCATTCTACGCCCATCCATGGGACATGTATATCTGGTTCAAATCTGGCGAGCTCGGCCTAAAGGATCTAAACATCTACAGGTTCGGGGATTACGTCGAGTATCCTTGGGGCTTCTACGCATATCCACCCGGATGGCTTTACTGGCTTGTGGTCGTCGCCCTGCTCGGCGGGGGAACAGTGTTAAAGATATTCATGATAAAGCTCCCGATAATTATCGCCGATATAGCGTCAGCCCTCATGATATACCGGATCATGAGAGTGCTTGAATTCGATGAGCGCAAATCGCTAGCGGCCTCAGCGATATGGCTCTTCAACCCGATCACATACTTCATTTCATCATTCTGGGGGATGTTCGACTCGATAGCGGTCCTCCTCCAGCTCCTCGCGATCTACACGCTTCTCAGGCGGAGGCTTATCTTGGCAGGGATTTTTGCTGGGATCGGGGCTGCTGTCAAGCTCATCCCAGCCCTCATAATAGTCCCGGCCATGATATACTTAGTCAAGCGGAGGGAATGTGGCCCTAGAGAAGTCGTCCTAAAGCTGGCCTTCACAACATCCGTAACATTTCTAGTGGCCTCCATGCCTTTCCTGACAACACCGATGGAATATTTCAAGGCGATATTCTTCCATGCCAAGAGCGTTGGCGGATTTACCTATTGGATGGCCCTGTCGACATTCATCAATCTCTCAAGCTTCTGGTTCATCCCGCTAGCGGTGTTCGGCATAATACTCTTGGTGATCGCAAGGAGGATAGGACCTGACGATAATAGCCTAGTATGGGCGTTGTCGCTCACTATTACATCATTTCTAGCAACATCGCCGAAGGTAAACATTCAGCACATAAACTTCCTAATTCCAATAGTACTAATCTCTAGGGACCTATGGGGCTCCAAGAATGTTAGGAGAAACCTCATCATGCTGATGCTCTCGGCTGTGGCATGGCTCGCGGGCGCCTGGATCATTATGGATGGATTTAGCCCAGCTTATATTGGGAGGCTATATGTTCCCGAGAGCTATGAGATTGGGCTGCCATATATCCTGCAGGTTGTAGCCGGCATATTCGGCGGGACAAGGCTTCTAGCATTAATGATGGACTACCTGAGCCTTCAGAAATATGATACAGCGTATCTCAGCAAATGGAATGTGCTCGCGTATGGTGTCGTGATTGCCCTTGGCTTCGTCTCAGTGATGCCACCATCCCTCACAGTAGCGCTCCCAAATCATCCAATAAGGATAGGGGTCCCAGAGAGCCCCGACTCTGCCTTCACGCCGGGATCTGAGGAGAGCGTGAACCAGTTCCTAAAACACTATAACGTCACACATGTTGTCATCATAATGTCCCCTGATTTCATCAACACCTATAATGAATTTGACCCGTCCCGAGACGTAACCAAGTACTTCAGGTTCAGGATCGAGGCTGATAGGTGGAGCCAGTCAGATTTGCTATGGCTCGTGAAGAGCCTGAAGTCACGTGGTGTTAAGGTGCTCCTCGGAGTCTACCTCAGGGCTGAGGGACCAATATACAAGTATGGGATCCAAGGATTCGACATAGAGTGGATTAGCAGGCATCCAGGCCTGCTCGGGGCCGAGAACCTCCTGCTCTTTAACAATAGCTTGAATGGCGCTAGCTATGCGGAGTTCTTCTCAAGCAGGCTGGAGAAAGTGGTCGAGGACTTCGGGTTCGATGGCGTCTACCTCATGGCCTGGGACAGCTGGAAAATCTCATCAAAGGATAGGCTGCAGCATATTATGCCGCTCCTCGAGAACTTGAAGGCGCGGGCTCGTATGTCCATATTCATCGAAGGGCCGGATATCCCAAGTGGGGGTGAGATTGATAGGCTTCTCAAGCTCTCTGATTACATAGTCCTTAAGACGGCGCCGCTCATAAGTAGGCTCTATTACATGGCGAGGATCAACATGTCGCTCCTCAACTATGAGGAGGACCTCTCTAAAGTTCTCAAACAGATCCCGGAAGATCACCGCGATAGGATACTCTACATGGTGTGCACATTCAGCTTTGTTGATGGATGGTTTAACCCAGCGATAGAGCTCAGCCTCGAGGTGAATAAATATGAAGAAGCGGGATTGAGGGCTGGATACGCGATCTATTACGCCGATAGATATGTTCCATACAAGATAACAATAGGACCCAGACAATGATTCTACTCCTCGGGGATTCGCCTCCACTTTGCGACCTGTGGATAAATCTTTCCATCCCTAGAAACTCTGCCCGACCCAAGGTAGAAGTCGCCGCATCTCGCAATAACGTATCTCGACTCAATTTTCTCGGACCTCTTTATGGGCGCGGCTTTCATCCACTCCTCAGCCTCCTCCTCGCTCAGCTCTATTATGTTCTTCGTTATCGTGGCGCCAAGCAGTTGGCTACCCTCTATCGAGAGGATCACGTCGCCCTTCACCATTTTCGCGACATAGAGCCCCACCTGCTGAACCCTCCTAAGCCTGCAGGCAGCCTCATAAGTCTCCTTGGTCGTGGCTCTTATCCTCCCCTGCCCGGTCCGGATTAGAACTAGATCATCGAAGGCATCCTCGACACCATGTTGATCCTCAAGTCTCTTGATGAGATATCTCCTCTCCGCGGAGGTTAGCAGTCTCATCATCCTCCCTCCTTGACGATTTTCGCGATATAGAATCCCTCAGCCCAGTTATCATAGGGCATTATCCGCATCGTTTTCGAGATTTCATCCCTCAATCTTACCCCATTATACTCAGTTATCCCCGGCCTATGCCTAAGGCCCTTGAGCCTTATCTCGCTCACCCTAGCACCCTCACGGTTCTCGAGGAGCCAGTTCACCACGAGCTCATTCTCCTCAACCGTCAGCGTGCACGTGGAGTATACTAGGATGCCGCCCGGCTTTAGGCAGTCGAAGGCTGCTAGGATCAGCCTCCTTTGGAGCTCGCTAAGCCTCTCAACGATCCCAATGGACCACGCCCTCGCTATCCCCCAGTTCTTGCTAATTATCCCAAGGGAACTGCATGGAGCGTCCACGAGAACCTTGTCAAAGAACCCCTTGGCGAATCGTGGATACTTCCTCCCATCGACGAGCGTGATAACACAGTTTAACACGCCGAATCTCTGAAGGTTTGATGAGAGCGCCTTAACCCTGTCGAAGCTAATATCATTCGCGACTAGGACTCCCTCGCCGCGAAGGAGCTGCGCAATCTGCGTGCTCTTACTTCCCGGGGCAGCGCATAGGTCGAGAATCACCTCACCCGGCCTCGGATCCAGAGCCTCGACAGGCGCCATGGAGACGGGCCCTTGAATATAGACCAGCCCAAGCATGTGCTCTAGCGACTTTCCAAGATCCCCGCCGCCCGATACCACATAGCCATGTCGAGCCCACGGAATAGGCTCAATGCTATACCCTCTAGACTTCAGCCTCTCCAGAATCTTTTCCTCGGAAGCCTTAAGGGTGTTAACTCTAAAGGCCTCGGGTAGGGGTCTCTCGTAGGCTTCAAGCAGGAGATCCAGCTCCACGTCCGGGAGCCTATTAAGATAATTCCTCAAGTCATCGCTGAGCATTATTTTACTCATACTTCTTCTTACTAGATCATGGGATTGAGGTGGCATGAAAACCTACCTCAGGCTTGCTCAAATCTTTATAGAGAAAAAGCCTGAGTGATTGCGTGGAGTGGGTAGGAAGCCGGAATGCTGGATGAAAAGTTCACTGTGAGAAAAAAGGTTAGAGGTAAGTTTAGAATAGCCCTAGTCTACCCGAGCACATATGAGGTTGCCATATCAAACCTCGGCATCAGGATAATTTACCACCTCCTAAACCTCGATGACAGGATTTATTGCGAGCGCTTCACCGTTGGGAGTGACAGGAGCATCGAGACCGGCTCCCACCTTAGGGAGTTTGACCTGATAATGTTCAGCTACCAGTATGAGCCGGACCTCCTTGAGATAGCGCGCCAGATAGCCGAGCTAAACTTCTTCGATAAGCCCAAGATTATTGGCGGCCCATGCACATGTAACCCATACCCGCTCAAAGTCCTTGTAGACTATATTTACATCGGTGAAGCAGAGAGCGGGCTGATGAAGGTTGTCGAGGAGATGATGAGCGGCGCGAATCAAGAAAGCCTAGTAGGCCTAGAGGGGCTATTCATCCCCGGGGTCTCAGAGGCAGTAAGAAAAACATATCCGCGGAGGCTTGATACTTTTCTCCCGGCGCTTCAAGTGTCAAGCAGGGGGAGCATCTTCGGAGACGCCCTCTTACTTGACGTGAGCAGGGGATGCGGGTGGAGCTGTCTCTTCTGTCTAGGAAAAAGCTTCTACGCGCCGTATAGGGAGAGAAGCCTAGATCAACTGGCGGAGGCTATGCGGGAGGGGGTGATGAGAGGAGGCTATGAGGCTATAGCGCTGATAGCCAGCGACCTCTCAAGATACAGCAGGCTCGAGGAGCTAATAGAAATCATGAGGAGGCTTAGAAGGGATAGAAACTTTAAACCGATAGCGCCGTCCCTGAGAGTTGATGCAATGAATGAGATGCTCTTAGAATTCTTAGCGGAGAGCGGTGAGAAAACCATAACGATAGCCCCCGAGACCTGTGAGGGGCTCAGATATAGGATAGGAAAGGGGTTCCCAGATGAATCGCTCCTCAACACATGCAGGTTGCTAAAGAAGTATGGGATCACCAGAATAAAGCTCTACATGATGTTCGGATTACCGGGAGAGACTATGAAGGACTTGGAGGAGGCAG
>JAKCEV010000082.1 GCA_023539495.1 Candidatus Wolframiiraptor allenii
GCTGCTTAAAAGTTAGAAAGGCTGGCTGGGCTCCGCATCACGGCTCTGGCCGCTATCCCCCGTTTAGTGAAGATTTTTTCATAGATGGGGCGATTATCTTAAGATTCTTCGGCGAGCTGGGGTAAGATTAATAAAAGTCCTAATAATGAGGTTATTAGGCTCGGTGTTGCTGGACGAGTTCTCCCTAAAGGTGCTGAGGACCGCGCTTGAGGTTGTTGAGGCAGCCCAGAGCAGGGGGATAATACTCAGGGTCCTCGGAGCCGTGGCAGCCTACCTCCACTGCAGCGAGAACGAGAGTGCGATCATGTTCTTCAGGAGCGTGGGCAGGGTTGATGGCGGGGCGCTCTTCACAGACGTCGACCTCATTGGATATAGCAAGCAGAGGAAGCAACTGGTAAGCCTCATGAGGGAGCTGGGCTTCGACGAGAACAGGGCCATAAACACGCTATTCGGCCACAAAAGGATGGTATTCTTCAGGGATGGTGTGAAGGTTGATATCTTTTTTGATAAGCTGGAGTTCAGCCATGATGTCTTCTTTGGGAACGAGCCGGGGAAGGGCAGGCTCGAGCTAGACTACCCAACCATAAGCCTAACCGACCTGCTCTTGGAGAAGCTCCAGATCCATCAGATAAACAAGAAAGACATAATCGATGTCATGGCGATTCTAATGACGCATGACGTTGATAATGCTAATGGGCGAGAAGTGATACATGCAGGATACATTGGGCGCATATTGTCAGACGACTGGGGATTCTGGTATGATGCACTTGAGAACCTGAGGAAGATTGAGAGCTTTGCGAGCAGATTCAGGGATGAGGGCTTGATAACGGCTGAACAGCATGCGATGATCCTCCAGAATATCGAGAAGCTCAGGTTTGCCATAGAAGGCTCTGAAAAGACGAAGAACTGGGTTAAGCGCGCCAAGACAGGGACATCCAAGCCATGGTATAGAGAGGTGGAGGATCTCAGCATTTAATAGTGTCATCGGGTGAAATATGCGGCTTAGGATGTGGGCCGCGTGAAGTTTAACTCATTTATCACAGCGTATGGCGCGTAGATCGGTGTCTCAACCTCCCACCAGAGTATCCAGTAGCGCTCCCCGCTCATCTCCCTAATATTCCTGAAGACCCGCACGATATTGTCACTTATTCTCAGACCCTTGACCGCTCCATCTATTCCACCCTTCCTTATCCTCAGCATCGCGTCTCTCGGGATCGTGGAAAAGTCACCGGTCCGGTAATTATGGTACCGGAGATACCAATCGTTTGTGACGAATATACCGTCATCTATGCTCGAGATCAGCTTATCGAGACTCCCGCTTCCGCCCTCAACTATGAGGTTGAAGGGATGTGGGACTATTAGGCCCGCGTTCGCCGTGGTTTCTGTATTGAATTTCTTAGCAGTTGCCGAGTTATGGAGATATGTCTTGAGGATGCCTCCTTCTATGAGAATGTTTCTCCTCGTTGGCAGACCCTCATCATCAAATGGCCTCGCGCCAGGCGTTCCGGGGATCGTCGGGTCATCGATTAGTGTGAATTTCCCCGATGCAACGCTCTCGCCAATCTTGTCGGCGAGGAATGATAGGCCGGATTCCACGTGAAATGCCGAATCATGTTCTCCAATTTCCTCGACGAGGTTCGCGAACGTCATCGGGCCTAGGAGCGCCTCATATGTCCCAGGCTCCGCCTCAGTGGGGTTTACGGCCATGGCCGCCAGCTCGCCCGCCCTCCTTCCAGTCTCCTCGGGCTTAAAGTCCTCCCGCCTAGCTGCTATCGAGACGAAGTGGCCGGCAGCATTATCGGATGCAAGCGCCCGGATCGAGAGCTCTATCATGGAGTCTTCATAGCTTCCACCAGCATCGCCGCTCGTCAATAGCCAAGTCCTTCCACGTGTATAGACAAGGCTCCCCGCAGTCCTCTCAGCCCCAGCGGATAAGGCGGCGTTTATCGCAGCATTAACCGAGTCAATTAGCATATCCGGGTCTCCGCGCATCCTAGATCCCTTCAGCAATTTTTCATCATACTTGAACGGCCCCCTTGGTAGCGGGGCATATGTGTCTGATGGTGGCGCAAGTCTCGCTAGCTGTATGGCGTGCTCCAAGGCCTCTCTCGCCCTCTGCATGTTAAGTCCTTCGATGGATGTCGCAGCCCTTTTTCCCTCGATCGCGACGAATATATCGATGCTGCCTACAATGCGGCTCTCAGCCGATACAATAGTGTTGTTGGCGAACTTTATCATGTGCTCTCGGCCAACGTAGACTTCAACTACGGCATCAGTTGCACCGCGCCTAAGGGCCTCTGAGACGATATGCTTGCAGATCTTTTCCGGCTCCAAGGTCTGCAGATCATCCTTGAGGCTGAGAAAATAAAGATTGCGCGAAGAGAATTAATGTGGGAGGATGAAGATTCTATACAGGAGAACTGTTGGGAGAATCATTCAGCGATATCGCCGAGCTAGTGTTAAGTTGTCTGAGAGCCGGAAGCACTAGCGTGAAGTCTATAAGTCTTCATGGAGCAATAGCCCTCGGATACGAGAATGAGCCCTATTATGTCTTAGTCGTCTTGGAGGGAGATTCTCCGCCGAGATTTCAGAGGCTTAAGGAATGCATTCAGGCAGATCTGGTGGTCACAATCGGTGAGGAGAATTTTAAGGGGGATTGCGTGGATGAAGGGCTCGGCGGGGCGATAGCGTCGCTCCTACTCTTCCCATATAAGACCATGTTGGGAGACCAGGTCCTAGATGCTGCGGAGGTGGAATACAAGAGGCATGTGGTATTGGAGTCGCTCCAGAACCTAATTCTCGATTATAAGCTCGCCTCAAGCCATCTCCTGATAAAGGCGGAATACTTTCTCTTTGACAAGCTCAGGAAGATCTCTGCAATACATCTACCGGTAAGAAGGCTCGTGAAATCCTGCTTTCATGATCACTTGTCCGAGTCTCTTAGGCTCGTTCTCCCCGGATATGAGCATGCTCTAGACGACCTCGTCTCCCAAGGCATCCTAGTGAGAAGGGGTGAACGCTATTCGCCAAGCGAGGAATATGTGTTCTCAACATTATCTAAGTCATCGGCTTTCCTGAAACTCTCGAGGGAGCTGGAGCATTCCTTCAAGTTATATCTCAGTGCAAGTTTATCATCACCTATAGAGCCTCTTAAGGAGCTTGCACTCGACCCGATGATTCTTAGACCCGTGAAGCTCCCGGAGCCGTCGAGATATGTTGAGAGGGAGACGGCGTTAGGCCCCCAGCCCCTCAACGTGGAGCTAGGGCTCAGGGACTTCGTTGAGACATTCTATGGTGTTAAGCCCGAGAGGATCAGAATCAGGAGGGCGGCGAGCGCCCTCAACTCCGCCTACATAATCGAGTTCCCGATGGATGGCTCTCGGATGAGGATCTTCGCGAAGAAGTATCTCAACTGGACGGATTTCAAGTGGGTGGCAGCCTGGCTGTGGGCCGTAGGCGTCAAAAACTTCTCCCTTCTCGCCTCCATCAGAATGGGCAACGAGATATACTTCGTGAACAAGCTTATGGAGCTCGGCTTTAACACCGCCGAAATATTACACGTGAACTGGTCCGGGAGAATATTGTTCCAGAGATTCGTGGAGGGTCTCGACCTAGCAAGAGCTCTAAGAAGCTCCCCTGATGAGGTTCTCGTGACGCATGGCCGGGAGATCGGTATGCTTCTCGCCAGGCTCCATGAGAACGGCATATGCCTCGGAGACTGCAACCCCTCAAGTTTCATACTCGCGGCGGATGACAGAATCTATATCGTCGACCTAGAGCAATGCTCTTACGACGATTCGTATGCATGGGATCTGGCCGAGCTGCTATACTATTCGGCTAGATACCTGAAACCCGAACAGGAGGACATATTTCTCTCCAGCATAATCAGAGGATACACGGAGGTCGGGGACATCAAGGTTGTTGAGGAGGCCATGGATCCGAAATACGCGAGGGTCCTAGCACCACTCATACTTCCACGAAACCCATCAGAATTTCGCGAAAAGATCATGCAGCTGGCTAGGAGATGAG
>JAKCEV010000083.1 GCA_023539495.1 Candidatus Wolframiiraptor allenii
AAGGATCAGTATAAGATGGATGGTGATAGGATTATTCTTCAGGGTCTTGGCGCGGTTGGCTGGATAGAGGCGAGGTTCAAGGGCCCGATATATTTGAGGGGTGAGCGTGGAGAGCTTAGGATACGCTACGACGCCCATAAAAAGAAGTGGTATGCACACATTGCCTTCTCCAAGGTCTCTGAGAAGATGGTGAGTGTGAGTGGAGGAGGGTGCCATGGCAGCCGAAGGGCAATCTGACGGCTGGAATAGATATTGGCATTAATAACCTGCTGGCGATCCATGTTGAGGATGGCTTGACGAGGCTCGTCAATGGCAAACCATTAAAGTCAATATCATATTATTGGAGGAAGAAAATCGCTGAGTATCAATCAATGTTAAACGGGTATGGCTTGGAGACGTCTAGGAGGCTTGGGCGAATGTACGCGAAATGGAGGAGGCAGATAAGAAGCTACATAAACGCCAAGGTGAGGGAGGCCATAGAATGGCTTTATGACGTCGGCGTCTCCACGATTAAAATCGGATATCCAAAGGGCATCACGCAAGAGAACGGCGACCTCAATAACGTCCACGTCTGGACGTATAGATACCTACTGAAACGGATCTCAGAGGTTGCAGAGGAATACGGGATCAGCGTGATCTACGTGGATGAGGCCTATACTTCGTCGAGGTGTCCATTGCATGGCGATGGATGCGGTGTTAGGATCAGTAGGGGATTATTCAGGTGCACGACAATGAACAAGGTGTTCAATGCCGACCTCGTAGCAGCACGCAATATTCTAATGGCGCCAGTAACCCGGAGCCCTGGGAGGGGTTAGGGGGTAATGGCCGGAGACCCGGCCAAGGGCTGAACCTCCAGGAGGAGGGATGTAGCCCAAACCTTCCCACACCAAGTAGGGGAGGAGGTCGTCATCTGATCAGCCCCCTAATCTTCTCGACGAACTCACGAACCGTGAGCGGCATTCTCTCAAACCTCAGGCATCCTCGATGGGCATTCACATATCTCGCGACCTCCGAGACCCTTGGAGGTGCGACGCCGTAAACCAGCAAATCCTCATCTCTCAGTATTGTTCTGGGGTCACCATCCCTAATTATCCTCCCCCGATCCATCACTATAAGCCTATCAGCATATGGTAGGATGAGGTCGAGCCTATGTTCCGAGATCAATATTGTTAATCCCTCACGCCTATTCAACTCCACTATCGAGTCTATGAGGTTCTTAGCAGATGCTGGGTCAAGAGAGCTCGTCGGCTCATCGAGGAGGAGTATCTTCGGCCTCATCGCAAGAACTGATGCTATGGCCACCTTCTGCTTCTGCCCGCCCGAGAGCTCGAATGGGGATCTATATCTTAGATCCTCTATGCCGAGGATCCTGAGCGCCCACTCAATCCTCTCTAGGATTACCTCACGGGGGAGGCCTAGGTTCTCGAGGGGAAAGGCTACATCGGCCTCAACGCTCAGGGCGAATAGCTGGTTATCTGGGTTCTGGAAAACCATCCCAGCAACTTGTGATAGAATATGCGTCGGCGTGCTCCGAGTATCCATTCCATTGACTAGAACCCGGCCAGACATCTCGCCCTCATAGAAGTTTGGTATGAGGCCGTTGAAGCAACGGAGGAGTGTCGTCTTCCCGCAGCCGCTCCTCCCAGCTAAGACTATGAACTCCCCCCTCCTTACAACTAGATTCACGTCGCTGAGAGCATAATGATCACTTCCATAATACCTGAATGAGAGGCCCTCGACATGTATTATTGGAGTTCCCTCGGCCTCTCCCCTAGCCTCTCGCCTATCAACTGTAGACATCTCTCCAAGATCTCCTCTAACCCGCCCTTCACGCAGAAGGCCTTCGCGGCTGATGCGTGTCCACCTCCATGTCCTCCGAACTCTTCCCCAATCTTTGCAGCAATATCCCTGCCGAGATTTATCCCTGTTGCATCTATGAACTCTTTCAGGGCCCTGAAGGATATTGTAATGCCCTCACCGGATTCTCCGCCGACTATCGCCATGTGGGCGCCGATGTTCACAAGGCTCCTAGCCGCCGAGCTCTGGAAACCGCTAAGCCTGCTAACAGCTATGACCCAGTCACCAGCCCTGTATATGCGCATCCTAACAGCTGCCTTGAGCCTCGCAATGCGCTCCGATACATCCATCTTAACCTCGAGTCCTTGGAGAAGCTCTCTCGGATCTATTCCACGTGACGCAAGGATGCAGGCTTTCCTAAGAGCCTCCCGGTCAGCCGCCGAGAACCTAACAGTATCATAATATATTCCGGCGAAGAGGGCCTCAGCCTCCCTAATTGAGAGATCATATCCAAGATACTCCGCAATGTCGAAGATTATCTCGCAGACCGATGAGTAGTCTTCCGAGGTATATACCTCGGCTCTGCCACCGAACTTCTCCACACTAGTCGAGTGGTGGTCTATGACTAGGATATGTTTCCCGGATTCGAGGATGCGCGCGCTCTCGCCGAGCTGCTCGGGGGAGCCGCAGTCCAGCACCACGTAGGTGTCAGCAAGGCCCAAGTCCTCGGATGTGCTTAGCCCAAGCCTCTCCATGAAGACAGCACTATGCGTTGATGGGTCCTCAGGGATCGCGAAAAGCGGCTTAGCGCACATAAGCTTCTCGAGCATAGTTGAGAGGACATAAGCGGATCCAATTGAGTCCGGATCTCCACCAGCATGCGTTAAGATGGCGACCACTTTGCCAGAGAGGGCTCTAAGCCTCTTCGCGATAAGTTCTATCAGTGCGGCGTTCCTCATCAGGGACCCTGTCCCGAGAGGGCTAGCCTAAGCTCCTTCTGAAGGCTCTCAAGCTGCTCCCTGGTTCTCTGCTCCTGCTTCTCCAGGAGCTTCAGTCGGGTCTCGGTAAGATCCTTCCTCTCCGTTAACTCTTCCACGATTTTCTGCTTGCTGGTTTGGACTAAGACGGGGCCAACCGCTTTATAAACCACCACATCATCCGAAACCTTCTGGAGCTCCTCGAGTGCGCTCTTCACCTCTACGAGCTCCATCTCGAGCCTCTGCTTCTCGACCAAGATAGCGTTGAGAGTCTGCTGAAGCTGCTGAAATCTTACAAGCTGCTGCCTGACGCTTGGTGGAAGCCCTCCCTCGCCAGCGGACATCTCAAGAAAGCCGTTCAACCGAGCTTAAAAGATTTCTTAACCAGTCTACAAGTCGATGCTCCTAATTGATTGCAGACATGCATCGATGAATCTGATGAAGGAGTTTAATGCTGCTCTAAGGGCGACCGGGTCCATGGCATACGCTCTTAGAATTAGTTTTCCACCCTCCACGTCCACCTCTATGGACACTCTCCTTGATGGGATATCCTTGGCCTCAGGGAGGAGTGCTCGATATATAGTCTCGGCCTCTTGTTCGCTGAGATGGAGGGTTACCTCGGCCTCGAATCTACCTCTTTCCCTCCTCAGCCCCGCAATCATGAGCCTCTCCCGTCATCTTCGTGATTACTTCCTCACGCTCCTGGCCTTGGCCCTCCTAGGCTTGACGCCCTCGAGCCAGAGCCTCCCCATCTTCCATCTTTGTATGGGGGGAGGAGGTCATTTCTTTGGGAATGGTGTCCAAGCTCCTCCCGCGAATGTGTAGCCGCATTTTCTGCAGCTCCAGATCCCAGCTGCAACCCTCCTCACCCTCGGCTGATTGCAGTTGGGGCAAATGTGCCAAGCCCTCTGCTCCCGCTCGATCTCGGCAACACGCTTCCTGAGAGTTGAGCCGTATCTAGGCCCGAAGCGTTTCGCCGGGTTGCCTTTAATCCTGCCGACTTGCATCTCCTCTTCCCCAAATGCCCATGGGTCTCATAATTTAAGGATGACCTCGAGAGGCTCAGCCAAGGCTGATTACATCATCAATCAGTACCGCCTGGTCTCATCACCAGCCATCAAACACGTTGAATCGAGATATAAGTTTCAAGC
>JAKCEV010000084.1 GCA_023539495.1 Candidatus Wolframiiraptor allenii
TAGCCTATATAGTGGGGCTCCTTATCGCCCTTAACCCTGTCCTGCAGCATTTTCTCATAATCACGTCTAAACTCTTCTATAATCTCTCTCTGCCTTCTAATCTCCTCCTCAAGCCTAGTCAGATCTATCTCGAACCTGAGAACCTTAGATAACAGTTCTAGGAGATCTTTCGCCGCCGCCGGGTCGGGGAAGTATGGCATGACCTCTGCTGCCAGCAGCCAAACCCTACCCGTCCCCTTAAGATAGAGATGCATAAGATGGGATGATAACTTGTCGGCAGGCACTTCATCGAGGCTTCTTAGGATCTTCGCGCCCGCCTTAACGAACTCCCTAACACCATCAGGGTCCGCCGAGGCCACGTAGACACCCCTAGACCCTGTCAGCCTTATCCCGGTCAGCAGGTAATAGTTCCTAGCATTCCTCTCAACGAGGAACCTGTATATCTTCTCGGCTATCAGGTAGCTAGACTCCCCATCCTCCATGGCGAAGTTCCTAGAGATGAGGACGAGTCTCACCCCACCGCTCTCATACTTATACAGCTCGATCTTCGGCTGGGATGCGATACCATTGCTAACTAGGCTCACATGCGGGAAGTAGCGTGACTTAACCTCTGCGATCTTCACAGGCTTCAGGCCATCTATCATGTAGCTGAGCGCTATGGATGGCGCTATGCCCGCTGATGGGGTGGCATCGATCACGTGAGCTCCGGTTAGGTCAACAGCCTTATCCAGCTCGACTAGAACCACGTTATCTTCTCGCGCCCTATGAGAAGGCATGTTGCCACCATGTCTTTGAGCCGCCGGGATTTAAATCGTTCTCCCCGAATCACGGAACAATATATCATGATTCTCCGCGTCGCATCTTGGCTATCAGGTCTATGTACCTATGTTTAAGGGATATATTGGGCGGGTGGGCGGATTTTAAAGGCCCTCCACATACGGGGCATGAGCCCTCCTTAATAGTATACCTACCACATTTAATGCATTTCTTGAGGAGACCGGGCATCTCCACTCACTTCAGCTGGAGCTCCCCCTTCCCCCCAGCCTCCCTAATCACCGCGAGGCAAGCCTCTGCAACCCTCTCGATTATCTTTCTACCACTCTCCACGTCCTCGGTCCTGACGCTTATAAGGTATCTCGGAGCCCCCATCGTCGTTATCGTGACATCCTCTTTCTTCGCAGCCTCGAGGCCGTGTCTAACCGCGCGCCTTATTACCTCAACACCATTTCCCCCCGGAACCATCATTATCAAGACTCCTTGGACTGTTACCTCTCTTATCTTTATCTCCTGACTTATAACCTCCATCAATAATTTGGCGAGATCCTCGTCCAGCTTCATCCATTCTGGGAGCTGCTCCTCCTCAAGCGCGTCCAGCAGGACGTTGTAGAGGCTTAAGCCGCGCTCCAAGGCCGGCTCGACTATGAGCTTCTTCAACTCCTCCTCGCTCCTACCAGACCTCTCGGATAATAGTTTCAACACTCTTAGCAACCTCTGCTTCCGCTTCCAGAGGCGCATCTTATCTTCCCGCTCCTTCTGTGAAACCCTCCTATAGGAGACATCCGCCTGCCTCGTGGCCGGATCAATCCTGAGAACCCTGAAAACATCCCTCTGTCCCTCTTTCAAATAATCTCTGATATTCCTTATCCACTTAAGCGAGATCTCCGAGACATGAACAAAGCCCTCCCATCCAGGATAATCAAGGAGATCCAAATACACCCCATATTTCTCAACACGCTTAACTAGGCCGACAACAAGCTCATCAACAGCCGGGACATCCCTCTCCACAAGTTCCGACATCTAAGAACATTCAATAATGCTCGTTAATTTAAGTTAAACCATTGTCTAGAAGTAAGTTTAACGCTCTTCCCCTGTTAGAGGCTATAATTGAAACGGTTTAAGGGGGTAGATAGGTGGCTTAAGAAATGTCAATGTTTTAGAATTGAGGAATGTTTATACTTTTAAGAGGTTACTCGGGCTGAAGACATGAGGTGATGGGGGCGCATGTCGTTCGGTAAACCGTTGGAAGAGAGAATATCTAGAGCTATCATAAGGAGCGCTATGAGTGACTGGTTTAAGCTCTCTAGCGTTGACGTCGTCATTGCTGGCGCGGGGCCCTCGGGAATGGCTGCAGCCAAGTACATGGCTGAGAAGGGGCTCAGCGTCGTGGTTTTTGAAAGGAAGCTAAGCTTCGGCGGCGGCATCGGCGGTGGCGGCATGTTATTTCATAAGATAGTCGTTGACGAGTCTGCAATCATGATACTGAGAGACTTCGGCGTGAGGTTTGAGAGAGATGTTGAGGAGGGTCTCTATGTCCTAGATGCTTCGGAGCTCATGGCAAAACTTGCTGCAGGCGCTATTGATGCGGGGGCAAAAATTATTCTCGGG
The DNA here is from genome assembly GCA_023539495.1 of Candidatus Wolframiiraptor allenii. Classification (GTDB taxonomy): domain Archaea; phylum Thermoproteota; class Nitrososphaeria_A; order Caldarchaeales; family Wolframiiraptoraceae; genus Wolframiiraptor; species Wolframiiraptor allenii. The sequence goes on from JAKCEV010000084.1 coordinate 2,386, forward strand.
GTTAACGTGGAGGATGTGATATACAGGGAGAGCCCGCTTAGAATAGAAGGGGTCGTCGTACAGTGGAGTGCTGTAACGATATCAGGCCTGCATGCCGATCCGTTATTCATTAGATCGAGGGCTGTTGTCGATGCGACGGGCCATGATGCAGAAGTCCTACGAATAGTCGCTAAGAAGCTACCTGAAGCCCAGCTAAGCATCCATGGGGAGAGATCGGCTTATTCCAAGCTCTCAGAAAAACTTGTCGTAGAAAGGACAGGGCGGGTCCTGCCAGGATTATATGTTGCGGGAATGTCTACAGCGGCGTTATATGGCCTGCCAAGAATGGGCCCCATATTTAGCTCAATGCTACTATCAGGCAAAAAAGTAGCAGAAATGATTCTCAGCGACCTGCATTAGATCATGGGCTTTGAGGGATGGATCGGTCATGACATACCCCCACCTTCTGATATCATATCCCCTAGGGACCATGAATATCGCACCTAATAGCATATTCACTGATGAAGTAACCTAAGGTCAGATAACAATGCTTCGAAAGAGAATACAAAGCCTAGTAGGAATCCATGAAGGACTGTTAAAGTCCACATTCAGCAACGCTTAATCTAAGTTAAGGTCTCAAGCACCCTTCCTAGGATCCTGGCTTTGCCTCCCTTTGGAAGAGCGAGGGTTGCGTTGCATACTTGGCACTTAACCTCGATCTTCGCATTATCAAAGACTATCTGCCGGTGACCACACTCGTTACATTGGACTAGGAGAAATCTCGACCTAGGTTTTGGTATCAGCTTTTCCCATTCAACCTCCATGTCCGCAAGGATGGATGGAAAAGCTTATAAACTTTCTTTATTTGGTGATGAACATTGGGCCGGAGACCCGGCCCCGGGCTAAACTCCCGAGAAATGGGGGATATAAGTCCAAACCTTCCGCGCCAGCGGGAACCCGCGCCCCTTTAAGGTGGGGGAGGAAGTCAGCTTGATCTATCTCGGGTGACATAATTGGGAGACCGCGACATCCTTAAATTATTCAGCATCATCTTCCGCTCCTGAATTGAAGGTTCCGGCATCCATTAACACCTACTGCCCCAGATGTCGTAAGTATACAGAGCATAAGGTTACACTCTATAAAAAGGGTAGGGATAGGTCTCTGGCTAGGGGCGCTAGGCATCATGAGCGGGAGTTGCATGGGTATGGTGGCCAGAAGTACCCGATTCAGAGAAGGAAGGCTAAGACGACGCAGAAGCAGACGCTTAAGCTGATCTGCAAGGAGTGTGGTTACACGATACACAGGGAGGGCATTAGGTTGCGGAAGCTCGAGATCGTCGGCTAATTTCGTCGACCTCCTCCCCATTTGGTGTGGGGAGGTTTGGGCTACATCCCCCCTTCTGGAGGTTTAGCCCTTGGCCGGGTCTCCGGCCATTACCCCCTACCCCTCTCCGGGACTCGGGGGTTACTGGTGCCATCGAGGTATTATTCGACGTCGCCGTCATTAAAATGTTGCGCGCC
>JAKCEV010000085.1 GCA_023539495.1 Candidatus Wolframiiraptor allenii
TATGCTAAATAGTAAATAGGTGCTGTTTAGAGCGTTACGATACTGGTGATGGCTTCATGGTATTAGTCGAGATAAGATGGCATGGACGGGGAGGCCAAGGCGTTGTCACCGGCAGCAACCTGCTAGCTAGAGCCGCCATCGTCGAGGGAAACTATGCACAGCACTTCCCAGAATTCGGGCCTGAGAGGGCTGGCGCGCCCGTCAGATCATATACGAGGATCTCGGATGAACCAATAGATATCCACTGCGGGATCTATGAGCCCGACATAGTCGTCATAATTGATCCCGTGATGTCCAAGACCCCCGAGGATTATGCCTATGGACTTAAGAAGGGCGGCGATCTGGTGTTAAACCTGCCTCCAGACAATAGCGAGAAGGTGGCAAAATGGGCCAGGGACAATGGCTACAGGCTCCACGTCGTTGATGCTAGGAAGATCTCGCTCGAAGAAACCGGCGGTCGGGAGATCTATAACGTGCCAATGCTCTCAGCTCTCCTGAGAGTAAAGAAGCTGGCATCCCTCGAGACCTTGGAGAAGGTCTTGGCTGAGAGGTTCTCGGGAAAAGTTCTTGAGATGAATCTTAAGCTGAGTAGGAGGTGTTATGAGGAGGTGAAGACGATTGTCGGCTAAGAAGATAGTAGAGCCTATTGTTAAGGGGCAGTTCACCTATAGGGATCTACCGATCGGCGCAATGATACCCATCCCAGCGACATCCCTCGAGTATAAAACCGGCGTCTGGAGGACTAGGCAGCCCAAGATAGACTATGGGAGGTGCATAAAGTGTCTCCTTTGCTGGGTTTTCTGCCCAGATGCCGCGATCAAGAGGCTTGATGATGACTCAGTCAAGGTTGACTATGAGTATTGCAAGGGCTGTGGAGTTTGTGAGACCGTCTGCCCAGTTAAGGCGATAAGCATGGAGGAGGTGTGATTGTATGGCGAGACAGGCTCAAGAAAGGATAGCGATAATGGGCGATGAGGCAGTCGCACTCGCGGTCAAGCAATCGAATGTCGACGTGATAGCAGCATACCCCATAACCCCACAGACGATAATAGTTGAAAGATTAAGCGAATATGTGGCGAATGGCGAGCTCGACGCCGCCTTTATACAGGCTGAGAGCGAGCACTCCGCCCTCTCGATATGTGTTGGGGCGAGCCTCGCCGGCGCGAGGGTCTTCACCTCGACCGCGAGTCAAGGCTTAGCCCTCATGCATGAGATCGTCTACGCCACCTCTTCAATGAGGGTTCCGATGGTAATGGCGATAGCTAATAGGTCGCTTAACGCGCCGCTAAACATACACTGCGAGCATGGCGACGTGATGCCCGAGAGAGATTCTGGATGGGTCCACCTATTCGCGACCAATGTCCAGGAGGCATACGACCTGACATTCATAGCATTTAAACTCTCGGAGCACTCGGATGTCCAGCTCCCGGTATCGGTGAACCTCGACGCGTTCATCCTCACGCACAGTGTCGAGCCGCTCACGCCAATCTCCGACGATGATGCCTCCAGGTTCCTGCCACCCAGGCAGCCATTATACTCCATAGACTTCGATAACCCGGCGACCTTCGGGACTATGGCGCTGCCCGATACATACATGGAGTTCAAGTATCAGCTTAAGGAGGCTGCTGAGAGGGCTGGCCAAGTTTACCCAAAGGTGGCTGAAGAATATGCGAGGATAAGCGGGAGGAGATACTGGTACTTCAACTCGTATATGGCTGATGACGCGGATGCCATTGTCCTCGTTCTCGGATCGACTTATGGCACGCTCAAGGCCGCGGCTAGGAGGCTTAGAGAGAGCGGGCTTAAGGTTGGCGTCATCGGGCTGACAATGTTCAGGCCGTTCCCCGAGAATCAGCTGGTCGAGCTGCTAAAGAACGCGAAGTCCCTTATAGTGATGGATAGGGCCTATTCATATGGTGGCCTTGGAGGCCCACTCTACATGGAGACCCTCGCGATGCTCTATAGGAATGGCTTGAGGGTCCCGGCGATGAACGTGGTCTATGGGCTCGGCGGGAGGGACTTTAGGCTTGATGAGGCCGAGTCGGTGTTAAAGATGGCGCTGGATGGAGCCCGTAGGGGCAGATTTGACGAGCATGTAATATGGTGGGGGGTGAGGGCATGAGCAGCCAAGCAATCTTCTACAAGACACCAAAGGATCTTCCAAGGGAGGAATGGTTTGCATCAGGTCACAGGCTCTGCGCCGGATGCGGCGCAGGGATAGCTGCCAGGCTCGTCTTCAAGGCCATTAGAGGCCCAACGGTCGTTGTGAATCCAACCGGATGCGTTGAGGTCTCCACGTCCTGCTATCCATACACCGCTTGGAAGATACCATACGTCCATGTCGCTTTCGAGAATGCTGCGGCTGTCGCATCAGGCATAGTTGAGGCTATGAAGATACTCAACAAGAAGAGGGGGAAGAAACTTCATGACGTCATAGTCTTCGCCGGTGATGGGGGGACATTTGATATAGGCTTCCAAGCACTCTCAGGCGCGCTCGAGAGGGGCCATAACATGCTCTACATATGCTATGATAATGAGGCATATATGAATACGGGGATTCAAAGGTCGGGCGCGACGCCGATTGGAGCCGCCACTACAACAAGCCCTGCCGGCAAGGTTATACCTGGGAAACAGGAGAGGAAGAAGGATTTGATCGCTATAGCGGTCGCGCATAGGATTCCATATGCGGCAACTGCCAGCATTTCCCATCCACTAGACCTCGTAAACAAGGTTAGGAAGGCTTTGGAGATCGAAGGGCCGAAAGTCCTTCATGTGCTCGCGCCATGCGTCCCAGGATGGAGATACCCGCCAGCAGAGACCGTCAGGATCGCACGGCTAGCCGTCGAGACCAGGTACTTCCCAGTATATGAGGTGGAGTATGGCAGGGTGAGGATAAACATCAAAGTGAAGGAGCCGAAGCCGCTCGAGGAGTTCCTGAAGATGCAAGGGAGGTTCAGCCATCTATTAAGGCCCGAGAACGCTCACGTCCTAGAGGCATTGAAAAAGGCTGTTGAGGAGAATTGGGAGAGGCTGGTGAAGCTCGAGGAATCGGGGGTAACCCTCTAGCGCATGATTTTTTAAACCTCCTTCATAATATTTTTCGGCAATCTTGACCAAACCTTTGATAGTGGTCTGGGAGGGGCTCGACGCCGCTGGCAAGACAACGCTCATAGTCAAGGTTAGATCGATCTTGGAGTCCAAGGGATATAAGGTCTCTACGCATAAAACCCCGAGCAGCTCAAAGACGGGCGAGTTCGCCAAAACCTATGGAAACGACCCGGAGATAGATCATTTAACACGGATGCTCTTATTCCTTGCGAACACGAGCGACGACTCGAGGATACTCAAACATATAATTGCCGAAGAATCTCCAGACTTCCTTTTCATAGACCGCTACTACCTCTGCTCGATAGCCTACGGCTTCGCCCTTTCGAGGTTAAGGGGTGCCAAGATCTCCGAGCAGGACTTCAGGGAATTCTTGGAGATAGTCGAGAGGCTCGGTGAGGGCGTTTTCGTTAAGCCAGACATATACCTGATTATAGACGCACCGGAGGAGGATCGCATTAAGAGGCTTGGGATGAAGGAGGGGCAGGGAGGGCTCGAAGACATGCTTGAGCGAGACTCGCTAATGCAAGAATATGTCCGGGAGTTCTACAATGCCTTTAAGAGGATGAGGCCGGAGCAGGTCTCTTGGATAATGAACCCCCAAGGAATGGCTGACGAGATTGCTGACAGGATAGCAAGGCTGCTCCTCGAAAGGCTTAATCATTAGCTAATTCATTGGATTGCATGGATTCTGGCATGGCCGAGCTGATAAGGACATTCATCGCGGTGGACTTTGATAACCCCCAGATAGTCT
>JAKCEV010000086.1 GCA_023539495.1 Candidatus Wolframiiraptor allenii
ATCTCCATCTCTTAAATAATGGTTAGAGCATACGACCTCCTCCCCCATATAAGATGGGGAAGTTTGGGCTACATCCCTCCTCCTGGAGGTTCAGCCCTTGGCCGGGTCTCCGGCCATTACCCCCTAACCCCTCCCAGGGCTCCGGGTTACTGGCGCCATTAGAATATTGCGTGCTGCTACGAGGTCGGCATTGAACACCTTGTTCATTGTCGTGCACCTGAATAATCCCCTACTGATCCTAACACCGCATCCATCGCCATGCAATGGACACCTCGAGAAACCATCAGCGCAGGCATGAGCTGCAGAACTCGCACACGTAGCTCGGGCATCCCTTAAATCGGGGAGCCATAACCACTTCATGCAGAAGACATGATCCGGGCCGGGTTCGAGGAAGAGGAGTATAAGGCGCTCATAGAGAGGGAGTTTCAGAGGTGTTATCAGGTTGCTGTTGAGGCCCGTAGGAGGATAGGGTCGCCGACTCCTGAGGTCGAGATACTTCTGGCCAAAGACTTGGCTGAGAGAGTTGAGCTCCTAGTGGGACCGCGAGGTGTCGCTGAAAAGATTAGAAAATACTTTGGGAGGATCTCCCAAGAGAAGCTTGCCTTCAAGCTGGCTGAGGAGCTGGTCTCCGAGCTTCGGGGCAAGATGAGTGATGAGGAGCTGGCGCTCCAAGTTATACGGACCTGCCTAGCGGTCCTAACGCCACCATGTATCACAGCTGCCCCAACCGAGGGCATAGTGGATGTGAAGATTAAGCAGAACCCGGATGGCTCCAAGCACCTATCAGTATACTTCGCTGGACCCATAAGATCCGCTGGCGGGACAGAGCTCGCATCAATAATCCTGCTAGCGGATCATGTTAGGAGGCTCCTCGGGCTCGACAGGTATAAGCCGACTGATGAGGAGGTCATGAGATTCATCGAGGAGCTGAGGACGTATCAGAGAAGGGTTTCGAGATTCCAGTATAATGTCCCGGAGGACTTGATAGAATTCATCCTGAGAAGGCTTCCGGTCGAAGTTACGGGCATCGCCACGGATAGGATCCAGGCACCATCCTATAGAAATCTCCCAAGGATCGAGACGAATTATCTTAGGGGTGGGGCTCTGAGGGTTGTGAATGATGGCATAGCTGGTAGGGCGAAGAAGGTCTTAAAGCTTGTGGAGGAGCTCGGTCTCGAAGGATGGGACTGGATAAGGCATGTGGCCGAGAGAATGAAAGAGCTCATGAGCAATGATGAGGAGCAGAGCTACTTGGATGAGCTGGTTGGCGGGAGGCCCCTCCTCTCATCCTCAAAGACCTTCGGGGGATTCAGGATAAGGTATGGCAGATCCTTCTCGACCGGGATGCAGGCCGTCGGCCTCCACCCCCTAACACTCAAGCTCCTAAAGGGTTATCTCACGACAGGCACCCAGCTTAAGCTGGATTATCCCGGAAAAGGTGGAATAGTCTCGCCAGTAGACTCGATCGAGCCCCCGATAGTCATGCTGGATGATGGTAGCGTGATAAAGATCAGATCCGAAGAGGATCTAAAAAGGATTGAGGGCAAGATAGCGAAGATACTCTTCCTAGGAGATATCCTGATCTCGATAGGAGACCTGATCGAGAATAATGCCGAGGTTAGGAGGCCGGGATACTGCGAGGAGTGGTGGGCCGAGGAGCTTAGGGAGAGACTCGACACCGCGCCCCCGCATCTTAAAGAGCTCGCCAACTGGATACTAGGAGATCCGCTGCACCGGAAGCCGAGCATCGAGGACGCGATAAGGCTCAGCATGGCCCTTAAGATCCCCTTAAACCCCGAATACCTTCCATTCTGGAGAAATGCCTCGATAAATGATCTCGAGATGCTGAGAAGCTGGATAAGATCGGGCGCAAGCAGCCTCTTGATCGAGGATGGATATGTGTCCCTCCCGCGAGATGATGCGGCTAAGCAGGCTCTAACAAGGATACTCGTCGAGCATATGGTCTCGGAGAACAAGATAAAGATGCCATTATCATGGTTCAAGGTTCTTCTAGCCTGCCTGAGACCATTCAGTGATGAGAGGCTGGAGGGGGATGATCCAATCAAGGCAGTTGAGGCCATCTCTGGAATACCTCAGCGGGATAAGGCTGGATCATTTATTGGGGCTAGGATGGGTAGGCCTGAGAAGGCTGCTCAGAGGGAGATGAGCCCTCCGGTGAACGTGCTCTTCCCGATAGCCGATGCGGGTGGCAGCACGAGAGACCTTGTCGCGGCCGCGAAAAATGGCAGGAAGACCTCAGTCGAGCTCTGCACCAGAAAATGCCCAGAGTGCGGCGAGGTAACTTGGAAGGAGAGATGCCCGCAATGCGGCGTATTAACGGAGATCATTGGAACATGCGTGGAGTGTGGACTCGAGGTCGAGTATGGGGAGGATGCTAGATGCCCCAAGTGCGGTGGCAAGATCAAGTTCTCGAGGAAGTTCATGATCAACGTCGGCGAGGAGCTCTATTACGCCCTGAAGAGGATCTCGGAACAGGCGCCAGGCAGGCTCAAGGGCGTTAAGGGCCTCAATAGCACGGTGAAGGCGCCGGAGCTCATAGAGAAGGGCATTCTCAGGGCGAAATACGGCCTCTACATCTACAAGGATGGGACGATAAGGTTTGATGCGACGAATGCCCCCCTGACGCATTTCACGCCCAGACAGATCTCGACGCCGGTCGAAAAGCTAAGAGAGCTCGGCTACACACATGACATATATGGCAGGGAGCTGGTCTCACCAGACCAGATACTGGAGCTGAAGCCGCAGGACGTGGTCATCCCACGCAAGGCCGCGGAGCACCTTCTTAAGGTTTCAAAGTTCATTGACGAGCTCCTCGTTAAGCTCGCTGGCATGGAACCATTCTACGGTTTCGAGTCCATAGAAGATATTGTGGGCGTGCTAATAGCAGCCCTATCACCACACACATATGCAGGCGTCGTCGGCAGGGTTATAGGCTTCACGGACTCTTTGACATGCTTCGCGCACCCAGTCTTCCATGCCGCGAAGAGGAGGGATTGTGATGGCGACGAGGATAGCATAATGCTACTCCTAGACCCTCTGATAAACTTCTCGAGACTATATCTACCCGGCAAGATTGGCGGGAAGATGGATGCTCCTCTCCTCCTCACGGTAGTAATAAACCCGAAGGAGGTTGATGAGCAGGCACATAACTTGGATGTCCTGAGCCGGATACCATTAGAGTTCTATAGACTCGCGGAGCATGGCGGACACATATCGGAGCTCGCGGGCAGGATCCCCACGATAAAGACTCTCTTGGCCGAAGACAAGCCCCTGAGAGTTGGGTTCACACATCCACAAAGCAACCTTACAGCCTATCCGGTTGAGTCCATGTATAAGAGGCATGGCAGTATGCTCGAGAAGATCATGGGGCAGCTCGAGCTGGCCGAGAAGGTCGAGGCGGTTGATGAGTGCATGGTAGCCGAGAAGATGGTTGAGACACACCTCCTCTCAGACATACTCGGGAATATGAGGGCATTCCTCCTCCAAGAGTTCAAGTGTAAGCGATGTGGGAGGAAGTATCGGAGGCCGCCCCTCACCGGCGTATGCGTGAACTGCGGGGGAGAGGTCTCTCAAACGGTCTTCAGGGGCGCTGTGGAGAAGTATGTAAATCTAGTCGAGAACCTTCTCATGAAGAAGATCAGGGACTGCTATCTCGCGGAGAGAGTCGCGCTCGCGATCGAGAATGTGAAAAGGATCTTCGGCGCTGAGAACCGCATGGGCCAGCTTTCAATAGACATTTTTGTTAATAATCGTCTCCCTCCTGACACATGACCTCCTCCCCATTTGGTGTGGGGAGGTTTGGGCTACATTCCTCCCTTTTGGGAGGTT
>JAKCEV010000087.1 GCA_023539495.1 Candidatus Wolframiiraptor allenii
CAATAGAATATTGCGTGCCGCAACGATGTCGGCATTGAATACCTTGTTCATCGTCGTGCACTTGAACAATCCCCTGTAGATTCTAACGCCACAGCCGTCACCATGTAGCGGGCATCTCGACGAGGTGCCTCTTTCATCAACGTAGATCACCTTTATCCCATACTCCTCCGCGACCTCACTAATCCTCCTCAGCAGAAGGCCATAGGTCCAGACATTGACGTTATCGAAGTCGCCGTTCTCCTGCGCAATGCCCTTTGGATAGCCGACCTTGATCGTGGAGACCCCGACGTCATGGAGCCACTCTACGGTCTCCCTCACCTTGGCATCTATATAGTGTCTTATCTGCCTCCGCCACTTAGAGTACATCCGCCTAAGCCTCTTGGATGTCTTCAGGCCATACTTGTTCAGCGTTGATTGATATTCGGCGATCCTCCTCTTCCAATAATACGCTATTGACTTTAATGGTTTGCCGTTGACGAGCTTCGTCAAGCCATTCTCGACATATATCGCCAGCAGGTTATTGATACCAATATCCACGCCAGCGGTCAGGTTGCCTTTCGGCTGCCGTGGCACCTGCCTCCACTCTCCCCTCACCATCCTTTCGGAGATCTTGGAGAAGGCTATGCTGGCATACCACTTCTTTCTATCGTCGTCATATCGTATCATAAGCTCTCCTCGCTCGCCCCTCAGATATATCGGGCCCTTGTATCTCACTTCTATCCAGCCAATTGCGCCGAGACCTTGAAGAATAATCCTATCGCCATCCATCCTATACTGATCCTTCCTAATGGCAGTCCACAGCGTCCTAGACCCATTCCTCTTCCTGTATCCCGGCGGATTAACCCAAGTTATGGATGGCGGCAGCCTCCCCTCCCTCTTCAGCTCCAAGAGCCTGAAGAAGCCCTTCCACGCATTACCGTTCCTCAGCAGGATCGTCTGGGCCGTAACAGCGCCTATCAGCGGCTTATACCTCTCATAGAACTCCCTGTATGTCCCCTTAAAGTCGATGGGCCTCTTCTCCATCCACGCCTTCAGCCTAGCATAGTTGACCTCGTTCCACAGCTTCGAAGAAAGGTCGCATAACTGCTTCAACCTCTTCTCCGTCTCCTCATCAACGATCAACTCCACAATACACGTCCTCTTCATCTTCATTCACCTCCGAGGACTTCATAGAGCAGGCTTCTCAGCTCCATGCAGACATGGTCCATCACCTTCCCGACATATCCGCGATACTCCTTGGCGAAGTCGTCGAGCATCCTGAGGCCATCATAGATGAGCGTCCTAACGATGACTGATGGCGGCCTGTATCTCTCGGCGACAGCAAGCGCCGAGTTAATCCTATCCAGGACCCCGATAAACTCCCTCAGGATGCCGGCCTCATCGAAGGCGTCCACGTAACCGATCATGTCTCCACAATATCATCTCAGTACATGCCTGCCCTTATTTCTTGGGGACATGCCTGAAAGTGGAAAGATTATTATGATGATGTCGGGATGCCGGGAAGCCGGCTAAAACATAAGGTCCTATGGCGATAGGAAGACCTTGAAGCAGATATTCATAATACCGTTCAGGGATGGAGACGATGTCAAGTATTTTGTCGTTAGGGGCGTGAGGGAGGGTGACAGGCGCGTAACAAGATGAGACATGGTGAGAGTAATAGGCTGGGATCAATTGATCGATTATCTCGGGGATGTCTGGGAGGAGCTATGGGACGCCATGCTATTCAAGCTGAAGGCCGCCGAGGCGAGCATGCCATAAAGCCGAAGCCCATCACAATATCCCACATTTTATTTCTCATTTTCGGAGATCTCCCAAAGAAATAAGGACGAGCTAGACATCAAGTATCTCGTTGATAGCTGGGTAACGATGCCGAGTGCTTGGGAGAGGCTTGAAAAGCTCATGAAATGGGAGTATAAGAGGAGGTATGGGAGGAGAATAGCGATGATTGATCCCAGGCTGAGCGTGATCGAGGATAGGCTTAGAGGTGTCAGCAAGGTGATAGCCGTCTCGAGCGGTAAGGGCGGGGTTGGGAAGAGCCTGATAGCCGCCACCACTGCGCTACTACTCTCGGAAAGAGGGCTTCGCGCTGGGCTACTCGACCTAGACTTCACAAACCCCTCCAGCAGCGTGATCATGGGGGTTGGCGCCGCCCATCCAATCGAGGATAAGGGCATGATACCACCTGAAATCCACGGCGTCAAGTACATGTCGATAACATTCTTTTCTGGGGAGGAGGCGGTGCCGCTCAGGGGCGGGGATATGACAAACGCGTTTATCGAAGTACTGGCCCTAACCAAGTGGGGTGACTTAGACTACCTCATAGTGGATACTCCGCCGGGCCTTGGGGACGCGCTCCTAGACCTGCTCAAGCTGATCAGGAGACTAGTGTTCCTCGTGGTCACCACTCCCTCCAAGCTCTCGCTAGAGACCGTGAAAAAGCTCCTAGCCCTGCTTAGAAAGATTAGAGCCCCTGTGATAGGCGTCATCGAGAACATGCTCACGGATGCGACAACGTCTATAGGGGGTGAGGTGGAGAGGATTGGAGCCAGGTTCCTCGGATCAATACCATTCGACCCGGGGGTGGAGGGGGCGCTTGGCAGCCCGAAGAAGCTCCTAGAAACCAAGTTCGCCAAGAAGCTCTCGGAGATACTTGATCAGGCGTTGAGGATCACTTGAGCCTGCCCATAGGTATCAGGGGCTTCGTCCCGAATAGCCTGTTATGTTCCTTCATGATACATCTATTCCACACGACTATCACATTATTCCTCCTGAGCATCTCGGCTGCCTCACGATTATAGATCCCCTCCTGCATCCAGAAAACCTTGGGCCTAAACTTCATGGAGAGGGCGTGTTCCGCGACCTGCGGAACATCACTTGAGGGCCTGAAAACATCTACTATGTCAACAGGAACCTCGACCTCCAGCAGAGACCTATAAGCCCTTAGGCCGAGAATATTCTCGACATTCGGGTTCACGGGGATAACCTCATAACCCTGCCTGATGAGGAACTTCGGGACAAAATGCGATGGCTTCGAGGGATCACGTGAGAAGCCGACAACAGCTATCCTCCTAGCCTCGGATAAAATCCTCCTAAGCTCCTCATCACTCAAACCATCCGGTGGAATGATCTCCGACATCCATCAATCTCAAAATATGACCCTGTAATTAAACTATTCCACCTGTTGAGAAGATTTTAGGAGACGAGTGTGGGGCCGCTGGGATTTGAACCCAGGACCTCGCGGGCCCGAGCCGCGAATCATAACCAAGCTAGACCACGGCCCCGCGCCCCGTTCTATGAACGGATAGCGCGCCAGCTTTTAGCTTTACAGACACTCCTGATGCTTTAAGGTTATTAAGGATGATTTTCGCGTCTCAGAAGAGCTCATCCTTAACAGACGCCAAAGCAGGCATCTCCCTAGACCTTAAGATCCTGCATCTCTCAAGCCTGATCTCAAGCTCACCCTCACCATAAGGTAGCCTAACCTCCATCATTCACCCTACACAACAAGCCTACACAGCAAGGTCTCAGTTTAATGTTCATAATCCTCATCAGTTACATATCATCTAGCCCCACTTAAGGTTCCTTCACGAGCTTAAATCTAGGGTAAAAACGGGATAAAAAGGGGTGGGGCTGGCCGACGGGCTATCGTAGCTGGCCGGCGGGGCCCCTGCGATCAACCACCGTGGATCCATGAGTTCATGGATCCACGGCAGGACCGTGGTCTTACCACCGGCTTCCAGCTTTTACTGCCCGCCGGCCAGCATA